>JAPXNL010000063.1:0-11642 GCA_033808535.1 Clostridia bacterium
GGCTGCACCGGCAAAGGCAACGACCAGGTGCGCTTTGAGCTGACGATAAAGGCGTTTGCACCTGAAATGAAGATCATCGCCCCGTGGCGCGAGTGGAATATAAAATCGCGCGACGAGGAAATCGATTACGCCATAGCAAAGAATGTTCCTCTTAAAATAAGCCGCGAAACCAACTATTCAAAAGATAAAAACATCTGGCACCTTTCGCACGAGGGCCTCGACCTCGAGGATCCGGCAAACGAGCCGAAGTACGACAAGATACTCGAAATGGGCGTGACGCCGGAAGCCGCGCCCGATAGTCCTACTTATGTGACTATCTCGTTTGAGCAGGGCACCCCGGTCGCAATCGACGGCGAAAAGCTGGGCCCGGTTGAAATAATGGAAAAGCTCAACAAGCTGGGCGGCGAGAACGGAATCGGCATCATCGACCTGGTCGAGAACCGCCTGGTCGGCATGAAGAGCCGCGGCGTATACGAAACTCCGGGCGGAACGATACTTTATACGGCGCACGAAGCGCTTGAAACGCTGACGCTCGACCGCGACACGATGCACACAAAGCAGATGCTTGCCCACAAGTTTGCCGAGCTTGTATACTACGGTCAGTGGTTTACGCCCCTGCGCGAGGCGCTGTCAGCCTTTGTTGACAAGACGCAGGAGTATGTCACCGGCGACGTAAAGCTCAAGCTCTACAAGGGCAACATTATCACCGCATCGATAACCTCTCCCTACTCGCTTTACAGCGAGGATATCGCCACCTTCGGCGCCGACGAAGTTTACAATCAGAAGGATGCAGAGGGCTTTATCAACCTGTTCGGCCTGCCCGTCGCAGTTGCCGCGCGCAGCCGCAAAAAGAAATAAGAGAAAACTTTTTGGCGGATCATATCTTGTTAATTTAAACACAGGCTGCGGGAGCAGTATTACTCCCGCAGCCGGGGTGATATAAATGAACAAAAACGCAAAAATGTGGGCGGGGCGGTTCAAGAAGGAGCTTGACAGCCGTGTAAACGACTTCAACTCCTCGATATCCTTTGACAGCCGCATGTACCGCCAGGACATAGAAGGCAGCATGGCGCACGCCGTGATGCTTGCGAATCAGGGCATAATATCGGGTGCTGACGCAGAGACGATAATCATAGGGCTGGGAAGCATACTGGATGACATCGAATCGGGAAAGCTCGAAATCGATCCCGCTGCAGAGGATATCCACATGTTCGTGGAGGCAGAGCTGACAGCGCGAATCGGCGAGCCGGGCAAGCGGCTCCACACCGCGCGCAGCCGCAACGACCAGGTCGCGCTCGACATCAGGCTGTATTTGCGCGACGAGATTAAAGAGGTCGAGGGGCTGCTGGTCGGGCTGCTTGAAGCCATATATGACAAGGCGAAAGAGAACACCCTCACCATAATGCCGGGATACACTCACCTGCAGCGCGCGCAGCCGGTCACATTTGCGCACCACATCCTTGCATACGCGCAGATGCTGCGGCGCGACATCGGCAGGCTCGACGATGTGCACAAACGCATGAACATCTCGCCGCTCGGCTCTTGCGCGCTGGCCGGCACGACATATCCGATCGACCGCGAGTCGGTTGCAGTGTCGCTGGGCATGAACGGCGTGACCGAAAACAGCATCGACGGCGTATCCGACCGCGACTTTGTGCTCGAGCTGGCGTCTGCGCTCTCGATTATAATGATTCACCTCTCGCGCTTTTCTGAGGAAATAATACTATGGTCGAGTTCGGAGTTCGGGTTTGTGACGCTCGACGACGCATATTCAACCGGCTCCTCAATAATGCCGCAGAAAAAGAATCCCGACATTGCCGAGCTTGTTCGCGGCAAATCGGGGCGGGTCACAGGCTCGCTTGTGGCTTTGCTTATGATGATGAAAGGGCTGCCGCTTGCCTATAACAAAGACATGCAGGAAGACAAGGAAGCCATATTCGACGCGCTTGACACGGTTAAAATGTGCCTTGAGCTTTTTACTTCAATGTTTTCAACGCTCACAGTCAATGTCGCTGCGATGAGAAGAGCGGCATCGGGCGGATTTATCGCGGCAACCGACTGCGCCGATTATCTGGTGCGGCAGGGGTTGCCTTTCCGCGATGCGTATAAGGTTGTCGGCCAGCTGGTGGCATACTGCATCGACAATGGCAAAACCTTTGAAGAACTTGCTTTGGTCGAATACAAGTCTTTTCATCCGTCCTTCGACGATGGCATATACGACGCGATTAATCTTGAAAACTGCACGAGCCGCCGCGGCGTGACAGGCGGCCCCGCCGTACAGTCCGTTGAATCACAGCTCGGGTCGCTTGCAGCATTCATCGAAAGCCGGAAATAACACAATGAGGGTTTATCAGAAATGATATCAGTTGGTGTCATCGGCGCAACCGGTTATGCGGGCATGGAGCTTGTCAGACTGCTCTGTGGCCACCCGGAAGTGCGCATTGCAGGACTGTCGTCGGTGTCGTTTGAGGGAAAGTCACTGTCGGAGGTCTATCCCGGATTTGCGGGAATATGCGACACGGTGCTGACCGGGATGGATGAGGTTATAGCCGACTCCGACGCGGTATTTGCATCTCTGCCGCATGGATTATCGGAGGAAATCGCCGAAAAGTGCGCGGGCAAAGGCGCGGTGCTCATTGATTTGGGCGCGGATTTCAGGCTGTACGACCCCGCGGAATATAAAGAATGGTACGGGCTTGAGTATAAAAATCAGTTTCTTCACGAAAAGGCGGTCTATGCGCTGCCCGAGCTTTATCGCGATAAAATTAAAACGGCGGAGATAATCGGAAACCCGGGCTGCTATCCGACATCGGTAGCATTGGGACTTGCGCCGGCGCTGAAGGCAGGGCTTATAACCCTTGAATGCATTGTGATCGACTCGAAGTCGGGCGTCACCGGAGCCGGGCGGGGGCTGACGCAGAACACGCATTTCCCCGACACAAACGAAAATTTCGCCGCATACAAGGCCGGATGCCACAGGCACACGCCCGAGATCGAGCAGACGCTGTCGGAGCTTGCCGGGAAAAAGCTGACTGTGACATTTGTGCCGCACCTGCTGCCCGTCAACAGGGGAATTGAGTCAACGATCTACTGCCGGCTGAAAGAAAATGCTCCGATTGGCGAAATACATAAGATATACACCGAGTTTTATGCGGGCGAGCGCTTTGTGCGCGTCATGCCGCAGGGCGAATACGCCGCTATCCGAAATGTGCGCTGCTCAAACTACTGCGACATATCGCTGCACTCCGACAGCCGCACGTCGACACTTATAATTTCGTCTGTGATAGACAATATGGTTAAGGGCGCGGCGGGTCAGGCGATTCAGAACATGAATATCCGCTTCGGACTTGATGAATCGACGGGTCTGCTGTATCCTCCCGCAATAATTTAAGACTGTGAGATACAATTGAATGAACATAGAGATTAATGAAATACCCGGCGGGGTTACCGCACCGGCCGGGTTCAGAGCGTCCGGCATTCATGCGGGACTGCGCAAGAACAAATCAAAGCGCGACCTGGCGCTGATTGTCGCAGACAGCCGCTGCGCCGCTGCCGGAATGTTTACCACAAACAAGGTTTTTGCCGCGCCTGTGGGCGTCTCGCGCTCACATCTTTACGACGGATATGCGCAGGCTATAATCTGCAACAGCGGAAACGCAAACGCCTGCACTACCGACGGCTATGAGAAAGCTAACTTAACCTGCCAGGCGCTTGCCCGTCACTTGGGCATCGCGGAGGAAGATGTGGTCGTCGCCTCCACCGGTGTGATCGGCTTGCCGCTGCCAGTTGAGATTATCGTAGATGCCATCCCCGAACTGGCAGAGGGGCTTGCATACGGCGAAAATGCATCGCATATGGCGGCAAACGCCATTATGACCACCGACACAAGGCCGAAGGAATTCGCCTGCGAGCTGCTCATAAGCGGCAAAAAGATCAGAATCGGCGGTATTTGCAAGGGTTCGGGAATGATTGAGCCGAACATGGCGACAATGCTCGGGTTTATCACGACCGACGCTGCTATCGAGCCCGGTCCGCTGCGGGCGGCGCTTGCCTCTGTGGTAACAGACACCTTCAATATGGTAAGCATCGACGGCGACACCTCAACAAACGACATGGTGATAATCCTCGCGTCGGGCAAGGCAGGCAACAAGCCCATAACGGCGGCGGAGTGCGATGACTTTGAAGCGTTCCGCGCAGCATTGCTCTGGCTGTGCACGAATATGGCAAAGTCGATCGCCGCCGACGGCGAAGGCGCGACCAAGCTGCTTGAGTGCAATGTGAGAAATTATTACGACGTGGCGGGGGCAAAGAAACTGGCGAAATCAGTTATCAAGTCGTCGCTTGTCAAAACCGCAATGTTCGGCGCGGACGCAAACTGGGGACGCCTGATGTGCGCGCTGGGATATGCGGGCGTGCCGCTCGACCCAAACACTGTCGACCTTAAATTCAGGTCCAAAGCGGGCGAAATAGACGTTTGCCGCGATGGGCACGATACTCCGGTCGACGAGGAAAAGGCAAAAGAAATTCTCTCCTGCAACTACATTTACATCGACATCGACTGCAAGTGCGGGACCGCGTGCGCTACCGCATGGGGATGCGACTTAAGCTATGAATACGTCCGTATAAACGGAGATTACAGAAGCTGAGAGGTATATTATGTTTATATCTAACATGGATAAGGCGCGTGTGCTTACCCAGGCACTGCCGTACATTCAGAAATACACCGGCAAAACCGTTGTCGTAAAATACGGCGGCAGCGCGATGCATAACCCGGGTTTAAACGAAGCGGTGATTTCCGACCTGGTGCTGCTTTCTCTGGTGGGAATCCATGTCGTGCTCGTTCACGGCGGCGGTCCCGAGATAAACAATATGATGAGCAAACTCGGCAAGGAAAGCCGGTTTGTCAACGGGCTGCGCTACACGGACGATGAGGACATCGAAATTGTGCAGATGGTGCTTGCGGGTAAGACAAACAAGGATCTTGTCAACCTCATCGGGCGAATCGGCGGGCGCGCTGTCGGCCTGTGCGGCATTGACGGGGGCATGATAAAGGCAAAGAAGCTCGAGGACGGCATAAACGATTACGGCAACGTGGGTGATATCACCTCGATCGACGTATCGGTTATCCGCGATAACCTTGAGCGCGGCTATATACCGGTTGTATCAACAATCGCCGCGGGTGTCGACGACGGCATGGTTTACAACATCAACGCCGATATTGCAGCCGCAAGGCTCGCGGTGGCGCTGCAGGCCTCCAACCTGCTGCTGCTCACCGATGTGCGCGGTGTATTGCGCGATCCCAAGGACGAGGCCTCGCTGATACCGGTGGTGAAAATCTCCGATATACCGGCGCTTATAGCGGAGGGCATTATAACAGGCGGTATGATACCCAAAGTCAACTGCTGTGCGGAGGCGATATCGCAGGGCATATCGCGTACCTGCATACTCGACGGGCGTATTCTGCACTCAATTCTGATCGAGATGTTCTCCGACGAGGGCATCGGCACGATGTTCGTAAAGTAATAGACAATATCTCGCTACAAAAACAAAAAACCGCGGGAGGACTGTACTCCTGCCGCGGAATTCAGCCGCCGGAAGCAAGGGGTAAATGTGAGATTTGATATGAATAACGCTTATTATCTGGGGCTTGACGCCGAATATACAATGGGAACCTACGGGCGGCTGCCGGTTGCGGTCTCCCACGGTAAAAACGCCACGCTGTATGACTGTGACGGAAAAAAATATATAGATTTCACCTCCGGCATCGGGGTCAACTCGCTCGGTCTGTGCGACGAAGGCTGGATATCGGCGGTGACAGAGCAGCTTGGAAAGCTGGCTCACATGTCAAACTATTTCGTGTCGCCGGCTACCGCAGAGCTGGGCCGTGAGCTTGTCACCGCGTCGGGGATGTCAAAGGTGTTTTTCTGCAATTCGGGCGCGGAGGCAAATGAAGGGGCGATAAAGCTTGCGCGCAAATACAGCCGCGACAAGTACGGCGACGGCAGTCCGGGCAACCCGCGCGCGACAGTGATTACACTGAAAAACTCCTTCCATGGCCGCACGATAACAACACTTGCAGCCACAGGTCAGGATAGGTTCCACGTCGACTTTGCGCCTTATACCGAAGGGTTCAAATATGTGCCCGCAAATGACATCGATGCGCTGCGTGAGGCTATGACCCCGGACGTTTGCTCGCTGATGATCGAAACCATTCAGGGCGAGGGCGGTGTAAACTTCCTGCGCGGAGCATACCTGCGCGACGCGGAGGAACTGTGCCGCGAGCGCGACATAACGCTGATTGTCGACGAGGTGCAGACGGGCATCGGGCGCACCGGCCGCTTCCTCACCTGCCAGAATTACGGCATCGAGCCCGATATAATCACCGTTGCAAAGGGACTGGGCGGCGGACTTCCCGTCGGAGCGTTTATGTGCTCGGAAAAGCTGGCGGCAGTACTCGGCCCTGGCAGCCACGGCTCGACATTCGGCGGCAACCCCGTTGTCTGCGCAGGCGCGCTCGAGGTTGTGCGCAGGGTAAGCGACCCCGCGTTTCTGCGCTCGGTGCGCGACAAGGGCGAATATATGCGCAGCCGCATAATCGGCATGCAGCTTCCTATAGTGCGCGAGGTTCGCGGACTGGGGCTTATGGTCGGTGTCGAGATCGACGGCGACCCGCACGAATATGTAAAGAAATGCTGCGATTCGGGTTTACTTATTCTATCGGCAGGCACTAATGTGCTGCGATTCCTGCCGCCGCTGACAATATCATACGAAGAGCTTGACAAGGGTTTGGAAATACTTGAAGCCGTCATCGGCATTAATGAGAGGTGCGAAAATGAAGCAGAGCCTGCTTAAAATGGCTGACCTGTCCAAATCGGACATTGACGATATACTAAACCTTGCCGTACAATTAAAATACGAAACGAAAAACCGCATAGCCCACCCGTATCTTTCGGGCAAGACGCTGGGCATGATATTCCAAAAATCGTCGACGCGCACGCGCGTGTCGTTTGAGGTGGGCATGTACCAGCTCGGCGGGCAGGCACTGTTTCTCTCGTCGCGCGACCTGCAGATAGGGCGCGGCGAGTCGGTTGAGGACACGGCGCGCGTGCTCGGCCGCTATCTCGACGGCATAATGATCCGCACCTTCTCGCAGAAAGAGGTCGAGGATCTGGCGAAATACTCGGGCATTCCGGTGATAAACGGGCTTACCGACTATGAGCATCCCTGCCAGGTGCTGGCGGACCTGATGACAATACGCGAATACAAGGGCACGCTTGAGGGACTGAAGCTCTGCTTTGTCGGCGATGGCAACAACGTGGCAAACTCGCTTATCGTCGGCGGCCTGACTGTCGGCATGAGCGTCGCGATCGCCTGCCCGAAAAATCACATGCCCCATCCTGACGCCATAGCGTTTGGCGAAAAGTATCCGGGCAAGCTGCTTATCACCGAAGATGTTAAAGAAGCCGCGGCGGGCGCCGACGTGCTTTATACCGACGTTTGGGCGTCGATGGGCATGGAAGCCGAGGCTGAGCAGCGCATGATGGATTTCATGGGCTATCAGGTGAACGCGGAAATCGAGGCGCTTGCAAATCCGGGCGTGATTGTGCAGCACTGCCTGCCAGCGCACCGCGAGGAAGAGATAACCACCGACGTCTTTGAACGGCATGCAAACGAGATTTTCGACGAGGCCGAGAACCGCCTGCATGTGCAGAAGGCGATAATGGTCAGACTGATGAGCTGAATAAAAAGGAACAGGGGCAGATAGGTTTGCCCCTGCTTTTTTTGCCTGCCGTAGTGTGAGAATACGGCAGTATTTTTATGAAAGAAAGTCCGCATTGATTAGCTGTGGGTATGGTTAATTTCTGGCATTAATATGTTGTCCTGCAGTCATACTGGGATATACATGGAACAAACGGCTGTTACCCTGTTTAATTCACTCGCTCTCCGGCTTGACAGTAACTACCTCAATCCCCATCTCTGAGAACGCCGCAATATCTTCCTCCAGTGCGTCGGTGTCGGTGATAAGCGTGTGCAGGCGCGCGGCGGGGCAGATCGAAATCGCACTTTCCATGCCGATTTTGACTGTGGGATAAAGCCCGTATGCCTTGCGCGAACAGTCGAGCGCGACGCGCAGAAATTCCGCGCGGTTTTCGCTTTGCACCGACAGCCCGAACGACGGCGATATGCAGGCGGAGGTGACAAAGCATTTGTCAATCCGCAGTCCGGCCAGCATTTGGCGAGCGAACATACCGTATGAGTTGCCCTTTTCGTCAAGCTCGCCGCCGAGCATGACGACGGTGAAATTTTTATTTGTGCGCAGCTCTTCCGCCAGGATTGTGGAATTGACAACTATGCGCAGTTTGTAATCGCGGGGCAGGAACGATAGCATAAACCAGCCGACAGTCGCGGCGGAAATGAAAATCACGTCGCCGTCCGCGACAAATTCGGCCGCGCGGCGCGCGACGGCAAGGTAATCGGGCCTGATTTCGGTAAAGTCACGGCATGTTATGCCCGCAGGCTTGCCGATAGCGTATCCGGTCAGCGGGATTGCGCCGCCGCGCGTGCGCTTGAGCATCCCCTTTTCTTCAAGAATTCGCAGGTCGCGCTTGGCGGTTTCGTACCCGACCCCGAACTGGCTCTGAATTTCGGGAGTTGTAATCCTGCCGTGCTTTGAAAGCATGTCCAAAATTGCCTGGTGCCTTTCTTCGATAAACATTATGCTGCCTCCTTTTGTAGTTACCGGTGGGTAGCAAATAGTTACCATACGATACCGATAATACCGCAAATATTAACGAATGTCAATGAATCGTGAAAAATCGGTAATGATTTTTTGCAGCTCGCAATTTGCTCGGCACCGGGCGATTTATGCATCAGACCGGGCAGACACTACGGTATATTTATTCACCTAATCTTCACTTGACTTTCGGGGACGGGATGTTATAATATATAAATGTTAATTGCTAAAAAACACAATTTCAGGGTATAATATTCAGGCCGAAACCCGCGACGGGGAGGACCTGCAACAGGAGGAAAAAAGCTATGCCGAAGATCACATTTATGGGAGCGGGCAGCACAGTATTTGCCAAAAACGTGCTGGGAGACTCCATGCTCACCGAAGCGCTGCGAGACAGCGTAATCGCGCTGTATGATATCGACCCCGAGCGTCTTGAGGAATCATACATAATGGTCTGTGCTCTCAACAAGAATATAAACGATAACAGGGCGAAGATCGAAAAGTATCTCGGAGTCGAAAACCGGCGTGCTGCGCTTGCCGGCGCGGATTTTGTCGTCAACGCCATTCAGGTCGGCGGCTATGATCCATGCACGATAACGGACTTTGAAATTCCGAAAAAATACGGTCTGCGCCAGACGATAGGTGACACACTTGGTATAGGCGGCATTTTCCGCGCGCTGCGCACAATCCCCGTGCTCGAGGATTTCGCGCGCGACATCGAGGAAGTCTGTCCCGACGCGTGGTTTTTAAACTACACAAACCCCATGGCAATGCTGACCGGCTATATGCTGCGCTATACGGGCGTGAAGACTGTCGGCCTTTGCCACAGCGTGCAGGCATGCTCGCGCGGACTGTTGCACGATTTGAAAATCCCATACACCGAGCCGCTGTTCGAGCGCATCGCCGGCATCAACCACATGGCGTGGTTGCTTGAGCTGCGCAACGGCGACGGTACCGACCTTTATCCCGAGATCCGCCGCCGCGCGATTGCAGAGCTTGAAAATCCCGAAACAAAATCGTGGGACCTTGTCCGCTATGAATACATACGCAGGTTTGGCTATTACTGCACCGAGTCGAGCGAGCATAACGCAGAGTACAACAACCTGTTTATCAAGTCGCGTTATCCCGAGCTAATCGACCGTTACCATATACCGCTCGATGAATACCCCAGACGCTGCATAAATCAGATCGCCGGCTGGAAAGCCGCGCGCGAGCATTATATAAACGGCGAAGTCAGCCATAAGCGCACGCATGAATACGCCTCTTATATAATGGAAGCGATTACAACCGACAAGCCGTACAAGATCGGCGGCAATGTGCTCAACCACGGCTTCATCGAGAACCTGCCGCGTGAAGCGTGTGTCGAGGTGCCTTGCCTTGTTAACCGCGCAGGCGTTCAGGGATGCTACTTCGGCCGCCTGCCTGTGCAGTGCGCGGCGATGAACATGACAAATGTAAATGTCCAGCTTCTGACAATCGAAGCTGCCGTGACAAAGAAAAAGGAAACAATATATCAGGCCGCCATGCTCGACCCGCACACCGCATCCGAGCTGTCGATCGACGATATCGTAAAACTCTGCGACGACTTAATCGAAGCGCATGCCGGCTGGCTGCCCGAATATCGCTGATAGTACTCATCCGGCCCGCGCTCCATTTGGGGGGCGGGCTTTAAATCCCACCCGGAGGTAAAAACAAGTTGATACAAGTCAGGAACCTCACAAAAAAGTATGGTTCGAACACCGTCGTAAAGGGCTTGACATTCACAATTGAAAGCGGGAAAATATACGGCTTCCTCGGTCCCAACGGTGCGGGTAAAACCACGACGCTGAATATGCTCACCGGCTGCCTCGCGCCGACGGAGGGCGAGATAATCATCAACGGGCATGACATATTCGAAGAGCCGGAGGAAGCAAAACGCTCGATAGGCTATCTGCCCGAGCAGCCGCCGCTCTATCTGGACATGACGCCGTATGAATATCTCTGCTTTGTGGCTGAGGCAAAAGGCATTGACCAGGCGGAGATTTATGATGCGGTTCGCAGTGTCATGGAGGAAACGCATATTCTTGAGATGGCCGGACGGCTTATCAAGAATCTTTCAAAGGGCTATCGCCAGCGCGTCGGAATCGCGCAGGCAATGCTCGGAAATCCTGACCTGATAATACTCGACGAGCCGACGGTAGGACTTGACCCGAAACAGATAATCGAGATCCGCGACCTTATATCCAAGCTCGGCGAGAACCACACGGTGCTGCTGTCCAGCCACATTCTGGCTGAGGTCAGCGCGATCTGCGACTATGTGATGATAATCTCGCATGGCAGGCTCGTCGCTTCCGATACGCTGGAGAATATCCGGCGCTCGAGGATTAAGGAAAACAGCGTTGCAATCACCGCACGCGCCCCGCAGGAAACGGTTGCGGCGATACTTGACAAAATCGACGGCATCGTGAAATATGTGCTGACCGCGGTACCCGGAGCAGAGGGTGTCTGGGACGCTGTTATAGATGTTGACGAGGGCATTGACATCCGCGAGCGGCTGTTTGAAGAATTTGCGGCAGCCGGCGCGCCGCTTCGCAGACTCAGCTCAGCTGAGCCAAGCCTTGAGGAAGTGTTTTTGCAGCTCACATCAGAAGACGAGGCGCCGGGCGGCATAGATGCCGTGGACGCGGTGCTGGACGGCTTCCGGTATGCGGATGATGAGGATGATGACAGCGATGAGACAGACGAGGAAGACGAATACGCCGGCGACGATGACGATGAGGAAAGTGACGCGGACGACGGGGATGATGAGTCTGACGACGATGACTACTACGTCCCCATGTTCGGCGGGAAAAAAGACGGCGGTCAGGGGGACGATGAAGAGTGAGCGCGCTTTATAAGAAAGAGTTCAGATCATACTTCAACCTGTCTC
>JAPXNL010000064.1:0-11599 GCA_033808535.1 Clostridia bacterium
CTATCCTAACGCAACAAAAACCAGCTATACACAGTATGATTTCAGATACTACTCAGGCGGCAGCAGAACAAAAACCTATACAGTTAAAGACAAGTGGAATCAGACTGTATATACTTTTACTTATACAATGCCGTCTCATGATGAACTGCGCGGAAATACTTTGGCTGAAAACTTAAGATACGACAAAGACATGAATAAGTTCACTATAGCAAAGGATTATGCGGCGTTCTGCCTGGGTAAAATATTCGAGCTGAGCAAGACGGATCCCGATTACAGGATAGCGGCATTCTATGATATTTACGTAAATGCAAGCGAAGTTGAAGCTGACGAATCCGGAATGATAGCGAATGCCCTTCAAATAGGAAAGAGCAACACGGAATATTTTTCGTATACGGTTGACAATACAAGAGAGTTCAGCGAATGCATCGGAACTCTTGTATCGAACATAAATACCGCTTCTTGGCTGCTTAACGGTCCGAGAGTATAACCTGTGCTATGGATATTTTAAAAAACATCAGAAAAAACAAGAGCGGCTTTTCCCTTGTGGAAGTGCTTGTCTCCATAGTTCTGATTGCGCTGCTTGCCACTTTAGTTGCTGCGTTTTTGCTGTATTGGCAGAATGTAAGGGAACAATCGATCAAAATAACCACTGCGCTCAATGAAGCGCAGAGGTTAATGGAGGGCAAATACAGCGATTTGCGAAAGCTGATCAATAATAAGTCCGAAGAACTGGAGTCTCTCACGCCAATAACAAAGACAATATTCGGTCAGGAAATACCCGTATATACATTATCTGCACAAGATGCTGAAGGCAAGATAATGCTAAGCGGCGGCATGGCAGATACATTCAAAGAAAATCCTGAAATTCCGGTAATTGAATCTGTCAATATTGTCACCAATAATAACGATGCAGTCGATGCAATGTATTTCACTACATCAACCGACGGCGTCATGGTGAAGATGCCGATACCGATGGTTGGCTCATATGCGACACTGAAAAAATACTTATATAGATGGTATGTCGGGAACGAAAGCTTCCATGTGCTGCCGCTCGCCGGAGAAAAGACAGGCGAAATAACCGGTGTTATAGCTTTATGTCCGCAGGATTTTACGCTGCTTGGTCTGGAGGATAAAGAATTTTTAAGCGATGTATCAAGATTCAGGGGCAAGATTGTAGCGTGTATTGCTATTCCCGGAACAATCGAAGGATATATGGGCGACTCCGTGGTAAGTAATTACATTTACATAAGCGATCTGCCCGAAATATATGCAGGCGATTACGTTGCGTTATATGATGCATCACTGATTTCCTATATCGATAATACTGCTGATGATAAATATCACATCGATTCCGCATTGGAAACAGGCTTGTTGTTAGTCGATAGTCTGGCAAGCGAATTGGAATATAGCAATAGTAAGTTACTGCTCAATCACACAGGCAACGTGTATCTGAACATAAACGGAAGCGAAACACAGGAAAGATATGGGGATGATTATAGCTCCGAAAAATATCCTACCCGGTTTTTGATGTATACAACCGGCGTGAAGTCAAGTGTAAGTGCCAGATTCGGGCCGGGTACGACGGTTTATGCTTTCGCTGTGGCAAATGATACGGAAAATACGGGGCTGCCGTATTTCTTCCGCAATGATAGCCCTATGCTAAGCAATGTTGTTATAGATGATGAATATAATGAAAGCAACGACAACGGCGGATGGCAGATACGGTATTCAAGTGGCTTGGTGAGCGGAGATGTAACATTCTGGCTGGGCGGTATAGACGTTAATATTGCCGAGTTGATTTTGGTTGCCAACCCGACTGATGAAGAAGTCGGCAAGATAAGAGACTACCTGAGCGAAAAATACTGCATCACAGTTAGCCAGCCATAACATAATGTAAAGCACCCCTTCCGGAGCAACACGAAGCTCGCGAATTTTAACCGAACATATAATAAAACAAGCCGCAGGCGTAATGCATAGTTGCGATAAGCAGCTTTGCAATGTTATCGCCTGCGGTTTTTTCTTTTCGCTGTTAATTAATGCGGCATATATTCGCTGACCGAAAAAGCACGCTCAGCAAGCAGGTAGTTGACGGCTAAAATCATGTATGCGGCGATTCCGCGCGTGCCGGTCAGCCTGTAGCTTTAACGGAATGATCATTTGACACAAAATACTCGACGATGCCGTCCTCTGTAAGCATGCGCAGCATCTCGCCAAGCTCTGTCTCGCCTTTGCCGGTGCGTTCGCGGAGCTGTTCAAAGCTTGCGGTATAAAAGCAGACGAGCGTGCGCAGCAGCGGAAAATATACTGGAGATGCCAGCCGTGCGGTTATGGCAAGCTCGCTATCGGACACATCGGTCAGCCCGTCTTTTACTTTTGACATTACCGCACAGGCGATTCCGGCGTCATCCCACACCTTGCAGCCGTATTCGCTTGTAATGCGGCACCTGCCAGACATTGCTTCGCGGTCCTGAATCGCGCGGTCGCCCGTTTCAGTGAAATATATAGCCTTCCACATCTCCCACAGGTCATCGCCAAGCTCGCGGTAAGCAGCATCGCCGGACTGCACACTCATCTTTGACCACACATACTCCGTTGCAAGCTGTTTTATGCGGTTCGCAGTCGCTTTAATATCGTTTCCGGATCCGGTGTCGAGCAAAATATCGAGCGATATGCCGTATATATCGCCCAGCGATTTCAGGTTATAGCAGTCGGGCAGGCACTCGCCGCTCTCCCATTTTGACACAGCCTGACCCGAAACTCCGACCCGCGCGCCCAGCTCGTCCTGAGTAAGCCCCAACGACTTGCGGTAGTGTTTCAGCTTTTCTCCGAACTTAACCAAATCGAACACAGCGTAAATCCTCCTGTTACAGCTTTCCTTTGATAACATTCTATCTCTGTCAGCGGTGAAAATCAACGGTAAGCATTTTGAGTTTTGCGACGGCAATTCAACCTGTGGTTGAGAGCGCCGGCAGATTTCGCCGTGTTCAGAAATTTTATACCCGTGTAAAGCGCGAACGGCTGACATATTGCCGGCGAGCAAATTTTCATTAAATCGCGTGGTTAAACTGAAGTTGCCACGGTACGACGACTGAAAAAGCAACCACGCGCCGCTTTTTAACAAGTATGTCGAAAGAGGCGCGCGGTGAATGGGGTAAATATCTGACTAATAGCCGTTTAGATACCATCCGGCGTTCTGCGTCGCAATATCAGCGCGATCTGCGTCGTTATCTGAAGAAGCAGATGTCGAGGATAACCTCTCCGTTTTCGTCGGGTGTGGTAAAGCGCGGGCACTGGTAGCGCTCGAAGAACCACCAGACTTTCTTATCGGGGAATGTGATGCCGGCTTTGACCATCGCCTGCATGCATTCATCCTCTTTGCCGTAGAGCTCGCCGGTATCTTCCTTGCCCTTCAGCCACGCGACGCCAAGCTCGGATTCGTCGAAGTCAACATACTCAAAGCCCTCGGGCACCGGCGTTCCGGCGGGCGTGAACATACCGATCCAGTACTGGAACGGCTCGCCGTCGCAAAAGCGCATAAGACCGATATAAGCGTCGGCGTCCTCAAGAAGCGCCGCTAACTTGTCGGCGCCGCCGGCTGCGTTTTCGATTGTCTCAAACCAGTTTCCGCCAAACGCGTCTCCCCAGTGTTTGCCGAAACCGCCGTTTACGCGGTTGTCGTCGCCAAAGCACTTGCCTATGAATCTTGTTGCGGGTATTTTCTGTGTATAGGTTTTGATAATCTGCGCCATAAAATCCTCCTGTTGTTTTTAATTTTTAACTGCTGCTGCGATTTTATCAAAAAACACTTCCTTTGTATTGCAGACGGTAAATTCACCATTCAGAAAACCGTAATATTTGCCCGCTAACTCCGGATTTTTGCCTGCGCACATACCTATGCAGCCCGTTGAATAGTCTTGACTTTTACCATGCCTATCATCTCCGCGACATCGAAGCCCGAGCATTTTTTGCAGACGCGTACCTTTTTGGGTTCAGCCATTAATGTATCCTCCGAAATGTATTATAAACCGGGAAGCGGTTTATTAGATTTTGCCGGAGTCCACGCACTCTCATTCGCTGATGCGAAATATTGTTCGTGAAGATATTATACGCCTCTGAAAAGTTATTGTCAATATATTATGGCAAGATTTTCAGGTGAAACTTGCGCAACAGAAAAGCCCGCCGAAAAACCGGCGGGCATCAGTTTTATTTGCCGGGCGATAAATCAAATGTTGCTTTATTATCAAGCATCACTTGTGTTTTACGTCTCAACGCCGAACCTCACAAACGCATAGCGCGCGTCGTAGGCAGCGCACTTGCCGTCGCGCCACTCGCCTTCGAATGAGAAGGTGTTCGGTCCGACGCCGTATGGCTCGGGGTCGTGGCGATGGTGCGGGCCGAGCAGGTTGCGGTTGGAGTTGTAGAGCCTGAGCGTTATGGTGTTTTCGCCCTCGCGCAGATAGGGCG
The DNA here is from genome assembly GCA_033808535.1 of Clostridia bacterium. Taxonomy (GTDB): domain Bacteria; phylum Bacillota; class Clostridia; order Oscillospirales; family CAG-272; genus DTU078. The sequence continues at coordinate 4,465 of JAPXNL010000064.1, forward strand.
CAAGATCGCAGGAATGCGTGAACATCAACATAGCGGCGTGCTCGCCGTTTACGCTGACCTCGCAGACCGCCCACCTGCCGTCAAGATTGAGCGCAGTAGCTCCGCCGGACGTATAGTTGTACTTTGCGGCAAGCTCCATTTCTCCCGCAAAGAAGGGATAGCCGTCCTCCGTTATATGCGCGGCGTCAACCTCATCGGCTTGCTTCTTGAGCGCGAAAACGCCGTCGTATCGCAGGCTGAGTCGTTCGCCCGGGGTGAAGCGCGAGCGGTCGGTGTCGACGGCGAAGTCGCCGAACAGGTACACGCACTCGATTTCGGTGTCGAACGCCAGGCAGTTGCGCAGCGATTCGGACACGCCGCCGTAGAGCACATAGTAAACATAGTCGCGCTGGAAATAGTCGAAGCCCATCACAAATTCGTTTGTGCCGGTATGGATGAGCGGCGTGACGTCTGCGGATAAAAAGCTGCGGTCGATGCGGTGCTCACCGTCGGGTGTAATTTTTACGCCGTTGAACTCGAGCCGCGAATAGGAAAGCGGCTCAAAAACAACTCTGACGCCGCCGGGCAGCTCAAGGACGTTGAACTCAAACTTGAGGTAGAGAGGCCCCTTGTAGCGTTCGCGCAGCATAGTGTCGCGGATTTCCTCGATGGGTCGCAGCTCGCCGAAGCTCTCGCCGTCGGTCGAAACGCGCGCGCGATCGAGCGTGAGCGCGTTCTCGGGTTTGCGCGCAAACGCCATCATGCTGTCAAGCTTAATCAGTTTGGGCTTTACTGGATTATCAGTTAAGAACTCAGGTGCCTCGGGCGATTCAATGAGAACATAAGACTGCCCGGGTTCAAAGTCGAGCGTTATCTCAGCACCGCTTGTCGTGAGCTCGCCGTGCAGAGCAAACGGTTCGAGCGTGTGCATATCAAGCCCGCAGACAGACCTGCAGCCTGAAATCGTCGCTTTTACGCCGCAAATCTCTTTGTTGGAGAGGTTTACAATGTAGAACAGGCGGCCTTCGGCGGTTTTGCGCACCATAGTGCGCAGCTCGGGCACGTTATTGCCTTCGCGCGACAGCGAAAGCTCCGCCGCAGAGCGGATTTCTTCAAAGGTAAGGTTAGGTTTCAGCCAGCCGTAGTCGGCGAGCCGTCCGTCAATGCGCGTCGGAGCAGAGCCGTACATCCAAAGCCTGCCGCCACCGGCGAGATATTCGCGCAGCAGCGCGGCGGTCGAGCTGTCGAGCGTTTCACAGAAGGGCAAAACGACATATTTGTATTCGCACTTGCCCACGCGGATTTTGTCACCGTGCACGGAGCCGTATTTGGCCATCAGAATCTCGTCGCCGTAATGGTAGGCGATCTGGTTTTGACCGAGCAGATCGGAGAGCTGATACAGCTTGTTCGACAGCTCCGCCACCGAGTCGTAGTCGGCGTCGCGCTTGTAGGTAAGATAGGCGCTGTGCATCGGGTGGATCACCAGAACGTCGGCCGACTCCGTGCCGCGCGACAATGCCGCGCCGAGGTTGTTGAAGTAGTTGTTGAAATATGCAAGATGATGCTGCCACGGCAGGTGCTCGGAGTAGTGTGCGGGGTAGTCGCGCTTGCGCTGGCCGCGCTCCGAGTATGCGTAGAGGTGCTGACACATCACGTTGACGCCGCCGGCGTATTGCAGTTCGGCAATGCGCTTCAGCTCAAGCGGGGTGACGTCCCAGCCGCAGCAGCCGAACATCTCGGAGAGCGCCTTAGGCTTGCCAAGCTGCGCGCAGACCGAGCCGAGCTGGCGGGGCGCTAAGTCGGACGACAGCCCGCGCCCGAGATAATCTATACCGGGCATATCCTCGTATTCGTAAAAAGGCATAACGCCGCCGCAGCACCACATCTGGCCCGACAGCGAGCCCTCCTCTACGGGGTGTCCGGTTATCCTGCAGCCGTGCGCCTGACACCACTCATAGATGGGTTTTATAAAATTGTTTGTAAACAGTATGTGCAGCAGCAGATAGTAGTCGTGGCGGAATTCCTTGTCCCCCTCGCAGTCGGTAAACAGGGCGGGGAGGTTGTCAAAGATGTCATAGCCGTACTTTTTCTCAAACTCGCGGGGCAGGATGTTCGACCACGGCGTCGCCCAGCGGTAGTACTGCGGCTCGTCGGTGAAAAAGCCGGGCATGGCAACTCCGAAATCATCGCCGACGCGGCGCAGGTATTCTTCGTGCGTTGCGTCGATGAACTTGGCGGTAACAGTCGCGTCGAGCGTGTCGACATATGACGAGTCGGCGTGCCGCGTTATAACAATGTATTTGCCTGCATCGCAGGGTGCGGTTACGCGTCGCATTTTGCTGCCATCCGCAACATATACCGTAAGCACATTGTCGCCTTCGGGGTAGGTGTCGGTTTCTTTGCAGCGTATAAACAGCGCGTGGTTTGCCGGGTCGCGGAGCAGCTCGCCGCCCGCAAAGCCGCTTGGCCAGCCGTTTTCGTCATAAGACCAGGCCTCCATGCCGAGCTTTTTAGCCTCAGCAACACAGGTGTTTATACAGTTGAACCATTCGTCGCTCAGGTATTCGGTTTCAAGCCCGCCGCGGGCGTGCATGAAAAAGCCGTTCATGCCCAGCTCGTGCATATTGTGTATTTGCCGCTTCAGCTCGACAGGCTCAAGCCTGTCGTTCCAGCTCCAGAACGGCAGACTGCCGTATGATGGCGCGTGTTCCTTTATTTCACCAATAAGTTTTTTCACTTTCGAAACCTCGCTTTTCTGTTATTACAGATAATTTATAAGCAAAAAGTTTTCTTTCAGCCAGCGTTCGGCACGCTTGCGTTCGGGGTATACATGCTCAAGCTCCGCATAAAAATTCCTGCCGTGATTTTTATGCTTTATATGGCACAGCTCGTGCGCGACGACATAGTCAATTGCCTCGGGTGTGCAGAATATAAGCCGCCATGAAAGGTTGAGCGAGTTTTTCCCGCTGCACATCCCCCAGCGCGTCCGCGCATCGGACAGGCGGGCCGACTTCCAGCCCACGCCGAGCAGCTCGCCGTATCTCTGCAGCCGGGCGTTAAGCTCGTCCGCAGCCCTTGCGCGCAGCCACTGTATTATAGACGGCAGTTCAATACCGGGCGGCAGTATAAGCATATCGCCTTCGACGCGCGGTTCGGTTTCCCCAATACGGTGAATGGCGGTGAGAAGCGTTCCCAGATACGGCAGATTATCTCCGTCCGCGCCGGTGAACGGAGGGGGCAGGGCTGCCTGCCGCTCCATGCGCCGTGCTGTGACTTTTTTCACGGTGCGCTCGATCCAGTCGGATTTAGATTCGATAAAGGCGCGCACAGCATCGTCAGACAACCGCATCGGGATTCGCACAATGACATCTCCGGCTATATTGACTTCAGCGGCGATAGTTTTGCGGCTGGAGCGTATAACTTTATAATTTATGCCGCATGGCAGTCGGTTAATCTTTTTCATCGCAGTCAGTATACCATCCCGCGGCGAGTTTGTAAAGATAAAAAAGCCGCGTAGATTGAGCCCGCACGGTTGTAAATGCATTGTGAGAGGGCGGTTTTTTACTGCATAAAATGCTTTATTTAAAATAGCTAGTCTGCCTGTGGATTTACCACGTTTTGGCGCGATATTTCATACAACATAACGGTGGCGGCGCACGCGACGTTGAAGGATGTGGCAAACGAAGAATCAGCCATCGGAATCGTGACCGTCAGGTCGGCGCGCTCATAAAGCGAACGTGCAAGCCCGTCGGTCTCGTTGCCGAGCATAAGCATAACCGGCGGGCGCAGGTCGGCAGACCAAACGGTATTCTCGCGGTGTGCGGTGGTCGCGACGGTGCGAAACTCCGGATACCGCATGCGCAGCCCGTAGATAAACCTATCCACTCCGTCCGCGATCCTGATCGCCGGGACTGCAAAAACTGAGCCCATGCTCGCGGCGATTACCTCCGGATCATACAAATCGACAGCGTGACCGGTTATAACGACAAGTTCCACGCCCAGCGCGTCGCAGGAGCGCAGCACGGTGCCGAGGTTGCCGCGGTTGGACGGCCTGTCGAAAAGCAGTATTACGGGGTTGTCGGACAGGGTGATTTCTCTGTCGTCGCGCCGCATTCGCACGACTGCGAGCAGTTCGGAGGTGTCGGTTTTCCCGCTCAGCTTTGCCATCAGACGGTCTGTCAGCACGAAGTTTTCGGTAGTGGGAACCGTTTTCAGAAGCTCTGTCGCCCAGCCCGAGAGCTTTCTCTCGCCCGAATAGATAAACGACGCAAACTCCCAGCCGTATTTTATCGCGGCGTTGATGTTTTGCACTCCCTCTACCATAAACTCGCCGTACCTGTGGCGTTTGTTGCGGTTGGAGCGCAGTACCTCTAATTTTTGAAATGTGGCATTTTCGCTGTATATTTTAGTGGTTTTCATTAACTTATCCATTTTCGGCGCAGATTTAGCTTGGTTTAGTCCTGCGCCGCAAAAAGCCCGCATTCTATGCCTGTGTCGTGATGTGGCTGTTAGCGGTCGTTTTTTTTATAACAGATTTTCTTTTATAATATCACATCAGCTGTGGCAGCGCAATATAAATCGGTCAATCAGGCTGAAATCGTGCTCAAAACATCAAGCGAAAATGGAAGTATTATGCTATACTGTATACAACGAAGTCGGATAACTTGTGCGGCGGAGGGTGAGCGTTGAGAAACTTCATGGTTCTGACCGAATCGATCAATATCATAGAAGAAAACCTGCGCGAGCGCATAACGCGGGAAGAGATTGCGGCGCGCTGCTTTGTATCGCTCTCGGCACTGGAAAAGCTGTACCGCTATGCGCTTGGCATGAGTATAAAAGATTATACCGAGCGGCGGCGCATGACAATCGCGGCAAAGGACCTGGCAGAAGGCGGCTACTCCGTCACGGAAACCGCAATGCGCTGCGGGTATAATTCGCCGGAGGTGTTCTCGCGCGCATTCAAGCGCGTGTGGAACGTCAATCCCTCGGAATTTTGCAAAAGGTGGAAGTTTACCGGTATCTTCCCTAAAATAAACTACGAATATAAAGAAGGAGAGGATCTTTATATGGCGCGGAAAAAGGTAGATATCAGCGAAGCATATGATTACCTGCGTGCTCACGCGGGAACCGTTGTACTCTGCTTTGATATCATGGGATTGTCGGAGGCAAACAGCGTGTCGCACAAAGCCGGCGATCTGGTCATACTCGAGGCACTGCAGCGAATCGACCGCGCGGCAGGCGATGACATGTTGACCATGCGCATCGGCGGCGACGAGTTTGCGCTTGTGACGGGGTTTGAATGCGAGGAAGAGGCAAAAAGGCTTGCCGACAAGATTTTAGCGGACAACGGCAAACCCGTGACCTGCGACTGTCGCGATTTCCCCGTGTCGCTCTGGTGCGGAGTGACGCGCATCCCTGAGAAATTGCGATACAGCGATTTTTTCACCGACTTGCACAGGGCGATAGTCGAAAGCAAGAAATAAACACTTAAAAAGCACTGCTGAGCCTAAGCAGTGCTTTTTTATGCGAGTTAAAGAAACATATTTGTGCATTATTTAAAACTAAATAACTGTAATTTATAGGGGGTTACATTTGTAGTTCAAACCAATCTGCAAAACGATATAAACAACCGAAAAATGTATAGTGGCATGTCACTGTTTCTTGTTATTTATGGGGCGATGATATTTTCAACATTTGCAATATTGATTTCAGTATATATACATTTGTTTATATCAAGTAATGCTGAGAAAATCAAAATATTATCACAGCTCGGCTGCTCCAAAAGCGATGTATTGGCACTCTATATCAGGCAGTATGCATTAAGATGGGCAGCATCAACGGCACTAGCGATATTATTGGCTTTAGTTTTCAGCTCGATCATGTTTATGAATATTTATAAAACCCCGTCTGTGAATTTTGTGTCGGTTTTCCCGCCAATCCTGGCTATGCTGCTTTTTCTTCTTGTGTATATTGCATCTGCTCATACTGCAACGAATAAAGTGTTAGGAGAATTTTATAATGGAAATCCTGTCGGTTTCTAATTTAGTGAAAATTTACGGTAGCGGAGATTCATCGGTTTATGCCGTTAAGAATATAAATCTTACACTGGATGAGGGCGTGTTCTGCGTTATATGCGGCGCATCGGGGTCTGGAAAAAGCACTTTGCTGGAACTATGCGGCGGAATGCTTTATCCCACATCCGGCGATATAATATTCGAAGGAGAGAATATAAACATTATAATAACGATAAGCTGTCGGATTTCAGGCTGAAAAAGGTCGGGTTTGTATTTCAGCAGTTTAATTTGATCAAAGATTTAACAGTAAGGGAAAACATCTCGCTCCCTGCGCTGATTGCAGGCAGAAAGTTGTTTGACCGACAGATTGACGATTTGTGCGTTCAGATGGGCATATCCGCTCGGGAAAGTCATTTTCCCGACCAGATTTCCGGCGGTGAAAAACAACGCTGCGCAATCGCGCGGGCGCTTGTCAACAGTCCCAAACTGCTGTTGGCCGATGAACCGACAGGCAATCTCGACTCGGATACATCGTCTGGCATAATCGTTTTGCTGCTTGATATGAACAAAAGCGGGACAACCATAATGCTTGCAACCCATGATATGGGAATACGCGATAAAATCCTAAGTTCCGCCGCGCGTGCAATGCTTGCAGTGCTAAAAGACGGCGAGTTAACCATAGAAAAATAGCATTATAAGAGATCAGCATACCTGAGATTTCCGTGCCGCTCTGAAAAGCTGCGCTGCGGCGATTTGCTTGCCCGCCTGCACGAAAGCAAAAAAACACATAAAACTATTTTCACCGTTGACAATTATAGCTCTATATAAAAAAACGAAAGTCGGGCTCAAATTAAAAAAGGATGGCCGGTGATATTCCGCCATCCTTTTCTATTACTATTGTCCGATGTGAATGACAAATTCACGGCAAATCAAACTCGCGGTCGATCATCGCGGCCGCCATGTCGAGGTCTCCGGCGTATAGGGCAGGTCGCCGTTGCCCATCATAATCACAGCGCCGTAAATAAGTGAGCGCACGACGTAGGTTTTTCGCATGCGCACTTCGTCGGCCATCCCTGCCTCTGCAGCGTAGCGCGACACAAGCTCGTGAGCCTGGCGGCTCAGCCGCCCGCGCAGCGCACCCA
>JAPXNL010000065.1:0-11541 GCA_033808535.1 Clostridia bacterium
GCAGACCGACTTGTGCCGCACCTTCCATGTTGGATTTGAAATTGCGGTCCTCCAGTTGTCCGTAGCCCGCGCGTATTATTGCAAAATCAATTCCGCCGGCTTTTACGGCTGCCCAGTCGACAGTACCGTTGTTATGCGAAACATCTATTCCCCGGTACAATTTTATACACTCCTTTTCTTTATAAGTGGGTCCCGTCTCCGTATCGGGATTGTTGCAGCAGGTTTGTTTATTCCCGGCGGAGATTTGCAGCAGGTTGTCTGTCGGCTATGCCGGCGGTGAGAGCACTTGCGCTCAGGCAGACTCTGCCGGAGTTCCGGATGCGATGCATGTCCGGGCTCATTACATTATACGCGCGAATGTGTTTTCAGGTGAAATTACCATGCAGCGTATAAAATCAGCCCTCGCACGCACGGTTTTTGCGGATTTTCCCGCGGGATGTCCGGCGCGAAATGTATTTGAAGCAAAGCAAAAAAGCTTGCGACAGCGATTGAATGCTATACGCAGGCTTGTAATTTAAGTATAAAAAATAAAAAACGCACCCCGTAAGCGTGAGGTGCGAAACCGCGTGGCAGGGGCGGCCGGATTCGAACCGACGAATGCAGGAGTCAAAGTCCTGTGCCTTACCGGCTTGGCGACGCCCCTATGACGACCGACCCATTATATCATATTCCAACTGTCAAGTCAAGCTTCATTATGCGCGTTAAATTGTTTTTTAATGCAGTCCCGCCGCAAGCAAACGCGCGAGATCGCCCGCGGTCTTTGTGACATTTTCGCGCACGCGGAGCTTTGCGACCTCAAACGGTTCGGCCCTGCGGTTTACGGCAAAAATGGCGGTCACACCCTCGGCGTAAACGGCGTCGAGCGCAGCGCCATCCAGTTCAACGCCGCCGACAAGCGCAATCACGGGCACGCCCGCCGCCCGGCATCTGCGCGCCACGCCTATAACCGCCTTGCCGCCGAGACTTTGGGCGTCAAGTCTGCCCTCGCCGGTTATAACCAGATCAGCAGACTCAAGCGCCGCGTCCATGCCCGCGGCGTCGAGCAATATGTCGATGCCGGGGCGCAGTACTGCGCCGAGCAGCGCGTGCAGACCCGCGCCCATCCCGCCTGCGGCGCCCCCGCCGGGCATATTTGCGACGTCGATTCCCAGCCGGCGGCGGATGACCTCGCACAGGTTGCGAAGCCCGTCGTCAAGCAGAGGCAGCTCATTCTCCCTCGCGCCTTTCTGCGGCGCGAACACATAAGCCGCGCCCCGCGGGCCGACTGTCGGATTGTCAACATCGCACATCGCGGTGAGTCTGACGCCGCGCAGCAGCTCAAGCGCGGGCGACACGTCGATATCGGATATCTCGCAAAGCGTTGCCCCGACGGGAATAACTTCGCTGCCCGAGCGGTCAAAAAAACGCACGCCGAGCGCGGCGGCAAGCCCTGTTCCGCCGTCGTTTGTGCACGAGCCGCCAAGCCCGACCGTGATATCCCCACAGCCGAGTTCGACAGCGGCGCGGATCTGCTCTCCGATGCCGTATGTTGTCGTGTGAAGCGGGCTGTATCCCTCGGCGAGACCCGCACAGCTTGCGGTTTCGATGACGGTGCGCTTTGCGGTCCCGTCGTCGATTACCGCTAACTCCGCGCGGACGCGCTCGCCCGGCATGCGTCCGCATACACGGACGGCAGTTTTGTAAGCCGAAACACCTTTTCTGCCCGACACGGCGGCGACAAAACAGTCCACGGTGCCCTCGCCGCCGTCGGCGATGGGGATAGACCTGACATTGCAGCCGGGCAGGTGGGATACAAGCGCTTCGGCTATCCACTTGCAAATCTGGGCCGAGCTTGCGCTGCCCTTGAAAGAGTCGGGAACGACGATTATATTGCGTATCATAGTCCGACCCTCAGCCAGGTTGTATACGGCGCGCCGGTCTGTCCGAGCGTGTAGAAATCGCAGAGTACAACTCCCTCGGCTGTGACAAGCGATAGGCCCTCCGCATCGGCAAACGATCCGCAGAGCCTGCCATAGAAGTCGAGCGGTACAGCCGCCGAATCAGCCAGCCGCGCAAGGTCGATGACGGGCAGGGCGTCGAACTCGCCCTTGCGGCAGTACGATGCATCGCAGCCAAAGAGCAGCGGACCGCGGTATATGCTCGACATACCCTCGTATGCGCCCTCGCCGGGGGTGACATACGGCGTGAAGTCAAATCGAATCGTAATAACCTCGCCGGGCGCGGGATTTTCGATGTAAAGGTAGTCGCCGGGAAAGCAGGGAAGCGCTTCGTCATCGCGCATGACACAGTTTCTTGCAGACCAGCCGGGTATTCGCAGCGCAAGCGCGGTGCACGATGCGCCGATTATAGTCAGTCTGACTTCCGGCGCGTATGGATATGCTCCCTCGATTTTACAGGCAAATCCGTCCGCGGCATACTCGCCTGCGCCGTAGTAATTGAGGTATGCAATACCTTTCCGGCTGACAAGCGCCCACTCGCAGAGATCGCCTATGCCGCGTGGCGCGTTGACCGAGCAGCAGTTGAGGTCGGGGCTGCCCGGGCGGCTCTGGAACACAATCTCGTGATAATTAGCCCGTTTGTATCCGACCATCGGCGTATTATATGTTGACCAGCGCCCCGACTTGCTGTAATAGCCCATAATAGCGTTGTAATGGCAGCGCTCGAGGTAATCGGCGACCGCGGGGTCGAGCGTCAGATCGTAAATCTGCGCAGAGAACGCATGGTAGGCAATGACGCAGCAGGTCTCTATCTTGCCGTTGACGAAGGGGTTTCCGATCGCCTGTTCGTCGGTTGAAAATGCGCCGGTGTTGTGCACGTCGGTGGCCTGTATGCTCTCCCATATCTGACGCGCCGCCGCAAGGTAGCCCACGTCGCCAGTCGCGCGGTACATTTCGCCGAAGCCCAGAATAACATGCAGGCTCTCCCAGCGCGGCTTGGGACAGCGCCAGAAGTCAAGCCCCTGCCTTGCATAGTTTAAGTAATCGCCCGCCGCGGGGTCGGAGAGCTGCCGCTCGAGCCTGCGGGCGAACGCAAGGTATTCTGGTTTTCTGCTGCGGTTATAGAGCAGCAGAAATCCGTGATAGGGTGCCATGTTCATCTCGCAGCTGCCCGTATCGACGAGCCGCGGCCCGCCCTCGGGGAATTTCTCCAGAAACAGACGTGCGATTTTGTGCACGGCTTCCATTATGGCTGGGTCATCCAGAATATCGCTCCACAGCATCAGCCCGACCATAATGTGATAGTGCGCCCAGCTGTCCCATGTCGGTATTGCGTCGAGCGCCTTCCCCTCGCCGTAATCGAAAGTGGGCGTCGACCTGCCGGTCAGCTCGCAGCCATGCGGGAACACGCCGAGATAGCCGTTTTCGTCCTGGTACGAGAGCAGCTCGTCGATAAACCTCTGCGCATACAGGCGCAGCTTCTCGTCGCCGGTTATCCGGTAAATCTGCGCCGCGCTGGTCAGATACTTGCCCGCGAACTCACCTGTCCACGGGAGCAGGTGGCGCGGCGGGTAAAGCGCATGGTCGCGGTGGCACTCGAGTATTGCGGGGTTTGTTTGTCTTATCTGCGTCAGCCAGCATTCCGAGATGCGGCGCGCCAGTATTGCCGAAGCGTCAGCCGGTCTTATGCATGTCATAGCGAACTTGCCTCACCAGTCCGATTTTTTCTCATTATATCCGCCATGTCCCCGGCTTGTCAATAAACTCTTGATAATGACAGGCTGCGGTGGTATAATAAAAAACAAATGTTTACATTGAAAGGACAAATAAATGCCGTTTGATGCGGGCTTTTTAGCCGCAGTTACACACGAGCTTGCGCAGCTTGAAGGCGCAAGGGTGGAGCGCATTCAGCAGCCCGACCGCGACGTGATAGTCTTAGCGCTTCGCCAGGGAAGAGCCGAACACAAGCTACTCGTCAACGCCGGCTCGAACACGCCGCGCATACAGCTCACCGCACAGTCGGACGAAACACCGAAAGTCCCGCCGATGTTCTGCATGCTGCTGCGCAAGCACATCTTGAGCGCGAAGCTGGTTTCAATCTCGCAGCTCGGCTTCGAGCGCGCGGTGCGCCTGACATTCGACACGCGCGACGAGCTGGGCTTTACGGGCAGGGCGCATCTTATCGTCGAGCTGATGGGGCGCTTTTCGGATATAATATTGACCGATGAAAACGATAAAATCATCGGGGCGCTGAAGATAATAGATTTTTCGGATAGTCAGATCCGCCAGATAATGCCGGGGCTAAAGTACTCATTGCCGCCGCTGCAGCCTATGACCGCCGACGCCTCCGCCGTGCTCGGCCCGGCTGACGAGGTTCGGTATAAATTGAGTCCGCTTGAGACCGAGCGTGCGGTCTTTATGGCATTGCGAGAAAACACTGGGCTGCCCGACGACAAGTTCATATGCGCTTACTATTACGGCATATCCGCCACAGTCGCGCGGGAGATTGCATACCGTGCGCGCGGCGGCGGCGCGGAGAAGCTTTGGGATGTGTTCTCCGGCGCCGTAGCCGATATAAAAGAGGGTAGATTCACCCCGTGCGCGGTGCGCGACGCTGAGGGCAAACAGGTAGAGTATTCGTTTTTGCCGCTCACGCATTACGGCTCTTCGTTCTCGCTTGTCGAGTACGGCAGTTTCGGGGAGCTGATGGACGATTTCTTTGCCGAGCGCGACACCATCGAGCGATACAGGCAGCGCGCATCTGATTTGCACAGGATTCTCTCAAACGCCGAGGCGCGGCTGACCAGAAAAATATCTCTCCAGCAGGAGGATCTCGCAGCCTGCAAGGACAAGGAAAAATACAAGGCGATGGGCGACCTCATCACCTCCAACCTGTACAGGCTGAAGCACGGCGACTCGCATGTGACTCTGATAAACTACACAACCGACCCGCCCTCCGAGGTGACGCTGGAGCTTGACCCGCGCCTTACTCCCGCGCAGAATGCGCAGAAATACTACAAGCGCTATGCAAAGGCGAAGTCAGCCGAGGTCGCGCTGACCGAGCAGATAAGGCTTGCGCGCGAGGAGCTTGAGTATATCGCCGGCGTCGCGGACGCGCTGTCAAGAGCGCGCAGCGAAGCCGAGCTTGCCGAGCTGCGGCGCGAGCTATATGAGTCGGGTTACGCATCCAGGATGAAAAATTACGTCGCGCAGAAGACTGCGGCGCCCAAACCGCAGCGTTTCCGCACCTCCGGCGGGTTTGAGGTGCTATGCGGCAAGAACAACATCCAGAATGAGTATGTAACCTTCAGGCTTGCCTCGAAAAACGACATGTGGTTCCATGTAAAGGGTATGCCGGGCTCGCATGTTGTACTCTGCTGCAACGGGAAGGAGCCGGGCGACAGCGACCTGACCGAGGCTGCAGTCATAGCGGCGACATATTCAAAGGCGGCGGAAGGAATACCCGCGCCCGTCGACTACACACAGGTGAAAAACGTAAAAAAACCGCCCGGCTCAAAACCGGGCTATGTGACCTACCGCACAAACCGCACCGCGTATGTCGCGCCGGACGAAAAGCTCTGCGAGCGTCTGAAAATATAATCCGGAATGCAGGCGGCGCGCCGGAAATATTTTCTGACTGTGAGCCGGCATATAATAAGCAAAGGCAAGGAATATCACCATACCTGAGTAAAATAAAATTATACGGTGCAAGTCTATAAATCGCTTTATGCGAATGGGGCATGATACAGATGGAAAAAGAGAGTCGCGGCGAAATTGCAAAGCAGATTGACGCGCTGAGGTCAGCAATATCGCGCAGCCGCAGGCTGTGCGTGTTCACGGGTGCGGGGATTAGCTGTCCTTCGGGAATACCGGACTTCCGCTCGGCAGGCGGTATATTTACGCAGCCGGGTCTGCGCGGCTATACGCCCGAGCAGATTGTTTCCCATACATTTCTTATGATAAAGCCCGAGCTGTTTTTCGATTTTTACCGCTCGCGGCTGATCTACCCGGACGCAAAGCCCAACGACGCTCACAGGTATTTTGCCTCGCTTGAGACGCCGGGACGTCGTGTCGACGTTGTGACGCAGAATATCGACGGATTGCACAGCGCGGCGGGCAGCACGCACGTCATCGAGCTGCACGGCGCAGTGGAGTGCAACTACTGCGCAAACTGCGGCAAACGGTACGGGCTGGATTTTATACTGAACTCGACCGGCGTGCCGCGCTGCGAATGCGGCGGCATGGTCAGACCCGATGTCGTGCTGTACGAGGAGCAGCTTGACGAATACGTTATCGCCCGTGCAATCGAAGCGATAGCCCGTGCCGACACGATGATAGTCGTCGGCACCTCGCTGACAGTATATCCGGCGGCGTCGTTTACGGGTTATTTCCGCGGCGAAACGCTCGCGGTGATAAACCGCGACCCGACCCCGCTTAACGGCGTGGCAAAGTATGCGATATACGGCGACGCCGCAGAGATAGCGCGGCAGCTTGCCGGGCAAAACGGGTAACGGTCATTTGCTAAATCAGCCGGCAGACTCAGACAGGCAAAGCTAATATTTGAAGCATAACCGCAAAATATTAGTCTCAGGCAAATACAAATTCACCCATAAAAAACTGCCGCCAGGAAGGTTCCGGGCGGCTGTGATTTTTTAATCCAATGTCCGGTCTTCATCGGTTAGTGAAAGCGAATATATTACCGGGCTGTTTTCGTCGAGCGGGTGATAGTCGGTTACGCGGATATATACGGTTTCGGAGGTGGCGAAGTATTCCGTCAGGTCGGCAGTGTAATTGCCGCGGGGCGAACCGTATCCGTCGTCTGTGAAAGCAAACAGGCGGTAATAGGTTTCGTTATCGGTTGAAACGGTGATAAGATACTGACCTTCAATGTCAAATGTCAATTTGTACGGCTTGCCCATCATGCCATGCATCCTGTAGATGAGCACGTCGGTGCGCGCCAGTGTGCGTTTGCCATCGGACACGGTGCCGGCATCCTGCCAGATAAGCGCTGCCTCTGAGTCGCTGTTGGCAGGTATAATCTCGCCGGCGCTGCCGTCATAGCCGCGTATGTCCTCCAGCCCGAGTGAAAGCGAAAAATCGGGGTTGGCGGTGAAATCATCTCCGGAGCGGTAGCCGAGATAGGTTTGGCAGAAATAGTCGACGGCAGCCTCTGTCCCGCGCTCAGTTTTACCGGTTACAACTATTTTCGTGCCGTCGCCGCAGACCTTTATAATGAACTGGTCGTCGCGGAGCTGCGCCAGTGCGTCTTTGCTTTCCTGACGGTTGGTGTCACCGACCAGAATTTCCTTGCGCGCACTGTTGTCCTCGGTGCCGTCCCAGTCGGTTTTTATCTGCATTTCGGCTCCGGTGACTTCGCTGATGGTATTGCGCAGTCTGACAGCAGTCCGGACGATCGGGTTTGACGAATCGTAAAGGTCGTTGCGCACCACGACATAGTCGGTGACACCACCCGCAACAATCGGCAGCGGCTGAGCCGCATCCGAGTCTGCGTCGTCCGCCTTGCATGCGGCGAGGAAAAGAGAAGTTAATAAGATAGTTAACGCAACAGCGAGAAAACGGCGTGACATTTTCCGTACCATCCTTAAAATATTTCACGGCGGTTATCTGTCGTGCCCGCACGAGCGCCCGTGAAGCTTAGAAAGTCGGACCGTCGAGCAGCCAGACTCCGTCCTGATGTACCATTACCAGAGTCATGGTGCCACTCTCGTCTGTGCCGCGGAGGGTGTAGTTTATCTTTATCTTAACCTTTGACGAGGTCGATTCGACGACCTTTGCCGACGAAAGGTCGAGCTCGGTGCGCAAATCAAGCGCCTTGTAGTTGATATCAACGTGCAGTATCCCGTTCACTTCTTTGTAGCGGGGAGTTATATTCGACTCCTGATGGCCTTCAAACGCCATTATATAGACAGACTTCAGGTAGTCTTTCGAATAAACGCTTTCGGCCGCCGCCTTCAGCGAAGCAATGTCGCGGTAGGGCGCGTCCTCTGCTACCACGAAATATTCGGGACCGATGTTATATTCGCTTTTAACCGCTTTTTCGGTCGGTTCCAGTCCCTTGCCCACAAATATTTCGTTGAGCTGCTGCGAGGTGGGCACGATTTCTTTCAGCCGTGCCAGAATCTCCTCTTCGGACGGACCGAGCGGTTCGGCGCCTGCGCATGACGACAAAAGCAGCTGAGATGCCAAGGCTGCGATAAATGCTATTATGCGTGCGCACCAGTTTATTTTCATGGTAACAAAAGCTCCTTTGCCAGATTGACAACCGACAGACCCCTTTTGCGGGCATATCCGACAGTGTAAGCGGTGCCGCCGGTGGCTTGTATCATGTAACACAGACATACGCTGCTGCGCTCGACCATATACCGGTTGCGTGCGCCCATGCATCCGGGATGATACGAATCGGACAGGCATACGGTGTCGTCCGCACGCTCAGAGACGCGCTCGAACAGCGCCATATCCGCGCGACCCCAGCCGCGCGTGTGCCCGCGGCAGGGAAGGACAAGCGTCAGGCTTAGCTCCGGCAGCTCGTTTTTCAGGTTGAGCAATGAGACAGACGCGAGCATGTCAAATCCCAGCGCCCCGCCGGCATAATAATGCTTTATACCGGTGCTGTAAAAACTCCGAAGCCGGCGTTCTATCGCGGCGACAAGCAGGTCAAGCGGTACACCGTCAAGATTGCGGTGGCCGGTGAAGCACCCGCTGACTGCCTCGGCTCCGTCCATGGCAAGGTTACACCTTCTTTTCGCCGCGCCGCCTTATGACGCGGGCGGGCGTTCCGACCGCAACGGAGTACGGCGGGATGGGTTTTACCACCGTCGACGCCGAACCGATGACGCTGCCGTCGCCGATGTCGGCGGAGTACAGCACGCAGACGCACATGCCAAGGTAGCAGTCGCGCCCGATCGTAACCTTTCGGGTGTGTCCGCCCTGCTGGGATATGAGCCTGTCCCTGTCTTCAAAAATATGCGAGTACGGCGTGATTGTCACGTTCTGGGCAAGCAGGCTGTCGTCGCCTATCTCCAGCCCGACATGGCCGTGCAGGCAGCTGTTTGTGCCGATATACACGCGGTCGCCAATCGTTATATAGCCATCTTCCGGCCGCTCGGTGTCAAGATAAACGCCCTGCATAAGGCGCACATCGCTGCCCAGCGTTATGCCGCCCTCGCCTCGCGCGATAAGCGTGCATCTGTCGCTTATAACGACGTTGTCGCCAAGCGAAATCCACTGCGGGTTGAAAATTGTGACTCCGCAGCCGATGCGGACGTTTTTGCCTGCGTGCCGCAGCAGTTTTGAGTAATAGCGCACGCGCAGCTCCTCCGCATATTCGGAGGGCATGTTCATTATAACGGTCTTGCGGTAAAGCTCCCGCTCCTCAGGGGGCATGGAAGCAAAGGCATCGCTGAAAAATGTATCGGTCATATACTATACTCCCGGTAAATTATATCAATTATTATAAAGGCTTGTATTCCTATTGTCAAGATTTATATCATGGTTGCCTTGCTTGACATTTATAGGCGGACATGTTAAAATAGGTCTGTCCAACAAATCAATTATAACGGGGGATAACGAAATGTATAACGGACTCGGACTCGGGCTCGGCAATCTGCCCAGACTGTCCAACGCGAAAACGCGCTCGATAAGCGCTGAAAATTTCACGGGCGAAAAAGGCAAGGGTGCCATGGCGACCGAAGGTACAGGTGCGAGCTGCGCGCGCGACCTCGGACGCGGCTGGAAGGTCTCTCCCAGCATAGTCGTGCACAAGCACTCTACCTTTACTCTTGCCGATATCGAAGGTCCCGGCGCGATTCAGAGCATATGGATGACCGGAAACGTCGGCGCGTATGACACAATCCTGCGCATTTACTGGGAAGGGCAGGACTACCCGTCGGTCGAGGCTCCGGTAGCCGCATTCTTCGGCAACGCGTTTGCAAACAACGTCAACGGCGCGACAGGCACATTCCCAATCCTCAACTCTCTGCCGGTGCTCGTCGCTCCCAACCGCGGACTCAACTGCTTCTGGGAGATGCCTTTCCGGAGTCACTGCAGGATAACGCTCGAAAACATCTCCGATGATGATAAAGTCTGCTATTTCCAGATAAACTATACACTAACCGAAGTGCCTGACGATGTGGCGTATTTCCATGCGCAGTACAGGCAGGCAAAGCCGGTGGACTATAAGACCGAGTACGTTATACTCGACGGCGTGCGCGGAAAGGGCCACTATGTCGGAACAACGCTGAACGTCAACCTTAACAGCGCCGGCGGATGGTGGGGCGAAGGCGAAATTAAGTTCTTCATCGACGGCGACGATGAGTTCCCGACTATCTGCGGCACAGGTACGGAGGACTATTTCGGCGGCGCATACAACTGGGACGTCAACGGCAAGTATACGACCTACTCCGGTCCGTTCATGGGCATGTTCAACGTGGTGCAGCCTGACGGACTGTACGGCTCGCAGCAGCGCTTCTCCATGTACCGCTGGCATGTAATGGACCCGATCCGTTTCGAGAGCGACCTGCGCGTAACACTGCAGGATCTCGGCTGGCACAGGGGCGGCCGCTATCTGCCCCGTCGCGACGATTTTATGAGCGTCGCATACTGGTATCAGACCCTGCCCGCGGAGAAGTTCCCGCCCCTGCCTTCGATAGACGAGCTTGAAATAGTATAAATCCTAACTAAAAGTGAACGGCAGTAAACTGTAATGGCTAACATCACATACAAGTGCCCGGCGTGCGGCGGCGCGCTGCGATATAATCCGTCCGACGGGAGATTTAACTGCGAATACTGCGGCAGCTCTTTCGACGATGTCGATATAAAGGAAAAGGAATCGGCGCGCGAAATCAAAACCGGCGGATACGCAGCCGACGGCGCGGAGGGTGAGACTACTGTCTACACCTGTCCGAGCTGCGGTGCGGAGCTGGTCACTGACGAGACGACTGCGGCGACCCAGTGTTACTTTTGCCACAACCCGGTGGTGCTCACGGGGCGCCTTTCAGCCGAGTGGAAGCCTGACAGCGTGCTGCCGTTCACTGTCGACAGGGAAACAGCCAAAGCGGAGCTAAGCCACTGGATTAACAGGCACCGCTATGTTCCCGCCGATTTCAAAAGTGAAAAGAATCTCGACTCAATTACCGGCGTGTATTATCCATATTGGCTTGCCGATTACGAGGCCGACGCCTCGTTTGAGGGCGAGGGAGTCAAGATTTTAACCACAACCACGCCGTCGTATATAATCACAACGCGCCGTCACTATCGCGTTGTGCGGCGCGGGAGGATAAAATTTAAAAACATGCAGCGCTCGGCGCTCGGCAAAGCCGACCACAAGCTGGCAAACGGGGTTCAGCCGTACAGATATGACGAGCTTAAACCCTTTGGCAACTCATATCTGTCCGGATTTTTTGCCGAGAAGCGCGACATCGAGCGCGACGAGGTAAGCGAATCGGTTGAAAGCGAATGCAGAGGCTACGCTAAAGACCTGCTGACCCGCAACTGCGCCTACTCATCGCTTTCAGGCGACGCGGTGACGAAGTTTACCGGCTCCGATTACCGCTACACATTGCTTCCGGCATGGATAATGACATAC
>JAPXNL010000066.1:0-11416 GCA_033808535.1 Clostridia bacterium
CGCACCCCATGCGGTGGTATATATTACATATTCATCGGTTTCCTCAATTACCTTGTGCTCATATCTCGGCGTGATATCGCAGCCGATTCCGGCTGTCTTGTCGATATCAAAATATTCGGTCCAGTCTACATTCGCCGGCATCCCTTCACGGTGCCATCTTCTGAATGTACCTGCCCAGGGCGAATCCACTATAGGTATACGGTCTGCTTCTTTGTGCTGATACATCCGTAAAAATCTTTCTTTTGATGTCATCATTTTTGTAATCTCCTTAGCAATTAAGTAGGTTTATTGGTTTTATGAAAGGTATGCAATATGAAGAAAGCGCGATTGCTTATTAACAATATTCCCTGCGGAGAAACCAGAGAATTACACCGCATTACCTCCAGCCGGTTCGACGGGATTTTAAGTGTCGCGCCGCACTTCGGCTGGCATTTGGTTGACGAAAATTATCGAATAAGCCGCCCCGTAGGCCTGACCAGCGAATACCTCATAATGCTGACTGTGGACGGCACCGGAGATATCGAAATCGACAATGTTAAGTACACAGCAGGGAAAAAGACTGTCTGCATAATCCCCCCGGCTATAGGGCATAGCTATACGACCGGTTCAAAGTGGGAGTTTTTCTGGCTACATATCAGAAAGGGACCGGGCACCGATATTCTTGACTTTATAATTAAAGAACGCGGGCATGTTTATCATACGGCCAATATAGATCAGTTGACAGCCAGGATAGATATGCTGCTTGATTCGCAGAAGTTCGGCATCGAAGCTGAAATATACGATTCCCGTCTGGCATCACGCTTTCTTCACGATTTGCTCGATCAGGCGGTGAAGAACGGCACCATGGGGCTGGACAACAACGATATAATCAAGGCCATGCTGAACTATATTGACAACCATTACATGGAGAAGGTCACAGTAGAAGATTTTAGCAAACTCATTTATAAATCTGTCGGACACACAATACGGATTTTTAAATACTACACCGGATACACGCCGATCGAGTACGTGAAAAAATACCGCATTATGAAGGCATGTCAGCTGCTTGACACGACCGACTATTCCGTCAAACGCATATCAATAGAAACGGGCTACAAATCGGTCAGCCATTTTATCTCGGATTTCAGGGCTCTG
The DNA here is from genome assembly GCA_033808535.1 of Clostridia bacterium. Lineage (GTDB taxonomy): Bacteria > Bacillota > Clostridia > Oscillospirales > CAG-272 > DTU078. The sequence goes on from JAPXNL010000066.1 coordinate 1,135, forward strand.
AAATCCTTTACCCCGCATGAATATCGCGAAAAGATATCCAATGTTCAGAACCTGAAATAGATAAACGGATTATAGGCACCCCTTGCCAGTACGGCGATAGACAGGAACAGAACAACTATAAGGCAGACGTCCGCAGTGACCGGGATGAGGCGTCCCGAACGGGCTTTTTCCGCAAATGCAGTCTTCAGGGCGGGTATGCATCCGACAATGCCGAAGATTATCGCTGCGATGTACAAGAGATTGAGGGCGCCCGAGGCATAGAGGCTCTTTATATTGATAAAGCCCGACGCACCGAACATTGTCGCCAGCGTATCCGCGATGCTTGTGAGGTCTTCGCACCTGAATATTGTCCAGCCCACAATAATTATAAGCAGTGTCGTAATGTGGTTGAGGGTTTTTATCTGCAGTCTGAAGCGCGACAGCAATTTTTCGGCTATGAGTATAACGCCGAAATACAAACCCCACAAAATGAAGTTCCAGCTTGCGCCGTGCCACAGCCCGGTTAAAAACCAGACAGTCAGCATATTGAATATCCATCTGTGCACAGGTACCCGGTTGCCGCCCATTGGGATGTATACGTAATCTCTGAAAAACGTCGACAGCGAAATATGCCACCTGCGCCAGAAGTCTGTAGCCGAATCCGCTTGGTACGGGTTGTTGAAATTTTCAAGGTAATGAAATCCCATGGCGCGTCCCATGCCGATCGCCATATCGGAATACCCGCTGAAGTCGTAATATATCTGTATCGAATAGGCGGTCATCGCAAGCCATGCCCCAGCAGCGCCGAATGACTTTATATCCATGCTGCCCGAAAGCAGACTGTCGGCGACAACGGCTGCCTGGTTTGCTATGAGAACCTTTTTGCCGAGTCCGATAATAAACCTGCGTATCCCGTATGCGAAATCCTCTGTCGACACGCTCCGCTCGTCAAGCTCTTCCGCTATTGTCTGATATCTTACGATAGGACCGGCGATGAGCTGCGGAAACCCGACAAGATATGCGCCGAGATACAGCGGGTTTTTTTGTACTTTTACCTCACCGCGGTATACGTCGATGACATAAGACATTATCTGAAACGTGTAAAACGATATGCCTATCGGCAGAGCAACATCGGGAACGGTTAAAGAGCTGCCGAAAATACCGTTTATATTCTCAACAATGAAACCTATGTATTTGAAATATCCCAGCAGCACTAAATTAAATATTACGGATGATACGAAAATAAATTTCTGGATCGCTGTGCCTTTGCCCGTTTTGCCGATCAAAAGACCTGCAATGTAGTTTACGACTATGGAGAGAATTAAAAGCAGTATATATACCGGTTCTCCCCATGCGTAGAACACAAATGAGAACACCAGAAGTATTATGTTTTTTGCCGGTATGCTGTTTTTAAAGATATACGAGCTAATGAAAAACAGGGGAAGGAAGAAGAAAAGGAAAACAAGATCAGAAAACAACATTTTTAAAGCACTCTCCGTTATGTTAGTCGGTCAGCATGCGTGCAAAGTCCGTCCCGTCATACCCGAACAGCAGGCGGCTTGAGTACAACAGTATTAAAACGTCGGTGATGTTGTTTTCCGATATAAGCTTGCGATAATCGTATGTTACATCGGCGGGAACCATCCACGGTTTTATGTGGCAGTATGTTTTGTCAAAATGAGCTGCTATAATTGTCGCTATTGACCATGAATACGAATCTCCGAGCAGCAGCAGGTTGCGACCGGTGTTGTTGTCGGGGAAAACATATCGCTCCTGGGGCTGGTTATACGTAACGTAATAATCAAAATTCTTGCCGTGCTTATTGTATTCGCCGTTCATGAAGCTTTTTTGCAAGGCATTTATATCGTATGAGTTCCCTCTGTATTTAGGCAGGTCAGAAAGATCAAGGATATAAAAATCGTCTAAATATCCCGGGTCGGTCTGGCCGACTGACGAACCGAGCGAGCCGTACCATTTAATTCCCGGCACCTTGAGTATCTCATAGTCAACAGGCTTGCCTATTTCCGGTGAATCGGCGTATATCATCTCTATTATCTGACGGTAGCCCTCATATGCGCCGTAAATGTTCCAGTGATGGTCGGAACGAAACTTCTTTTTAATTCTGTCCTCGGGTGTGTCCAGCCGGAAATAGTCGAATTTAATGTCGCTGTCAAGATTCTGCACAAAATACTCAAAATACGGGACTGTCGAAGCGGGACCGGTTACCATGTCCTCAAACATTTCGGTTTCCTGAAGCCTGGTGCCCATGTAGATGTAATAATTGACCCCGGGTGTCGCCTCTTTGAGCCTGTGTATATGCTTCAGCTGACGTTCAACTAGTTTCTGCAGCTCCTTGCTCCGCGCACCTTCGACACGTTCTGTGACTTTGAGGGGTTCAATGGCATATATATACGGTCTGCCGTTTCCGCCGAGCAGGATAGAATAATACTCTACCGGTGCGGTTTCTTCTTCTTTCCGGGTTTCGCTTTCGTCGCCGGTAATGACCGTATCGCCTGTTTCGTCGGTTTCGTCAGTGTTGCTTTGCTGTACAATTCCTGTGCTCAAAGCCGGCTGCACGAATTTATCGGTCAGACGCAGCATCGACATTTCCACAGACTGTACGGAAGATACTATAGAACCGTAAAACGGGATGCAGTTTACATATACATTGCGCAGAAAAGTCTTTCCGTCCTCCACGGCGTTGAACAGTCCAGCCGCAGGGGTGCCCTCTTCATATTTCTTTTCGGTTACAAACAGATTTTTGGTGTTCAGCGCGTCGAGATGGCCCGACAGGCTGAGTGCAGCGATAACCGGAGATGCAATAAAGAATATAAGCAGAATTGCACAGACGGAAAAGATAAATATTTTGTCTTTCATAACATGCCTTTTAATATATCTGCTAACTATAATGCTGCCTTCCGTTTATTCACGTCAGGCAGCAATATAGTCAGTTTTTCAAATTAAGTATTAAGCTTATTACTTGTTGCGCTTTTTTGCCAGAACAACTGTGGCTGCACTGGACAGCAGCGAGAGTGCGGCAAGCACTATACCGGCGTCTGCGGTAGAGGGAGCGATAACGGCAGGTGTTTCAGAACCTGTGTCGGTCACTTCGGGAGTTGTGGTCTCAGGAGCGGTTTCGGTCACGATAGGAGTACCGTCCGCATTGAAGTGCTCGGTGTAAACCTCAATTTCCGCCAGACCCGGGTTGGGACCTTCGCTTGATGTAACCTGAATCGTGAAGGAATCGGCAGTAATGTCGGGTACGTCTATGTATGCGGGAGCTCCGCTGTCGTCAAGCTCGCCAAAGGTTATAACCGTTCCGTCGGAGAAGGTTATTTCACCACCGGTTGTCCAGTCATCGCCGTTAACGCGGTCAACAAGCACGATTGTACCGATCTTAATCGGAGAAGCCCATTTAAGCGTAATCCAAGGCAGCGGCTCGCCCTGCGAAGCCCATTCGTTCTCGGCACCGGAGGGGCGCTTTACGCTCGCAACGCCGTTTATAGCTTTCTGTGCTACGTGCCAGCCTGTAAACTGCTCGGGAATATACCAGTAAGGATCGCCGTCCGGCAGCACGCTCGAGGCTTCAGCCGTAGCTTCGACGGCTACGTTCTTGCCTGACGGGTCAAGAAGTTCGACCTCGTCAAGACCGGCGTACATCGAATCTTCATGAGCAACAACGTGAATGACAACAGAGTCGCAAGTGATGGTTTTCGGAAGAGCAACTTCCGTCGCGGTTCCGTCGGGGTTCAGCTCGCCGAAATCGACCTTTGTGCCGTCGGAGAACGTCATTGTTCCGCTGACGATGTTGTCTTCAGCGCTTGTCAGATCGTAGAATATCGCTTTGGCTATGGTTACGGGAGATTTCCACTTGAGTGTCAGGTCTGCCTCGGCTTCATAATCGGTGTACCAGGCGGGCAGACGCATTTCATGTCCCCATACTATGCCGTCGTAAGTAAGGGTGGGATGATAGTCATCGTTATAGAACGTAGATGCTTCGCATTCCGATACCTTAAAAGCAAGGTTTTCAAGGGCGGATGCCTGAACTGCCAGCAAGGAAACGACCAGCAGAACAGTTAAAAGTAAAGATATCTTTTTCATACTTTCAATTCCTCCTGAGAATTTTCTATATAATTTATTTTCCCTGCTATGATGGATGAGCTATGATGGATGATGCTCAAAATCCGTGATTTCGTCAGGCACTGGTGGGAGCATATGTTGCGCTTTATATACATTTGTATCAGGTCGTAATACATTTATAACACAAAATTATCAGTCGGTCAATATTAAACATAAATAATGTTCATATGCTTACACTTTTATTAATATTTTTATATTTTTTCAGTCTAAGCGTTGCATATTCAGACATAAAAAGGAAAATAAAAAGTGCTCCGAAGCTTATTTATACCTGCAGCATCGGAGCACTTTTCACATGAAAAGTGTAGTTAATTTTTTGCTATATTTGTAGCAATTTTATTTTGGTAAAATCAGTTTACAGCCCGGCGAGATAGTCAAAGCTGCGTTTTGCAGACTCCAGCGAGCTCATGCCGTAGGACTGGTCCTGCTCAACGACAACATATTCGGCGCCGGCGTCGACAGCGGCAGCGAGTATCGAGGGTATGTCCTGTTTGCCGTAGCCAACGGGTCTGAATTCGAATTTCTTGGTTTCGACCGAGGTCTTCTCCTGCCCGATAAGGTCGTACATGCCCTCGGTTTTCTCGCCCACATAATCTTTGAGGTGAACGACCGGCGCGCGCCCCGCATATTTGCGGATATACGCGGCGGGATCCTGACCGGCGACATGTACCCAGCAGACGTCAAGCTCAGTTGCCAGGTATTGTGCAGGGATATGCGAATACATATAGTCAAGTCCGAAGCTGCCGTCGTCCATTTTGACAAACTCAAAATCATGGTTATGGTAGAGGAGAAGCATTCCGCGGTCGGCGCAGGCTTTGCCTATCCGCTCAATTTCGGACAGCGCAAATTCAAACTTTGGTGCGCCGGGGCGGTACTCGTCGGAAAGATACGGCACGGCGATATATTTGCAGCCGAGCGACTTGTATATGTCGAGCACGGCTGCGGTGTTGCCGGATAGCTCATCGAACGGAACATGCGCGGACACGACGGTAAGCCCGGCGTCGTCCAGCGCAGATTTCACTGCGTCTGGCTTAAGACCGTAAAGTCCGGCAAGCTCGACATATTTATAGCCTATATCGGCAATGGCTTTCATCGTACCGGCAAAATCGCGCTCGGCAAAATCGCGCACGGTATAGACTTGAAGCATAACAGGAAGTTTCATATTAAGTCACCTTTTATAAATGAAGTATGTGTTGGGATTCAGCCTGAACGTAATCTCCGGCGGCATAACGCTTGTCACCGACGGTTACGCTCAGGCGTTAATTTATAAGGCTAGCTGTATATTAAAATGCGTTATCGCGGCAGGCGAAGCGCTGCGGGCGGAAGCGGAGCGAACACCTTGTGCGGCTCGTCCTGATACCAGTACGCGACGGTCGAGATGTCGTTTGCGCGGTCGTTAGCATGTCCATGCTCGATCGAGACGCGTATCGTCTTTTCAAACGGGACAGGGTCGGCGATATGGTATCGGTATACGCAGACCTTGCCCTTTGAGTGGTGCTGATGACCTTCCTTTATCTCGCACCACGGCTCGCCGCAGTGGAGGTTGTGGGTGTGCTGCATACCCCAGGCGTGGGCAAGGTAATCTTCGCTGCCTGTGCCGTGCAGTTCCGGTGGCCACGCGGTTGCGCCGTCATAATCCTCGCCCCTGTCGATGAAGAACATGTCGTCGCCTTCGCCCCACCAGTCGCCGCAAAGGTTGTCCACGCTCATGTTCATGCCAATGTAGGTTCCGCGGCCGACAGCGTCGAGGATGAGGTAGTTGTATTTGTCGGTGAGGTTGGCGCCGCGCAGCATTGCCTCGTATGCGGGGTCTCCTGTGCCGTCGGGTACGACCGCCGGATTTTCGCGCCGCCACATCGCGTGGAAGTAAAGCGTGTCCTCAGGAAGCGAGTCGTGCTTTTCGTAATCAATGTAAAAATAGAATGAGTGTACGGGCGTATCCTGCTCGTTTGTAACCTCAATGCGCGCCGATTTGCGGAAGGGCATCGGAATCCAGCAGTTCATTGCCACGCCGTCGCCGACCGCGCCGCCATCTTTTCCGGAGTTGGACGAGGTCGAGAACAGTGCGCAAGAATAGTTGAACGACACTGAGTGGCCAAGTCCGAAAAAGTCTCCGACGGGCGAGGATACCGAAGGATTTTCCTCGCCGTCCCAGTAAATGCGCAGGGCTGTTTTGCGCAGGTACAGGTTGTCGGGAGAGTTGATGGTGAACCAAATGTGCGAGATAACGCCGGGGCCGGTCAGGTCGGCAAGCACTTTGGTTTCGCCGGGTGCGATAGGCCATGCGTCTGCGTTTCCGCCGTTTACATCATAGCTTGAAACGCGCGCCCGCTTAAAATCAAGCGGACGGGTCAGTCGATGGAGATTATACATTGGCATATCCTCCGTATTTTTTTATTTTGGTTACACTCTGGATTCTACCATAAATAATGCAGTAAATCAACTGATTGCCAGAAATTATGCAGTATATTTTATCATGTGTAAAGTGACAAAAAAATATGGTAAAGATCCATCCGGCGTGATATAATAATTAAAAAATGCGAGGTGACAGAAATGCTTTGCGGAATACCCCCGATAATATCACCTGAACTGCTCAAGGTTTTATGCGAGATGGGACACGGCGACGAGCTGGTTATAGCCGACGGCAACTTCCCCGGCGCATCGTGCGCCAAAAACTCGATCCTGCTGCGCGCCGACGGGCACGGCGTGCCCGAGCTGCTGGAGGCGATACTAACACTCTTCCCGCTGGACGAATACGCGCCGCCGCTCGCGCTTATGGCGAAAGCCGAGAGGGACGCGGCGCTGGAAATCCCGATTTGGGACGAGTTTCGCAGAATTGCTGACCGATATACATCGGAACCGTTTGAATTCGTCGAGCGCCATGCCTTTTACGAGCGCGCGAAAAAAGCCTATGCAATACTTATGACCGGTGAGCGCGCGATTTATGCCAACATTATTATAAAGAAAGGCGTTGTAAAGCTGTAAACTAAACCGCCGGCTGGTAGTTTAACCTGCCGGCGTATTTTATTTACCTGGCCGGCTCCATAAAAGGAAGCGCGACCTTGCTCAGCATATTTAAGGCTTCTTCCGACAGCCGTCCGAACGGCCTGCGGCAATAGCCTACATCCAGCCCCATCATTCTGAGCAATGCCTTCGAGCCCTCGAATAACCCGACCTTGTGAAGGCAGCAAAGCACGGTGTTTATTTCGCTCTGCAGCCGCCGCGCTTCGGCGAGATTGCCATCAGCGAGAGCATTCGCGATGCCGACCGCCTTTTCGGGCATGTAATTATATGTAGTGCCGATTGCTCCGTCCGCGCCGAGCGCCAGACCTGACAACAGCATTTCGTCTACCCCGAACATTGTCGTCTTTTGCGGGTATGCAGACCTGACGCGCTCGAAAGTATAAAGGTCGTTGCAGGTGTACTTTATTCCCGCCACATAATCGAGCTCCATAAGCTCCAGCACCTGATCAAGCGTGAAATTTATACCCGTAAGAGCAGGTATATGATAGATAAACAACGGCAGTCCGGATTCGCCTGCAATGTCGCGGTAATAGTTTTTTATATTATTAAATGTGAATTTATAGTAAAACGGTGTAACCGCCGATACCGCATCATATCCGCACAGTCTTGCAAAAGATGCAAGCCGCAGCGCCTTGTCTTCGGAAGCGTCGCCTACCTGTGCGATCATCGTCGCACGCCCACCGACAATTTCCGAGCAGAGCCGCAGCACAAGCATTCGTTCTTCCACAGTCATCAGAAATGTTTCTGCGCTGCTGCCCCCTACATAGAAGCCTTTTACACCCCTTTTGAGGTTCATATTGATGAGCGATTCGATAGCGTTTTCGTTGATAGCCCCGTCCTCATTGAAGGCTGTGAATAGTGCTGGAAAAATGCCGGTGAATTTGTTTTCGTTCATAATGTCTTAATCCTCCAAAAAATATATGATTTATATGCAAAACATTTATAAAAATGTTGGCATATTTACTGCGGCATAAAACCGCTTTCAATATATAAGTCTGCGGAAATCATGAATTCGATGGAAAGTGACGATATCGGTGTTATGCGCATCGTGCGCGTCGGCGTCACCCGAGCGGCTGACAACAAGCAGGTCGTCACCGGCTGCCGTCATCGACGCATAGTGGCGTGCCTGTCGCTGCGTGTCGCCAGCATCGACAAGTCCCGCAAAGCACCAATCGACAAGATTTTTTGAAAAGTGCAGTACAAGCCGCTGCCGTTCGTTGTTGGGAAGATTGAAGCGGTCGGCAGGCATAAGCTCGGGTTTTATCATGCTGTCGGTTGACTGGGTTGAAAGCAGCCAGTAAAATTTTGTAACCTCGTCATATAAAATATAGAATTTCATATGTCCGCCGGGCATGGGGAGGAATACAACGTCGCGCCCCGACGGGTTTTTCTCAAAACCCATCGAGATGCCGCCGTCATCGCGCTCGGCGGCTTTGAATATCGCGCAGAAGTTCGTTCCGCCGAAGTGAAAGCGCGCGAACAGGTGGTAGGTATGCCCTGTCGGGTCGTGCCAGATATGCGAGGGGTCATATATGCGCGTGACATTGGTTTCGAGCCAGCCGGGAGCGCCTGCATTGAGCCTGCCGGGTATGACCTGTGCCCCGCGGTTCTGGTTAATACAGTAAAAAGGTATCGGCGTGTATGCGGTCTTGTCCATGTCGATAGTGTCGGCGGCGCGAATGGTGTCCGAAAAAGTCCATGATGCAACATCGAGCAGATCGTCGCCCTCCCGCGCACGCAGCAGCACAGGTTCCATGTTCTGCCATCCGGGCGAGGACATCCGCTCCATGGCGAGATATACATATCCTTTGTCGTGCAGCACGTTGCAGCAAGCCGACATCCAGTTTTCCCCGTGTGTAAGCTTATGCGGCTCGCTCCAGCTCTCGCCGTTGTCGGTCGAGCGCATGATATGAATGTCGCCGGCATGGCCGATAATATAAATCGCGCCGCCTGCCGTAAACGGACGTGCGTGCAGAAACGGGAAATCTGCGCGGTGGGTCCAGGCTATGCCGCCGTCGTCGGAGGTATAGATTTTGCCAAGCGACCAGCCGTCGCACGAGCGCACCGAACCGGGCAGGCGCTCCGCTCCCGGCCCGCCGAGGTCGAACGTGCAGACAAGCCTGCCGCCCTCCGCGACAAGTATTCCCGGGCTGTAGGCGTAAATATCGCGCGGCGACGGCGATTTGAACACGATTACCGGGTCGGGCGACAGCTTATTGATTCCTGACATATCATATTCTCCGGAAAGTTTAATTGGTTGTTTGCGCGATGCAGCGTTCAGCTCTCTTTTCGGATGTGCATGAGCACGGCTCCGGCAAGCAGCAGCGCGGCACTGCCCAAAATCGCGTATCCGCCTATTATGTCCACAAGCAGATCGCCTGTCACGGCGCCGCAGACGAAAACGGCGATGATACCGAGGTATAAAAGCCCGCTTTGAAGCGCGGCTTTATCATGCGAGAATCGGTAATCGCATAAATGCTGGGTAGCGGAGCGGAGATTGCCGATGCACATCGTGGTTGCGACGCCTTTACCGCCGCTCAGCACACGGAAGCTTTCGACCTGCGCGCCGCATGCAAAAGAGATAAGGCTGTTTGCGGGCAGGCTGTAGCCGGCAGGGATGAACGCTACACCGGCAAGTATCAAAGCCTCTGCGATCAGCACAAGCTGACGCCAGTGCAGGCGTTTGTCTTCGCCGATAAAGCGGCAAAACAGCTCCGCCGCCGTTATTCCTGCAGCAAATGCGAGCACGGGTATAAGATAACGCAGCGAGACCATGATATTGCCTTCGACAAGGTGGACGCCGAACAGCAGGATGTTGCCCGTCTGCGCGTTTGCGAACACCCTGTCGCGGCACATGTATGAATAGGCATCCATAAGGCCGCCCGAAAGGGTTAAAAGAACAGTGAGCGAAATGGACTGTGAAACATCTGAGGTGACTTTCATGCTTTACCGTGATTATAGTTGTATTAATAATAATGATAGCTTATAATAGACAAAATGTAAAGTGTTTTGTTTTAAATAGCTCGATTGTCAAGTCAAGTGCAATTTTTGATCAAAAAAGACTTCTAAAGGAGTTTCCCAGTTAAGACACTTTCGTGGTCGCAAATTAATGAGATTGACGACCTCCCCAAGAGTTTCGGTA
>JAPXNL010000067.1:0-11364 GCA_033808535.1 Clostridia bacterium
TGGCAAAGTGGAAAACAGGGTTTACCACTTTGCTCACAGCTCTACTGCTGCTACTGATGACGTCCTGCCGCTACCGAATAAAATCAATTTTGGGTGTTTTCAAACTGCACTTTTCTTGACAAGTCCACTTGCAGTTGAGTATCACTTAGAAAGCCGTGCATCGAGTGCGTCGAGTTCGGCGTGGAACTCGGCGGGCACGCGTTCGCCGATCTTCTTGTAGAACTCGCGCACATTCGCGGCGTCTTCCTTCCACAGCGCGCGGTCCACGGTCAAAAGCTCGCGTATCGTGTCCTCGGTAACGCCATCAAGCCCTTCCAGGTTGATATCGCAGGTCCTGGGCAGATATCCTATCGGCGACTCCACAGCCTCAGCCTTGCCCTCGCAGCGGTCGAGGATCCACATCAGCACGCGCATATTGTCGCCGAACCCCGGCCAGATGAAGTTCCCTTCATCGTCGGTGCGGAACCAGTTAACGTGGAAAATCTTCGGCGGGTTGGCGATCTTCTTGCCCATGTTAAGCCAGTGCCTGAAGTAGTCGCCCATGTTATAGCCCACAAACGGCAGCATCGCCATCGGGTCGCGCCGGATCACGCCGACCGCACCGGCTGCGGCAGCCGTCGTCTCCGACGCCATTATCGAACCCACGAACGCGCCGTGCTGCCAGTTAAACGACTCGTAAACCAGCGGCGCAGTCTTGGCGCGCCGTCCGCCGAATATGATCGCCGAGATCGGCACACCGCGCGGATTGTTGAACTCGGGCGAGATGCAGGGACAGTTGATCGCCATCGCGGTAAACCGGGAGTTGGGATGCGCGCCGTAGGTCGATTTGTCCTTCTTGTTGAACTTCGAGCTGTCCCACGGCTTGCCCGTCCAGTCGAGCGCGTTTTTAGGCGGGTTATCGTCCAGCCCTTCCCACCACACGGTGTTGTTGTCCAGATCGTGCACGACGTTGGTGAATATCGTATCGCGGCGGGTCGTCGCCAGAGCGTTCGGGTTGGACTTCTCGTTTGTGCCGGGCGCGACACCGAAGAAGCCGTATTCGGGGTTGACCGCCCACAGCCTGCCGTCGGAGCCGATGCGCAGCCACGCGATGTCGTCGCCGACCGTCCAGACCTTGTAGCCCTTCTTCTTGTAGACCTCCGGCGGGATGAGCATTGCGAGGTTTGTTTTGCCGCAGGCCGACGGGAACGCGGCGCAGATGTACTTGGTCTCGCCCTGCGGGTTCTCGATGCCCAGAATCAGCATATGCTCCGCCATCCAGCCCTCTTTGCGGCCCAGGTACGACGCGATGCGCAGCGCGAAGCACTTTTTGCCCAGCAGCACGTTTCCGCCGTATCCCGAGTTAATGCTCCAGATGGTGTTATCCTCCGGGAAGTGGCAGATATAGCGGTTGTTTTGGTCAAGCTGCGCCTTGGAGTGCAGACCCTTGACGAAATCGCCGTCCTCGCCCAGCGCGTCGGACACCTTGTCGCCGATGCGCGTCATAATCGCCATGTTCAAAACGACATATATCGAGTCGGTCAGCTCGATTCCGATCTTCGCGAACTCCGAGCCGACGATACCCATCGAATACGGAATAACATACATAGTGCGGCCTTTCATCGAGCCGCGGAACAGCTTGCCCAGCTTTTCATAGCACTCGTCGGGCGCCATCCAGTTGTTAAGGTTGCCGGCGTCCTCCTTGTTTTTGGTGCATATGAAGGTTCTGTCCTCAACGCGCGCGACGTCGTTTACCGCCGTGCGGTGCAGGTAGCAGCCCGGAAGCAGCTCCTCGTTGAGCTTGTGTATCTCGCCTGTCGCCATCGCCTCGCGGCGCAGCGCCTCAAGCTGCTCCTCGCTGCCGTCGATATACACAATGCGGTCCGGCATGGTCATTGCCGCCATCTCGTCAATCCACTTTTTTGCTTTTTGGTTTACGATCATCGCAAGTCTCCGTTTCTATAAAATAGCCATCTTATCGCAGTATAATGATACCATTATTGACGACATTATGTATGAACTGACTGTTACAATTATCGTAAACAAATACGAATTTTCACTAATTTTGCAGTTTCCGATGCACCTGTCATGCAAATTTCTGAATGATATGCTTCATTTTTGCGCGAAACGGGGTTATTATTGCAAGAGCGGGCGCGGCCGTCCGGCGGGGTGGCTGTCATATATCAATGCCGAGCTGCTCCAGAAAACGGCGGGGCGCGGCGGTCAGCGGCGCCTTTTTCAGGCGCGCGAGCAGGAAGTGGCGTTTCGGCGGCGGCGGTTCAAGACGCAGCGCTGTGACCTCGCCGCGCGCTATCGACTGCTCTGCGAAGTCCTCCATGACGAACGCTATGCCTATGCCCCTGCGCACGAAATCGACGATGAGGTCGCTGGTGGCAAGCTCTATGTCGGGGCTGAGCAGGCTTTCGGGCGCGCCGCTGTCCATAAGCCACGAATCGATGTGGCGGCGCGTGCTCGTGCTCCTGTCGAGCGCGATGAGCCGCTCGCCCGCAAGCTCTGACAGCGGAGCTGTGCCGCCGCGCTTGAGTGTTTCTGCCAGCGCGGCGCTTGAGGGGGTGTAGCTTTTGCCGACAATGCATATGTCCGAAAACTCGCGGACAGGCACGCTGACCGCGTCGGGCGAGAGGTCGGCGGGCTCGCTTACGACGCAGAAGTCGAGGTTGCCGCGCGCCAGCTCTGCGACCGTGACCGGGGTGGGCGCGTTGGTTATGCTGAGCTTGACCTTCGGGTAGCGCGCGCAGAACCGCTCGATGTGGCCGAGCAGAAAGTAGCGCAATGTCATATCCGACGCGCCGACGCGGAGCAGGCCGAGGCTCCTGCCCGAAAGCTCGCGCAGCTTGTCCTCGCCGCTCTCGAGCTCCGACAGCGCGGCGCGGACGTAGCCCGCGAGCAGCTCGCCCTCTGGCGTGAGCGTTATGCCGCGGTTTGTACGGTAAAACAGCTGTGCGCCCAGCGCGGACTCGAGCTGCTTTATCGCGCCCGATACCGCGGGCTGCGAAACATAGAGCCGCGCCGCCGCCTCCGTTATGCTGCCGCACGACGCCACCGCGTCGAAAAACCTGTACAGCGTTATGTTTTCTATCATTTTGGTATCTCCTTAGACTTGGAGAGATGCGTGTTTTGAGTGGTTCGGGGATGCGCTTGGGGGGATAAGATCCCCCAAACCCCGCAGGGCATATAATTGCTTTTATTTTCGTTTCGTCTAAGATGCAGTGCCTATCGACCCGTGTTAAGTATTTTTACAAAACACGGCAAATATTTCAAAATCCGCACCGCCTTTCAACGTCATTCGATTTCGAATGACGCTATGCTTGCGCAACTTGTAAAACTCAAGCTTTTCGACATGTATCGACCCCGGCAGTTGTATTATGGTCCTTTCTTTGCCTGCCCAAAGAAAAATATGAAAATCAGTTCAGAGGTTTTTGAGGGGTTCGGGGAACTTTTTTCAAAAAGTTCCCCGATTGCATCCCCATAAAACTCAACACACAGGTCAAACTCAAGTGATTATGCCGCTCTTGATGATTTCGAGCAGTTCGCGGTCGACGTTGAAGCCCTTATACAGCTCGTACTTTGTGCCGGGCCGGCCATGCTCCACGATACCGAACGCGCCCTTGAAATTCCACATCGAATAGCCCCAGCGGTTCTCCGCCAGCACCGAGATAAGGTCGGCGTACCACCGCAGCGCAAGGTCGTTTGGCAGCTTATTATAGCAGCCGAACTCACCTATATGTATTTCGACGCCCTTTTTCTCCACCTCGCGCCACGGGTCATAGTAGCGGCTGATAGTCTCGCGGTCGGCATACTGCCCCGGCGCGACCATGCCAGGGTACTCCGGCAGCTCGAACTTGTCGGCGCCGCGCGCCCACTCCGCGTGATAGTGCGTCACCTGGAACGGGTAATAGCCCCGCCCGCTGTGGATAGCGCCGACATCGGCAAGCTCGGGCAGCGCGGTCCCGCCGCCGTCAAACCCGTCGATGACGATCGGGCGGTTCGGGTCGACTTTGCGTATCTCTGCTATCGTCGCGCGGATCACCTTCTCGTGGTCGGCGCGAGTGCACGGATGGGTCGGCGGCTGGTTCGACGGCTCGTTTACCAGATCGAAGCTCAGCTTGTCGCCCGGTATGCCCTTATAGCGCTCCGCCAGCGTGCGCCAGATGAAGAAAAACCCCTCCTGCGCCTCGGCGTCCCGCCACAGGTTGTGACGCTCGCGCTGCGGCGAGTTGACGCAGTAGCCCGGCGCGCGGTGGATATTGAAGCTGGCGTGCAGCCCGAACGAGTTGCAGGCCTCTATGTAGCGGTCGATATACCCGAGCACTTTTTCGTCAGGGTGAAAGTAGTCAAAATCGTGTGTCCAGAAGTGATAGTCCGTCGGGATACGCACGAAGTTGAAGCCCTCGCCGGCAATAAACTCAAGCTCGCGCAAATCCGGCTCCTTTGGCTCCGGATGCCACTGGCTTTTTGAGTACATCCACAGGAAGTTAAAACCGTATTTCAAGGCTGGAGTCCCCCCATTTTGTATAGATTTACCACAATTATAGCACCTGTCCGGCACAATTGCAATAAGCAGCGCACATCTATCCGCAATTTCAATTTTTACCGTTGACCGTGCTCCGCGGATATGCTATTATTATGTTGTTATTCCGTAATCCGGCAAATCTTTGTTTGTCCGCGTCATCGATCGGAGGCGTTCGCTCAATGAGTAAATTATCCAAACGGCTTACCACCGTGGCATTGCTCGCGGTGGTGGTTATAGCGTGTCTGGCGGCTCCGACCTGCAACCGCGACAGCCTGCCCGTCACAGCCGATACCGGTGAAACGACAGCGGGAACAATCAGACCCGCCGGCGTGCCGCAGGGCAAAAAGGAGCTTGTCGTGTGGCTGAAAAAAGCGTACAGCGAAGCCGAGCGCGTATATGCTTTCTTCACCGGCTACGGCAAAATCGGGATAGGCACAGATAGGGCGACGATAAACGGCGTTATTTATGAGGAGGTTGCCGAACCGGGACTGGAATCGCGCGACGACCTGCAGGCGCTGTGCGAAAAGTACTTCGGCGATAAACTGACTGAGGAGCTGATGAAAACCAAAGTCGACGGCTCGTACCTGTATATCGACTTCGCCGGCAAACTGTACCGGTTCGGCGGTTATGCGGGGCTTATTGCATACGACGTCGCCTCAGACTTCGGATTTGACCTTATCGCATCTAATGACACAGGCGCAAGCTTTGAAGTAACATGCACCGCGGAGATTTTCGGCCAGCGCGTGACGGCATCTGAGATTTACTACGCCGATTACTCAGGCGGCACGCCGAAATTCGATGAGTTCAGGCTGCTTGTACAGACTATGGCCGAAACACTTGCCGATGAAACCGAGGGCGGCCGTTTTGAGATTGGCCCCCGCGAGGGATTTAAAGGCATGACACTGCTCGACACAAAGGCTGTCAGCGGCGCGCAATGGATACCGCTTGCATCCTACGGCGAGGGCGCGGATGCCTACACGTTTGTTGAATACATTGAGGAGACCGAGACATATCTCGTCAACTTCTGGCCGGGCGATATCGACGGCACACATTATGTGACGCTGGGGTATTTGCCCTATAAACACGCCGGCAACAAATTCTCGGAATTCCGCACCTTCAAAATCGTGTCGGAGGGCGGGGAGATCAAGTCGATCTCGAAAGTGACAACGCCGCTGAAATCGGTTGTGCGGGAGAGTGGCGTGCCCTACACCGGCAAGCTCGAGGGGACGTATGACTGCAAAAGCTACAACAACGCCGACGACGGGCAGTACAGCAGGCGCATTACATTGCTCGGCAACATGATGAATGCGACAGTCAGCTTTGACGGTACGGACGCGGCCGGCACATTCAACGGTACGTTCACCTATGACAGCGAGACCGGCGCGTTCAATGCAGAGCTGGAGCAGGTTATCATATATGAGGATGCCGAAGGAATGGTGCAGCGGCGTTCCACGTTCGGCAAGGTTTACGGCGTGCTGCTCGAATACGGCAGTGCCGTGCATTTCCTTTGCACCTACAGCGATTTTGGAGACCTCTCGCCCACCGACCCGGTGCCGATGTCGTTTGTGCCTGTGCCGGCGACGGCGATCGATAATGAGGCAAGTACAGAAGCAAGTGAAGAAGCAAGTACAGAAACAAGTGCAGAAATAAATAATAATGAAGAAATGTGATTTTTCATAAGTAATGTGTTGATTAATACGGGTATTATTTCGTATGTAAGGTGTAAAAAGGGACGGGTTGTATCCGTCCGCGCACCGCAAGCGTATTATTTTGCATCTTTCTTTGCTCGTCCAAAGAAAGGACGCCACCGCCATTCTTTGAATGGCGGCAGAAACGACGCTCAATGCTCCACCGCAAGGCAAAGCCACAGGCTTTGCCTTTGGAACCACACCGGAGGGGAGTACCCACGGGGACTCCCCCCCCTTTACGAGCCCCCTCCGGGTGTCATGCCAAGCGTCCACCGTACGCCCTAACGACGTCCGGCGGTGTCTTTTTTGCCGTGGTCTTAGCCTGTCGGTTACATCAGGTATATCCGATACGCAAAATGCGGGCAAGAAAAACTCAGCCGCCCGAGGGGTGAGGGTGAGGGCGGCGCAAGTTTTGCATTGCAGTAAATCAACGGTGCAACCGATAAACAGGCCAAAGGTAATTTGTATAAAAGTTTTTGCGGGGGCGTGAGGAAGCTTTTTCCAAAAAGCTCCCCCACGCGCATCCCCCGCGGCCACTAAACCTTTTTCAGTGTGCGAAGGGAATTGAGTATGGCGATGACGGCGACGCCGACGTCGGCGAAAACTGCCGCCCACATAGTGGCAAGCCCGAGCGCGCCCAGCAGCAGGATCGCAAACTTCACAATGAGCGTGAAGACTATATTCTGCCCCGCGATCTGCATCGTCTTGCGCGCGATTTTTATCGCCGCGGGCAGCTTGGCAAGCTCGTCGTTCATGATAACCACGTCCGCCGCCTCGATCGCCGCGTCCGAGCCCAGCCCGCCCATCGCCACGCCGACGTCCGCCCGCGCTATCACCGGCGCGTCGTTGATCCCGTCGCCCGCGAACACCAGCCTGCCCGACGACAGCTCGCCCATCAGCTCCTCAACCGCGTTCACCTTGCCTTCGGGCAGAAGCTCCGCGCGCACGCGGTCGATCCCGAGCCGCGCCGCAACGCGCTCCGCGATGTTCTGCGCGTCGCCGGTCAGCATCAACACATTCTTCACGCCCGCTCTGCGCAGCTCCGCAATCGCCGCCGGCGCATCTTCCCTCACCTCGTCTGCGATAAGTATATAGCCGATGTATCTGCCGTCTACCTCGACATGGACCACCGTGCCCGGCTCCGAGCCTGTGTCGGTGTAAGCTATGCCCAGCCGTTCCATCAGCCTTGCGTTGCCCGCGGCGATTTCCTTGGCACCCAGCCGTGCAATCACGCCGCAGCCGGGCACCTCCTCCACGCCCGTCAAGCGCGCGCCGTCAAGCTCACCGCCGTACGCCTGCCGCAGCGAGAGCGAGATGGGATGCGTCGAGTAGCTTTCTGCGTACGCGGCAGCCTCGAGCAGCTCGCGCTCCGACACGCCCGCCGGCACGATCTTCTGCACGCGGAACACGCCCTTCGTCAGCGTGCCGGTCTTGTCAAACACGACCGTTTCGGTTTTGGCTAGCGCCTCGAGATAGTTGCCGCCCTTGACGAGTATCCCGCCCCGCGACGCGCCGCCAATCCCGCCGAAAAAGCTGAGCGGCACCGAAATCACAAGCGCGCACGGACACGAAATTACCAGAAACACCAGCGCCCGGTATATCCATTCCGCAAACATCGCGCCGGGTATCAAGAGAGGCGGCACGACAGCCAGCAGCCCCGCAAACGCCACCACCGCAGGCGTGTAATAGCGCGCAAACCTGGTTATAAACCGTTCGGAGCCCGACTTTTTGGCGCCCGCATTCTCCACGAGGTCCAGTATGCGGCTGGCGGTCGACTCGCCGAACGGCTTTGTCACCCGCGCCACAAGCAGTCCACCGGCGTTTATGCTGCCGCTCAGGATCGTGTCGCCGGTCGCGACCTCGCGCGGCACCGACTCGCCCGTCAGCGCCGACGTGTCGAGCATCGAGCGGCCCTCGGTCACCTCTGCGTCGAGCGGCACGCGCTCGCCGGGCTTGATCACGATGGTGTCGCCCACCTCGACGTCGCCGGGGTCGACGCGCTCAACGCTTTCACCCCGCCTGACGTTCGCATAATCTGGCCGGATGTCCATCAGCGACGCGATTGACCTGCGCGAGCGGTCGACCGCCCAGCTTTGGAACAGCTCGCCTATCTGGTAGAACAGCATGACGGCGACGCCCTCGGAGTATTCGCCGATTATAATCGCGCCGGCAGCCGCTATCGACATCAGGAAGTTTTCGTCGAAAACCCGACCGCGCAGTATGCTGAGCATCGCCCTGAATATTATCGTCCCGCCGATGACGAGCAGCGCCGCCAGATATAGCGCCAGCCGCAGGGCTTCGCTCTCCGGTTTTATTATTGTCGCCGCGACGTATATCGCGCCGCCGACGATTATCTGTATAAGTCTTCTCCGGTTAGCTGACAGTTTCATATATTCACCCCGCAAAATGGCGGCAAAATCAAGCATTCCTCACTGTGATGTCGGGGCTTGCCTTCTTTATTGCGGATTTTATCGCTTCTGTGATTTTCTCCGGCGAGTCACCGTCGAATCCGACCGTCAGCTTTGTGGTAAACAAATTCACGCATGCCGATTTGACCCCGTCAAGCGATTTCACCGCGCGCTCGACCTTCGACGCGCAGACGGCGCAGTCCAGCCCTTCGAGCCTGAATGTTTTTGTCATTGTTATGTACCTCGGTGTTATTGAGTTTGTCGATAGTTGAATGTGCGTTCAACTGTCTGGTAATATTATAGTTGAATGAGAGTTCAACTGTCAATAGGATTTTTAGTATGATTTGTGAATTTTTTTGAAAGAATTTACAGAGTTGATAACTCAAGAAGTAGCAGGAAGAACACCCTTTTCTTTAAATAGTTAATAATTGCAAATAATATATTGCTATTATCAAAAAATCAAACGACATAAAGTCTGCTTATACGATTGAGTGGTGACTACAAATAAATCTATATTTTAATACTTCATTAGCATGTGGTTATAATAGCTCATCTCAGCGGATACGCCTTATAACGGAGGAATGGGTTAAAAATAACATGTTTTGTCCACGGTGCGGAAACATTAAAATTGAAAAATTCACTAATAATAGGCCGGTTGCGGATTTTTTCTGCCCAAAATGTGAAAGTCAATATGAATTAAAGAGTAAAAGAAACCGATTCGGCGATAAAATAACTGACGGCGCATATAACACCATGATAGAACGCATCATCAGCAATACAAACCCTGACTTTTTCCTGCTAAGCTATGAACCGGCAAAACATATGGTAATATCCATAATCATTGTGCCAAAACATTTTTTTGTACCAAACATTATTGAGAAGCGAAGACCGCTTGCCGAAACCGCGAAGCGTGCGGGTTGGACAGGCTGTAATATATTATTGAGCGCTATACCTGAACAAGGGTATATATCTATAATCAAAAATGGGGTTGCAGAGGAGAGAGAAATAGTTGTTGCCCGGCTAAATCGAGCACGCGCATTAGAGATTAGAAATGTAAATTCAAGAGGATGGCTGATTGACGTCTTAAACTGTGTTAATGCTATTGAGGACAGTATATTTACGCTTGACCAGGTATATGAGTTTGAGCCTGTTCTGTCAGCAAAACATCCGGACAACAATAATGTTAAGGCAAAAATCCGCCAGCAGCTTCAGTTTTTAAGGGACAAAGGCTACATAGAGTTTTTGGACCGCGGACGATACAGAAAAATATAAAGTCAGAGATATGAAACGAAAATATACCTTAGTTATAGAAGAAACTGTCACAGATGAATTTGAAGTATTCGCGGAAAGCCGCGAAGAGGCACTCAAAAAAGCAATAGAAAATTATAAAAAAGGCATATTTGTGCTTGAGCCGGGACATGTTCAGCACAGGCAAATGGCAGTAGTCGACCCGCGCAAAAAAGATGAAATTGATTGGGTCGAGTTCTAAATTGCGCGGCTTGATGGATAAGGGCGAAGCTGCCTTATAAAACGGACAAGCACCGTGCCGGATGAAATTCTGCTATATACATGACATAATAAGGCGAGGTGATTTTATATGGGTAAAATCGATCCCGCATGTGATTGCGACGTGATACACATCGAAACGGTCAAGCTGGTGCGGGACAAAATGCAGGACGAGGTCGAGCTGTGCGGGCTTTCGGACTTTTTCAAGGTGCTGGGCGACAGCACGCGCGCGAAAATCATATCGGCGCTTTATATCAGCGAGATGTGCGTCTGTGACCTCGCGGCGCTGCTCGGCATGACAAAATCGGCGATATCGCATCAGCTCGGACTGATGCGGAGGGATAATCTGGTCAAAAACCGCCGTGACGGCAGGGTGGTCTACTACTCGCTGGCAGACGATCATATACGGCAGATATTTGAGATGGGCATCGAGCATATACGCGAGCGCATCGAAAGCACCGAACAGCACAGTGCTAGAAATTGACGCCGCGGACGGAGTAACACAGCAGGCAGATCCCCACCGTCAGTTAAACCGCCGGACATCGCCAGTGGTGTCTGACAGTATATCAGCACCAAAAGGGAGGTGCGGGTGGATACTTCCCCTTTGATAACAATGAAGCGGAGGTGAATATCAGCCCTCTCGGCGGTTTGACTAAGCTTGAAGCTCTGTACATGAACAGCAACGGCATAACGGATATCAGCGCCCTCTCCGGCATGACGGAGATGAAGGATCTCAAATTATTCGGCAATAGAATCACGGACATCAGCGCTCTTTCCGGTATGACGATGATGGAAGATTTATGGTTGCAAGGCAACCAAATAACGGATATCAGCGCGCTTTCCGGCATGACAGCGAGCCTTGTCCGTCTTTATCTGGATGAAAACCGGATTACGGACGTCGCGCCGATTGCAGGAATGACAAAGCTGACATCGTTAAAGCTTGCAGGGAACCCTGTCGAGGATTTTTCGCCGCTTGCGGATATCTATCCAAATCTGACGGAAAAGGACTTTGAGCTGAATTAACCAATATTGAAGCGGAGAAAAAGAAAACCAGTAAACATTGAGTTTACTGGCTTTTTATCTGGCGGAGAGGGCGGGATTCGAACCCGCGTGCGCTTTCGCGCAAACTGATTTCGAGTCAGCCCCGTTATGACCACTTCGATACCCCTCCGAATATTTTAGACGCTATTAATTTTAACATATGGAGCATATAAAATACAATAACAACTTAGCCCATCTCATTTATGAG
>JAPXNL010000068.1:0-11353 GCA_033808535.1 Clostridia bacterium
ACCCTTGTTCATCAGTGTCGACGAGTCTATTGTCACGCGCGGGCCCATCTTCCATGTGGGATGACCGAGCGCCTGCTCGGGTGTGACCGATGCGGTCTCCGCGCGCTTCTTGCCGAAAAACGGGCCGCCGGATGCCGTGAGTATCAGCCTTGATACGGCGTCGGGATGGGTCATGCACTGGAGCAGTGCGCTGTGTTCGCTATCCACGGGCAGGATTTTCACGCCTGCTGCTTTTGCGCGCGCCATGACGAGCTTGCCCGCAACAACAAGCGATTCCTTATTTGCGAGTGCCACATCGGAGCCGGCGTCTATTGCGGCAAGCGTCGGGCGCAGGCCGTCAAAGCCGGACACGGCGTTCAGTACCTTGTCGGCGCGCAGCCCGGAAATCATTTCGCAAAGCCCGTCCTCGCCTGCGTATACCTTAACAGCGGTATCAGCCAGTGAAAGGCGCAGCGATTTTGCAGCCTCATGATCGCGGACAGAGCAGGCTTTAACGCCCAGCCGCCGCGCCTGTTGTTCGAGCAGCCCGATGTCGCTGCCGCATGCCAGCGCCGTTACCTTTATGTTGAGAGCCTGTGCAACCTCTATTGCCTGTATGCCGACCGAACCGGTCGAGCCTAAGATAATAAGCGACATATTATATCCCTGCGGCGTTCAGTTGAAAAGCGTTAGTTTGTCAAGCATCAGGCACAGTATATAAAGAAATGGAGCCGCTGCAATAACGCTGTCGAACCTGTCAAGCACTCCGCCGTGCCCGGGGAAAATATTGCCGTAATCTTTGACATTGTAATGGCGCTTGATAAGCGAGGCGATGAGGTCGCCGCACTGCGACACCACGCTGATGACAAAGCCTGCAAACGCCAGCCAGCCGTATTCCGCATTGAGGTCGAATAGAAGTTCTATAATCAGACCGTAGATAAGCACCGACAATGTGCCGGACATGATGCCGCCGATCGCGCCCTCCACTGTTTTTTTAGGGCTTACGGCGGGGTTCAGCTTGTGTCTGCCGAAGTTGCAGCCGATGAAAAACGCGCCGGCGTCGGACATCCACGGTACGAGGAATGCTATCAGGAATACATATTCACCGTACTGCATATCGCGCAAGAGCACCAGCGAAGAAAAGCCGTATGAAATATACAGCGTCATCACAATCTCAAACGCCGCGTCCGCCACCGGATATGTCTTAATCATAAACACCGCGACGGACAGTACCGTGAACATATATGTGAAAAACATCACGAATATATTGCGGTAAAAATTGATACCGAGCGAATAACGCGCAATAACAGGCATCACGCCGGCGAAAATAACCGACGGCACCAGCGCGTATGGATTGAGCGCCATAAACCACCGCCCGAAATTGCGCGGCGAGTCAAGCGCCACGCGGCTTTCGTGCCGGAATTCGCTGCGCCCGTTGGCAACGCAGGAGAAAAGCTCGCATACCGCGACAATATTCATTACTGAGGCAAATACAAGCATCGCCGGCGTCCCCGAAAAAATCAAAAACGGGGCGAAAACGCCGAGCGCGATGATTGCAGTGATAATTCTGGTTCGCATACTCCGGATACAGCGGCATATAGCCGCGCTCCCTTCAGATTCCGTCGGTGCTGTAAGTACTGCGGCATCTCCGTTCGGTATCTGCACCGGGATACGCCTTTATATGTCGTATTATTTCCTTAAAATGTGTCCGACGGGATTCGGTACGGTCATTCTGCCGCTCCATATCGCCTTTTTCTGCTTCTGAAATCGGCGACGATTTTGTCGACCTCCTGCTCATTCATATCCGGCCAAAGCGTGTCGGTGAAATACAGTTCCGAATACACCGACTGCCACAGCAGGAAGTTTGACAGGCGCATTTCCGCGCCGGTACGCACTATGATGTCCGGCTCCGGGCAGTCTGCAGTATAGAGCGCAGAGTCAATATCCGCTTCGGTGACGCTTGTTTTGCCCTGGGCAATCAGTTTATTGACCGCGGCGGTCAGCTCAGTGCGCCCTCCGTAGTTGATAGCGACGTTGAGCCGCCTCGAGCGGTTCTGCGTCGCGCGTTCCAGCGCTGCCATGCGCTCTGCAATCTCCGGCGCGAAGATGCTTCTGTCGCCGATGAAGCATACACGCAGATCGCGTCCTGCCGCGTCGCGCTCGGCATCGCCCAGATACTGCTCGAAAAGACCTAGTATGGCATTGATTTCATTTTTCGGGCGCTTTATATAGTTCTCGGTGGAAAGCGCATAAACGGTTACTACCTCGATACCGATATCGCCGCAATATTCGACGATGCGGCGGAATACCTTTGCGCCCTGCGCGTGCCCGTATTCGCGCGGCATGCCCCGCTTTTTTGCCCAGCGCCCGTTGCCGTCCATTATGAATGCAATGTGACGCGGCGCCGAGCATGTTTTGCATTCGGCGCCGTTTAATTTATCTGCCGCCATTTAAACCGGATCCAAATCCCACTATGGGTTTCAGATCTCCATTATCTCCTTGTCTTTCTTTGCGGTGATCGAGTCGATCTCCTTGATAAACTTGTCTGTGAGTTCCTGAACCGATTTTTCGGAGGCTTTAAGCTCGTCCTCGGTCATCTCGCCCTTTTTCTTCATGTCTTTCGCCTTTTCGTTTGCGTCGCGGCGTATGTTGCGGATCGATATCTTCGCTTCTTCTCCCATTTTCGCGACCTGCTTGGTCAGCTCGCGGCGCCGTTCCTCGGTCAGCGGGGGGAATGTAATACGTATTACTTTGCCGTCATTCTGAGGCGGCATTCCAAGGTCAGAGGCCTGGATAGCATGATCGATAGCTTTCAGCATGGAGCTGTCCCATGGCTGAATAACCAGAGTGCGCGCATCCGAGACGCTGATCGTCGCCACCTGATTTATTGCTGTCGGAGTACCGAAATAATCGATCGTAATTTTGTTCAGCACCGCCGGGTTTGCACGTCCCACACGGATTGTGGACAGCTCATTTTCGTATATGGCGACGGTTTTCTTCATCTTGTCTTCGAATTCTTTGGTGTTGAGCTTCATAATTCCGGCTTCCTTTCTTTATATTTCTATATTGGTTAAGCTTTATATATTACACTCTGTTGTGTTCTTTTGAATTCGAAATGACTGTGCCTATGCGGTCACCGGTTATCGCGCGATATATATTCGTGGGATCGTCAATTCCGAACAGCAGCATCGGAATGTTGTTCTCCATAGCAAACGACGCGGCAGTGGAATCGATAACACTCAGCCCGTCGGAGAGGATGCGTATATACTCCACCTCGTCAAGCTTGACGGCGTCCGGATTCTTTTTCGGGTCGGATGTATAAACACCGTCGACGTTTTTTGCCATGAGCACTATATCTGCGTTGATTTCTGCTGCGCGCAGCACCGCCGCTGTGTCGGTCGAAAAGAACGGGTTTCCTATGCCGCAGCCGAATATGACGGTGCGTCCAAGTTCGAGATGGTGAACAGCCTTGTTGCGGATATATGGCTCAGCCAGTTCTCTCATCTCAATAGCGGTCATCGCGCGTGACTCCACACCCAGTTGCTCTAACGCGTCCTGCAGCGCGAGTGTGTTGATCGCTGTTGCAAGCATTCCCATGTGGTCCGCGCGGGTGCGATCCATTTTGACACCCTGCCGCCCTCGCCAGATGTTGCCTGCGCCTACGACAATGCCGAACTGTACTCCCAAATCGACGCAGCGCTTGATATTCTCGCATATCTCGCGCACGAAATCGTAGTTGATTATACCGGAGGTAATACCCTTTGCAAGCACCTCACCGGAAAGCTTGAGCAGTACGCGTTTATACAGAGGTTTGACCGAATCAGACATTAGTAATATTCTCCCAGTCAAAAGACTTTTAATATTTTATCATTATTATTTTGAAAAGACAATAGTGAATTTGTAAATATATCCGGCTCTTAACGCCATATATTGCGTAAACACCTTCGGTTTATACCGCCGGATGGACTCTCTACTTGCAATATACGCAGGCATACGGCGTTATGATTATCAACATGCGCTATTTTGCCATACTCGCCGTACGGCAAAATTGCTATTGTCATGATGTGCGCGTGAAATTTATCTATACCCACAAAAATCCCGTCGCCGACCGCGATAACCGCGGCCGGTAACGGGATCCGATTTATTTTTTATTTACCATGTTTGCGATTTCTTCTGCGAAGTTATCCTCACGCTTCTGAAGTCCTTCGCCCTTATCGTAACGGTAGAACGCGATGAGCTTAACCGGTCCGATATTCTTTGCAACGCTCTCCACATACTTCTCAACCGTCATGGAGTCGTCCTTAACGTACGCCTGATCAGCCAGGCAGTTGGTTTCGTAGAACTTCTCGATGCGGCCGGTCACCATCTTTTCGATGATTTCCGGAGGCTTTTTGGAGTTCTTGGGATCGTTCTTAATCTGCGTAATGAGGATTTCCTTCTCCTCGTCGAGCACCGACTGCGGAACCTCGCTGCGGTAGGTGTACTGGCAGTTCATCGCCGCAACCTGAAGCGCTACATTCTTCGCCATCTCGGCGAACTCCGGTTTTGCTGCAACTTCGTCATCGGCGTCGAATTTAACGATAACGCCCGTGACGCCGCCGCCGTGGATATATGTGGATAATGCGCCCTTCACGATAAGGAAGCGGCGGATGCTGAGGTTCTCTCTGATGGTAAATATCTTGTCAGTAAGTGCCTGCTCAACGGTCATATCGCCGCCGTCGAACTTACACGCCATAAGTGCGGGCATATCAGCCGGCTCGTTGGCAAGAATGGTTTTCAGAACGCCGCGGACAAATTCGCGGAAATCTGCGTTCTTTGCGACGAAGTCGGTCTCGGAGTTGACCTCGACCATAGTCGCTGTTTTGCCGTCCTCTGATGTGAGGATATCGACAATTCCCTCGGCTGCGATGCGGTCGGCTTTCTTGGCGGCAACAGCCAGGCCGCGCTCGCGCAGTATTTTTATAGCCTCATCAAAGTTTCCGTTAGCTTCAGAAAGTGCTTTTTTGCAGTCCATCATTCCGCAGCCCGTTTTTGCACGCAGCTCGGATACCGCTTTTGCTGTAATCTCTGCCATTTTATATCTCCCGTTCTTAATATTTTATCCTGTCGCTAAAAAACGCGGCGGGGGCGAGCCCCCGCCCTGCGTATAACTTCAATACTTCACACGGACATCTGTCCGGGCAGCGGTTAAATCTTGCCGGCGGCGATTTCGGCGTCTTCTTCGGCTTCGGCTTCGGTGATTTCCGCTTCAGCCTCTTCAAATTGTTCGCCCTGGCGTCCTTCGATTACCGCGTCGGCAATAACGCTGGAGATCAGCCTGATTGCGCGAATTGCGTCGTCGTTGCCCGGGATGATATAGTCCGCATCGTCGGGGTCGCAGTTAGTATCGACAATCGCAATCACCGGAATACCAAGTTTTTTCGCTTCGGCGACGGCATTCTTTTCCTTGCGAGGATCGACAACAAACACCGCGGAAGGCAGACCGGGCATGTCCTTGATACCGCCGTAGTCGCGTTCAAGGTCGTGCTTTTCTTTCATGAGTGCGGCGACTTCTTTTTTGGGAAGCAGGTCGAACGTGCCGTCCTCGGCCATTTTGTTTAAGCTGTTAAGACGCTGGATGCTCTTTTTGATGGTTTTGTAGTTGGTCAGCATGCCGCCCGGCCAGCGGACGTTGACATAATACATGCCGCAGCGGGTAGCTTCTTCACGGATAGCGTCGGCAGCCTGTTTCTTTGTGCCGATGAACAGCAGGGTTCCGCCGGAAGTCGACAGATCGCGCACGAACATATACGCTTCATCGAACTTTTTAACGGTTTTCTGCAGGTCGATGATGTAGATGCCGTTGCGCTCGGTGAAGATGTACTCTGCCATCTTCGGGTTCCAGCGGCGTGTGTGGTGTCCGAAATGGACGCCTGCTTCAAGAAGTTGTTTGATGGTTACAACTGACATTTAAATTTTCCTCCTTCGGTTGTACCTCCACCGCGCGTGCGGACCGCATGAAAATTTACGGGCCTTTTTCGGGACGCTGCACCGCATGCACAATTTTTGCAGACGGTTACATCGCAGGCGTTTGACATCGCCCACCGGAAGACGCGCAGTGTGTGTATTTTTTTTGTCACCGGCATATTATATCACGCCGGATATATTATTTCAACGCGAAAAACGCTGTGTTTACAATTTTTTTACACCTGCCAATGGAAAAAGCCGCTCCGCGCACCGATTCATCAACACGCGGAGCCTTTTTAAGTATTTCACAGGAACCGGAACTTCTTTTTTTCAAGTTTTATATTCCGCGACAAAGGCTGTTCAGAGACGCGCACAAGGATAGTTTCGTCGCCGATCCGCTCGACGCATTCCCACGGAATGACGACTTCCTCACTTTTGCCGAACAGCGAACGGCATTCACCGGAGGCGACGATTGAAATGACCCTGCCGCACGTCACGTCCACCTCGACATCGATTACAAAGCCCAGCCGCGCACCGTCGCAAATATTGATGATTTCCTTGTCTCTTAAATCACTTATGCAGCAGCTCATAATTATGTCCTCCGCAATCCCCGTAAGTTCACCGTATATTAATAACTCGACGCTATACTATATGTTAATTAAAACAAAATTATGAGGTGCGGAATGGATTTTTCCCGATTTAAGGCATGGATTTTCGATTTTGACTACACGCTCTGCGACGCGACTGCGGGTATTGTACGGTCTTATAACGACACTTTTCGCGATTTCGGTTTTGCAGAGCAGCCCGAAGAGGTAATCCGCGCCACAGTCGGTCTGACAGTCACCGAAAGCTTTATGAAAATGACAGGCTCGACCGACCATGAACTTGCCCGCAGTTTTTACGCCGGCTTCATTCGCGCCGCCGACAGGGTTATGACCGAAAACACGGTGTTTTTATCCGGCTCCCGCGAGCTGCTTTTTGCGCTTTATGAGGCAGGCAAACCGCGCGCAGTTGTAACAACCAAGCTTTCGCGCAGGATAACCGATTTTCTGGCAAAGCAAGGCGTGCCGGAGCTTATCGATTTTGTCATAGGTTTTGACGAGGTGGCGGCTCAGAAGCCCGCGCCCGACGGTCTTTACGCCGCATACGCTCGATTTGAGAAAGAATACGGAATATTAAGTCGTGACGTTGTATATGTCGGCGACAACGAGGTCGACGCGCGCGCCGCACAGGCTGCGGGTATCGACTTTATCGGCGTCACCACCGGCACCACGCCGGCGGAAATACTCGCCTCTTATCCGCACATAGCGGTTTTATCCGGTATGCCCGAGATTTTGCGGCACCTGAAAAACAAGTAAAAACAGTCTCCGGCGCAGGGCTATATAACCTTCCACCAGAGACTTATTTAATATGTCAAGCTGGTATCATCCGGTACAGTTACATATTCTCGAACCTTTTGACACCGCTGGAAACGGTCCATATATACAGCGCGACTGTAGCGACGGCGAATGCCACGGCGCACAGAATCAGGTACAGTTCCGGCGACATGATCTTGTATGCGGGAAAGAACAGCACTACAGGCAGTGCAGTGAAAGCCATGCCGCCTAATACCGCCGCCATAACCGAGCCGCTCTGCTTGACGACGATGGTTTCATTTACCCACTCAAAGCGCGGGAACAGTATGTTCATCGTCATGCCGTATACGGCGGTGAAGCACACGACTACCGACGGCAGAATAACCACCATGGCTGCCTCAACGGCTGTAAACGGAAAAACAATCGCAAGAACGACGGCTGATATGATTGCGCAAGGCAGGCAGTAAATCAGATTAACTGCTATTTTGGCTTGGAAAACGTCAGCAGGGCGTATCGGGTGCGCTTTGAGAATCCACAGCGATCTTCCCTCAAGCGAAAGCGACGGCGCGGTGGTGCAGCACATTATCGAGCAGAAGCAGAGTGCCGCGCAGAGTATGGGTGCAAGCAAATCCATCCCGCCGGGCAATGTCATGATTACTCCCGTTATCCGGTCAGGACTTACAACAGCCATGCCGGCCAGAATAAGCATGAAAATCGCGCCCAGGCCGCAGTTGATAAAGTATATCGGCAATGTGAAAAATCTAATAAGCTCTTTGCGAACCAGTGCCATAAAAACGCCGGACTGCTTCATCGCTTGTTTGCGGTATTCGATATTGACGGTGGGCTTTGTCGAAGTGGCGAGCTTAAGGAATGTGCGGGACAGGGCGAAGTAGGTCACCGCAAACGGTATCAGGCACCACAGCGCAAATATGCCCAGGTGCATAAGTCCCTCGAGCCCGCCGGAGGTGACAGCCATACCGAAGCTGTATGCCGGGGGCAGCGCCTTTTGAATGGCGTCTGCGATGGACGCGCCTTCTGAAATAAGCGTTGCCATATATTTACTGATGTTGCCGTATATCCAGAAGTACAGCCCGAGGAAGCCAAGCATAAACAGCGTGGTTATAAGCGTCTTTGCGCGAACCCTCGTCAGCAGCAGCCCCACAAGCCAGCCGAACAGCGTGCCAACCGCCAAGACAAGCAGCATCAGCAGAAAGCTCACAAGGACAAGCGTTACTGTTCCCTGTACCGTAATGCCGCCGCCG
This sequence comes from Clostridia bacterium, assembly GCA_033808535.1. Lineage (GTDB taxonomy): Bacteria > Bacillota > Clostridia > Oscillospirales > CAG-272 > DTU078. The sequence continues at coordinate 8,543 of JAPXNL010000068.1, forward strand.
AAAACTGCGTACACAAAACCGGCCGGCAAAAGCAGAATAACCATGTAAATAAACTCGAGCGCTATAATCAGCGAAAGCCGGCTTGCGAGTATGTGCGAATACGGTATCGGCATGGAGAGCAGCAGCTCGTTGTCTTTTGCGTCGAACAGCTCTTTATGAATTGTGAATATGCTGCCGAATATGCTGATTACTGCAGCCATAATACCGGCAATCGTAAAGTACAGCCAGTCAAGCCCTGCGTCGGTCAACGGTTTCACGTTGCCGTACATCATGCTGCCCACTGAAAAGAGCAGACCTGAGATTATATACACCGCAAACAGAGGCACTAAAACTTTCATAGCCGGCGAGGCGGTTTTTTTGCCGAGCCTGCGCGTGAAAATCATTGCATACAGTGCTCTGAGCCTTATCCCAATGAGTTTAAGCAGCATCGGTTATTCCTCCTCCAGCTCAAGGAACACTTCCTCAAGAGACGCGTCGCCGCGCACTTCTTCGGTCTCTCCTGCGCGTATCAGCCTGCCGTTTTTAATGATCGCGATTTTGTCGCACAGTTTTTCCGCGACCTCCAGCACATGCGTCGAGAAGAAGATCGCGCTGCCACGATTGCACAACACGCGCATTTCATTTTTCAGCAGATGGCTTGCCTTCGGGTCGAGACCGACAAAAGGCTCGTCGAGGAGCAGCAGCTTGGGCTCGTGCAGCAATGCGGATATCAGTGCCAGCTTCTGCTTCATGCCGTGAGAATATGAGCTTATCGGCTGCGCGAGCGAGGGTGTAAGCTCAAACATATCGCCGTATTTTGAAATTCTCTCCTCGCGCTCCGTTTTGCCCACGGCAAACACATCCGCGATGAAATTTAAATATTTTATCCCCGACAGAAATTCATACATGTCGGGATTGTCGGGTAGGTACGCTATGCGGCGCTTGACCTCGAGGGGTTTTTCCTTGACCGAAATGCCGTCAACATAGATTTCGCCCGAGTCAAAAGGCAGGATGCCGCATACCGATTTAATCGTCGTGGTTTTCCCTGCGCCATTGTGACCAATGAAGCCGCAGATCTCCCCCGCATGAATGTGAAGCGAAAGGTCATCCACCGCCTTCTTCGTGCCGTAGGTTTTTGTAAGATGCTCAATTCTCAGCATAAAGCCGCTCCTTAATAGTAATACTGTAATTTTGCATTGTCATGACTTGATTATACCACGCGGTCATATGATTGTCAATACGCATTTTGAAATATTACAAATAATTCATAATTTTTACACCCAAGGCGTTATCAGGAGAAAAAACACATGATAAAATCGAAAATTCCTGCACTGGCTATGTCTTTCCTTTTCACTGCAATTATCCTGTTATCATGCACGGGCAAAAGCGAGCCGGATGAACCTGATACAAAAACAAATACAAAGGATACGACAGCAATGGAAACTTCCCCGGCAGATTCAGGAAGCGAAACAGTCTACACCGACTATACCGTTTATTACAACGAGAATATTACAGCCGAAATGTCGCCGCAGCTTGCGCTTGCGGGGAGCGAATATATCGTCGCCGACATAACGCTTGACGCGGACGGTCTTGCGAAATTTGCAAACAACACGCCCGACGATGACTGCTCTGTCGCGATACAGAATGCAATATATGCTGTATACAACGCCGGCGGCGGCACGGTCTACCTGCCGGAGGGCATCTATAAAGTCGGCGCGCCGATAACGGTTTTGCCGTTTGTCACGCTCTCGGGTGCGGGTGAAGACACTATAATCGCCGTGTATACAAAACCGACCGAGGACGAGCTGCCCGCGCTTTTCACGCTTGGCGGGTCGGGCGGCGTGCGAGATTTGACGGTGTTTTATCCCCGGCAGAGCATCGCAAATCCGGTGGCGTATCCGTTTACATTCTGCATACCCGGAACCGGCGAGGGCGGCAATCCCGCAAACTACATGCTTTCGTGCATCGAGCGGGTGAAGGTAGTAAACGGCTGGCGCGGCGTGGTCGCAAGCAAATACAACAGGTATGTAAACGAACAGATATACATAGAAGATTTGCGCGGCACCTTCCTTGAAACGGGACTCGAGCTGTACAACAGCGCCGACGCATCGGTATTGCGCGATATTGAAATTACGCCGTCGGTATGGGCGGAGTTCGACGCAGATAAATACGGCTTTGATACGTCTCCTGATGCGAATGTGATTGCCGCTTACACCTCGGAGCATCTGACCGCTTTTATTCTGGGCGATCTTGAGTGGTCGCAATGGAAGAACATATCCGCCGACTCATGTCTCTACGGCATGAAAACGGTCAAGGGTGTGCGCGCCGCTCTGTCTGCAATATTCTATAACCTCGCCCTTACCAACTGCCGGTACGGGCTGACAGTAGAGGATATGGACACGCGCGCCGGCTTTTCGCTTGCATTTACCGGCGGAACCCTCGAAGGCTCGGAGTACGCGGTCAAAAACGATACATTAGGAAAACTTTCTTTTGTCGATACAAAACTGCTTGGAAAAATCACCGGAGTCTGGGCATCGAAAACCGTAACCGAAACCTATGGCCTGACACTGCCGGATGAGCCGCAAAAGCCTGCTCATACCCAAATCGCGCGGCTGACAGTCTGTGAAGCCGATAAGCAAGCAAAATCAGACTCGGCGCCTGCCATACAGACAGCACTTGACGCGGCTGCCGCTTCAGGCGGCGGAATAGTATACTTGCCTGCAGGCCGATACAGGCTTGAAAGCAGGCTGACCGTTCCGGCAAATGTTGAGCTGCGCGGTTCAGGCTCGCTTCCCACTCGCGACCAGATGGAGCTCTCGCTTGGCACTATGC
>JAPXNL010000069.1:0-11346 GCA_033808535.1 Clostridia bacterium
CCTTATATCAGACGAATCACCCGTTGGCTCGCTTTCGGATATAGGGATATCCACTACAAAGTTCTCGGACAGAGGTCAGCTGACGATAAACGAGAAAAAGCTCAGAGAAGAACTTACGGCGAACCCTGATAAGGTGATACGCCTTTTCACACAGAAAAGCACGGTGGCTTATTCACTGTATGCTCCTGCCGAACAGCAGCAAAAAAGATACAACGAGTCCGGCGTGCTCGAGCGTCTTTCGGATGCATTGAATACGAACCTCAACAAGGTCGGAAAGAAAGGCGCGCTGATCAGCCTTGTCGGCAGCCCGACCGACTCGTTTACCGGCGAGACCGAGTACAGCAAACGGATAAAAGCACTCAAAGACAAAATCGCGGATATGAACGATAAGCTTGTCCGTGAAGAGGACCGGTACTGGCGCCAGTTTACCGCCATGGAAAAGGCGCTGGCAAGACTATATGAGCAGAGCAACTGGATCGCAAGCATGATGGGTAACAACAATCGTTAGTGACTGTCCATGGAGAAACTGAAATGATTACACAATATCAGAAATACGTGCAGCAGTCTATCACCTCGCTTACAGCCGGGGAGCAGCTTATACTTCTGCTGGAGAAAGCCTGCATAAATATAAACCGCGCGATCGAATACATAGAGAAAAAAGATATAGCAAACGCGCACAACATGATTGTCAAGGCCGAAGATATATATTTTTATTTAATTGACAGCCTTGATATGAGTTATCCTATTACAAAAAATCTTTTTTCATTGTATAATTTTATGATAGACCAGCTTACACTCGCAAACATAAAAAAAGACGCGGAAATCCTGCGCGGTATTCAGAATTTAGCCTATGAATTAAAAGACACATGGAAACAGGCTGAATACCTTGCGAGAACGGGTAGCGCCAAATGAACATATCCGACATCGATGTACTGCAGGATTTGTGCGTAGAAATAGAACGCAAAAACGAACTGCTCAAACGCATTAACGCATCGTATACAAATGCGCTCGCCTGTGTGGAAAGCGAGTCTTTCGACTTGCTGGCGGAGGAGCTTGACAATCAAAGCGCGATTTTTGCCGAATTATCAGAGATTGGCGCGCCCGGATACGAGAGCATTCGCAGCCAGGCGGCCCGGTATGTATCGCAATGCGGCAGCAGCGACCCGTTGTATACGATATTAAATAAAACAGCAGCCGCTGTTGACACCTATAACAGGCTGCTCAAAAACTGCAAAACTTTAAATGAAAAGCTCACATTTCTGGTAACAGAAAAAAAGACACAGTCTCAGCGGAATATCTCAGCTTTGAAAAACCGCAGGATGATAAACTCCGGATACAATGCGGAGTATACATCCGCAAAGGGTTCAATTGTAGACTGTGTCAGCGATTAGCAGCGATTTAGGCTGAACTTTTTTGTAATTTGCACCCACAGGCAAATGCCTTATTATATATTGAGGTATATTCATGGACATTACCAGCATTATCGGCATAATCGCAAGTTTTGGTTTCGTTTTCTACGGCTATACAATGGACGGCGGCAGCATAAGGGGACTTATGATGCTGAGCGCCGTAGTCATAACCCTTGGCGGAACTGTTGGATCGGTTATACTATCTTTCAGTTTCGACAACCTGAAGTATTTCCCGCTGCTTGTGGCGGAAGCTTTTGCAAAGCCAAAATCGAAAATTAACGAAATTATAGATCTTTTGATTTCGTTTTCGAAAACCGCAAAGCAAAGCGGACTGCTCAGCCTTGAAAAATCAATCAATGATGCAAATGCAAGGATCAAAGGCGGCGTGGATCCTTTTTTGAAGAAAGGTGTTCTTATGGCCGTCGACGGTACAGATCCTGAGAAAATACAGGAGATACTGGGCAACGATATATACATATACGAGCAGAGACGGCTGGCTAATATATCAATGTTCGATGTTGCCTCGCAGTTTGCTCCTGCGTTCGGCATGATCGGCACGATAGTCGGACTTATCCAGATGCTTTCAATGGGCATCGATGACCCCAATGTGCTTATGAAAGCGATCGGCGTCGCGTTTATTACAACTCTTTACGGAAGCCTTTTGTCCAACTGCTTCTTTTCGCCTGTTGCCACAAAGCTTAAAGCAAGGCTTGCAAATTACAGGCTTGAAAAAGAAATGATTATAGACGCGGTGTGCGCGATCAGAAACGGCGTCAATCCAAAGATTTTAAGCGAGCAGCTTGATTCGTACAGAATAAGCCAAAAGGACAAAAAGAAAGCAGAAGTGCTTAGAATGGTGGGGGCTGAAAAAAACACCAGGAGCAGTTCCGGCTGAGCGTAAGCTGTATTTAAATCCGGGAGGTTTGGCGGAGATTTAAAATGAAGCGTGATAAATCGTCGGATTTCAATAATATTCCGCAGGGCTCGTGGCTGACTACATATGCCGACTTAATGAACAACCTGCTGGTCCTTTTTATCATGCTCTATATGATGAGTACGCTGGACCTTCAGAAGTTCAGGAACCTCACCAATATAGCAAGCAACATTCTCGGGGGCAGCAAGCAACCGGAAGTCACGGAAATGGATCCGCACAATAACTCCTATGTAGACCCTGATTTAATCGTAACAGAAACCGAAGCGCCGGAGACCGAACCGGAAAACACGCCGGAAACGGAAGCGGAAACCGAGCCGGAGGCGGTCGAAGAAGGCCTGATGCAAGACCTTGATGAATTTGTCAACCGAATTGCCGAAATTATCAGGAAAAAGGGTTACGGTGACCAGATCGATGTCGAAAGGATAGACAACTTTGTTTATCTGAGGATAAGAGAAGGTGTTTTGTTCTATCCGGACCTTTCCGAGCTCCGGGAAGGCAGCTACGATATGCTGAGGCTTGTCGCCGATATAATAAGCGAGGCCTACAATGAAATATATAAAATTGACGTTTGCGGGCACACCGCATGGGTCCCGATAGACGAGCTGGACACAAACTTCAATTCGTGGAGGCTTTCATCCGACCGTTCGCTGACGGTTATAAGATTCTTTGTCAGCGAGTGTAAAATACCGAAAGATAAGATGGTCTTAACCGCTTATTCCAGCACAGATCCGTATACGGAAGGGAAAACGGAAGAAGAAAAGGCCATGAACAGGCGCGTGGAAATCCGTCTGTCACGCCTTATAGATCAACAATAATCACGCGTTATGATGTAAGTTGCATGATACATTTTAAATTATAACCGAATACAGCTATAAAAACCGGGTCGCATTCACATTACTGTGTGATGCGACCCGGTCTTTGCGCCGGTCTTTGAATCGGATAAATGCCGGTTTGCGGGGAAAGCAGGTAAATATTTTGCCAGCATGCTCAAAACAGCAAAACGCCGAGCAGCAGTATAGTGAATCGGTCTGCACCGCATTCGAGCATCATTATAATAAGCGCGGCAAGCAGCAGGTCGTCAATCCCCGCATTCTCAAGCAGATTTGCAAGGAAACTCTGCCCCTGAAATAAAGACCCATGACCGGACGAATAATTGTCTTTAACCGGATGTCTCTTGTTTCTCTGACCGGCAAACGGGCTATATCTCCTGTCATAAGCCAGCGGAAAACGAGGCATGCAGTCATTCAGCCCGTGCAGCTCGGGCGCAGGGAGCGGCAGCGGTACATTTTCGCGGTGCTCATCAGAGCGCCGTTTGGGCGGCGCCTGAGGCTGAGCCTCCCGGTTTATAGCCGGTTCGGCATCCTCCGGCACGGACTCGTTTTCGGACTGCTTGTCATCTGAGGTATTATTAAAAAGAGTTCCGCTGTAATCCGGCGGAGGTATCACCGGTCGGTGTGGCGAAGCATGTGAATTCAAGAACGGTCACCTCCCGTTCATTTAGAGATCTGGCCGAGCAGCTTGGAGAGCTCGTTGAGATCCGTAAATCGCAAAAGTTTCAGCAGTCTGATAATCATATCGGCCTTTTCGCGGCGTTCCTCGTTTAAGTACGGTTTCAGCGCGATAAGCAGTTTGATGCGGTTTTCTTCCTCTTCGTCGGATTTGTGCTTATCTTTGTTATCGTGTTCCGAATACGTGTTATGACCGTCGGCTTTCTCGATCAGGTTGGCTGCGCTCACGGCTTTATCTCCCTCGGCGTCGTCATCGCCGGCGGATGCACCTTTCATTTCGCCGGCGAGCTTGATGATTTTCTGCATTGCTTCGGGATTAGAAATCACCTTGTTCAGCATGTTGGATAAATCGGAATGGGATTCGCTCATTTATTACAGCCCCCTAATTTTCTTTATCAGCTCATTGAGTTTTGTCTCGTCAATCTCGCCTCCGGCTGTCAGCTTTTCCGCCGTGCGTTGCAGCTCTCTGTCGGACGCGTTTTGAATGCGACGCTTTATATAGCTCACATTTTCAAGCAGACGCCTTTTTTGCTTTTCGTCCGCACCGGCGGCTTCTGCCAGCATTATAATGGCATCGGCAAGCTGTTTTTCATCGAGCATTCTGAGTCTGGCAAGCAGTTCCGGATCTATATTCATTAAATTTACCTCGCTCTCGCTTGTATTTTGTAATATTATATGTTACAATCGGGAAAGTGTCAGCACGAGGTTAGTTTTCGGTCTAAATCAGGGTAAAAATCAAAAATGAAGCTTGTTGCTTTTTCCGATTCGCACGGCAATGCGAGTTCAATGCGAAAAATAATCGCAATGCACGGCGATGCCGACGTATTTGTCCATCTCGGAGACGGCGTGCGCGAATTCAGAGCTATAACTGCGCGCCTAACGGGCAAGCGCATAATAACAGTCGCGGGCAACTGCGACGTTTTCATGCCGCAAAGCGAATATCCGCCCGCGGAAGCGGTCTGTGAGCTTGACGGATTTCTGTTCTTTTTCACGCACGGCCATAAATACGGGGTCAAATACGGCGACACGGCGCTCATCGCCCGCGCGCGTGAACTGGGCACCGATGCGGTTTTTTACGGGCACACGCACGTTTCTCACTGCGAATATATACCGCCGCGGGACGGCATAGACGAAAAACCGCTCTATATAGTCTGCCCGGGCAGCATATCGCAGCCGCGCGGCGGAAAGCCGTGTTATGCGATAGCCGAGACTTATCGCGGCAGACTCATCTGCCGTATTGCAGAAACCTGACAGCGCACCGCAGAAGTGCGGTGCGTATATATCTAATCAGTCTAAATCCGCTCCGGAGGTTCAAATTGGGCAAAAACCGTTACAGCTTAACTACAACATCGTGTTTTGTGGGAATTTTCGTGCAGGCGATTGTAACAAACCTTACGGCAATACTGTTTATTCCGATAATGGAGCTGTATGCGCTCTCTTATGTCCATCTGGGCATCCTTGTAGGCATAAACTTTACCACCCAGGTTACAGCGGACCTGATTTTCAGCGGGCTTATCGACCGCATAGGTTTCAGGCGGCTTGTGCTGCCCTGCACTTTAATTGCTTTCGCCGGGCTTGTGATGATGGGAATAACGCCGTATGTATTCCCCGGCGCCGTTTATACGGGCATTATAATATCGACAGTGGTATTCGCGTTCGCCAGCGGGCTGCTGGAGGTGCTGCTCTCGCCGATTGTCGACGCGATTCCAAACGAGCACAAAGGCCCCGCGATGAGCCTGATGCACTCGTTTTACGCATGGGGTCAGGCGGCGACGATAATCGTGACAACGCTGCTTTTGAAGCTCATGGGCGGAGCGCAGTGGAACCTGATCGCATTGATGTGGGCTGTCGTGCCGCTCACCGCTTTTGTGATGTTCAGCATGTCGCCGTTCCCGCCGAATAAGCCGGTTGAGGAAGGTAGCGTTAATCTCAGACGACAGATATTCTCGCCGGCATTTATCGCTGCGGTATTCGCGATTATGTTTGGCGGCGCGTCGGAGGTGGTTATGAACCAGTGGGCGAGCACATTCGCCGAACGCGCATTGCAGCTGCCAAAAGTGACGGGCGACCTGCTCGGCATGTGCGGGTTTGCCGTGATGCTCGGTATCGGGCGGGTACTGTACGGAATGTCGGGCCCGCGGTTTAACCTGCAGCGCGTGATGATATTCTCCACACTGTCATCTGTCGCGTGCTATATAATCGCCGCGCTTGCGCCGTGGCCCGCCGTATCGCTTATAGCCTGCGCACTTTGCGGACTTGCCACCAGCCTTCTCTGGCCGGGAACGCTTGTGCTTGCCAGCGAGCGGCTGCCGGGTGCGGGCGCATGGATGTTCGCGCTCCTTGCAGCGGCAGGCGATATCGGAGTGTCCGCCGGCTCTGCAATAACCGGTGTGGTCGTGGATGCAGCACGCCTTGTAGCAACCGACCCCAATGCAATACGCATAGGGCTTGGTTTCGCGGTGATATACCCGATCGGCGCGCTGATAGCTCATCTTGCCCTGCGCTCAAGCCGCGCGCCGGATATTGGCGCCTGATGCGCGGGCGATTAAAACGCCTTATAAAAAATTAGCGCCGATTGTATGCGACAAATGCGGATTGGTGATACATAAATAAAGGCAAGCATCCGCTGTAAAAACTCCACTATAATTGAACATCGGATAATAAAATGTGCCGCCTGTTCGGGTCTCTTTACCCGTGCAGGCGGCTTCGTTTTTATTATACTCCGGTGATTTTTGGTAATCCCGACTCCATCGCACATGAATTACGGTAATTATTGGCGCAGTTTTCGCCGCACCGAACATATTTTGCAGGGCGGAATAATACACATAGCATTGTAAAAGATTATAGACCGATATCAATTTAAAGGATGGAGTATAAAATGAGGACCGACGCTTTTGATCGCGCCACAAAATACCCGCCTGAAGGCGGGCTGATATGCACGCCGCAGAACAGGCTGGCGCTTTCGTCGCGTGCGGCGCTTGAGCGCGCATGCGCGGAGGGAACGATACTTGAGGCGCAGGCGATCCGCTGCATATCCGATTACAGTCTTGAAGTTGAGCTGTGCGACGGCATCAAAGGCTTTATACCGCGTGAAGAAGTGCTGTACGACCCATCGCCCAACCCCAGCCCGCCGCGCGACATAGCGATTCTAACGCGAGTGGGCAAGCCCGTCTGTTTCAAGGTGCTCGGTTTCACGCCCGACGGAAACGCGCTCCTGTCGCGGCGCGAGGCTCAGCGGGAATGCTATGAGGCGTATATATACGGGCTGGATCCGGGTGATGTCATCAATGCGCGCATTACCCATCTGGAGCACTTCGGCGCATTTGCGGATATAGGATGCGGGTATATATCGCTGATGACTATCGACGCGATCTCGGTGTCGCGCATCTCGCATCCGCGCGACAGGTTCTGGTGCGGCATGAACATACTCGCCTGCGTGCGCTCCATCGACCGCGAAAGGGGAAGGGTTTGCATTTCGCAGCGCGAGCTGTTCGGCACATGGCTTGAGAATGCCTCGAAGTTCCAGGCCGGGCATACGGTTGCAGGCATAATACGCGGTGTGGAGAGCTACGGCGTATTCATCGAGTTGACGCCAAACCTTGCGGGGCTTGCCGAATACACGCCCGACGTGGAGCCCGGGCAAAGCGCGGCGGTATACATAAAAAGCATCAATCCCGCCCGGATGAAAATCAAACTTGTGATTGTGGATGTATATTCCGCGCCGCCGGGCCCGCCCAAGCGCCCGGTCTATGTAGACGGCATACATGCGGGCATGCACATCAGCTATTGGCGCTATTCTCCGCCCGAATGCGACAAGGTTATCGAAACGAGATTTGACGAGTGAGGGTACAAACTCTTGCGGTGTGCTTTTGCGAAAATAAATGCTGCCGGTGTGCGGAAAAACCCAGACCGGCAGTGAGAGATTTTTGCCTTGCATATAACTATAACACCGCCCACAGGCGGTGTTATTTATTGACATTTTACTCCCCGAGTGAGTTTACATACCCGCAGCCTGCGAGTTATACGGCTCAACGGGCGAGCGAATCGATGTGGCGGGCTTTAGCTTCAGATCAAATCGAGGTGTTATTTGAGACAGCGATTCCATGTATTGATTGAGTGGTAAAGCAAAAAAGTGTTTTGTTCATAAAATATAAAGTGTGAACGTTTTTGTCTGCTGCTTCTTTAACACATTGCCAAACTGAAGTTTTATCTCTATTACCGCTTGACAAGCAGCGCTGCGGTGTGGTATAATCGCATAAATAGTTGTAAAGGCAATGACGAAGCCAAGTACGCTTCGCCCGCGGTCACAGAGAGAGACGCAAAACGCTTGAAAGCGTTTAGCTGAAAGCGTCTTACCACGGTCAGCGGAAACTCACTTCCGAGCCGGTACGCCCAAAGGACTCTCATCCGAGTAAGCGGCACGGGTTCTCCCGTTACAGAGATAGGATATACAGGCATTTATGCCTGCGGCAAAAAGCCTGCGAAAATTTGCCAAAGGCAATATGTGCAATTGTATCCGAATGAGGCGGCTCGCTTTGTGCGGGCAATTTCGGTGGTACCGCGGAGTAATTATATGCTCCGTCCGATTTCGCGTATATCGCGATCGGACGGAGCTTTTTTTGTTTTCCTGCAACACACTCTTCGAAAGGAAGGTATCTTATATCATGGAGTTAATCGAAAGAACACTGGGACAGCAGCTTGAGCTTATGGCAAGCCGCTTTCCGGACAATGAAGCGGTTGTATTTGAAGATGTTATAAACGGTGAAGAAATAAAATACCGCCGCACCTATGCGGAGTTTAATGCCGAGTGCGAGCGGGTGGCGCGCGCGTTTTACGCTCTGGGAATACGCACCGGCGATCACATTGCCATCTGGGCGACAAACTACCCGCAGTGGCTGCTCACGCTTTTCGGTACGGCAAAGCTTGGCGCTGTTCTGGTGACGGTCAACACCGCATACAAAATACATGAGGCCGAGTATCTGTTCAGGCAGTCGGATACAAAGATGATTGTAGCCTGCGACGGGTACAAGGATGTTTCATATATAAATATATTAAACGGGCTTTGTCCGGAGATCGCGACCGGAAACCGCGCATCGCTTGAGTGCCGTGCACTGCCCAGGCTGAAAACAATCGTTACCATCGACCGCGAGACTTACCCCGGCATGTACAACTGGCGCGAGCTCGACGCGCTTGCCGACACCGTGGACGAAGCGGAATTTGAGGCGGCGCGCGCAAATCTGAGCTGTTACGATGTGGTGAATATCCAGTACACGTCCGGAACGACGGGCTTCCCGAAAGGCGTAATGCTCACGCACTACAATGTACTCAACAACGGCATGTCAATCGGCGATTGCATGAAACTGACCGAGGCCGACCGCCTTTGCGTGACTGTCCCGCTTTTCCACTGTTTCGGACTGGTGCTTGCAACACTGGCTTCGGTGACGCACGGCTCGACAATCGTGCTTGTCAATTACTTCAGCCCGATAAAGGTGCTGCGCACGGTCGAACGCGAGCGCTGTACGGCGCTGCACGGCGTGCCGACAATGTTTATCGCATTGCTTGAGCATCCGGAGTTTAAAAACTTCAAATTCTGCCTGCGCACGGGTATTATGGCCGGCTCGCCGTGCCCCATAAAGACAATGCGCCAGGTTATAGATGAGATGGGCATGCGGGAGATTACAATCACTTACGGCCAGACGGAGGCGTCGCCCGGATGCACCATGACCAACACCGACGACCCGGTCGAAAAGCGCGTGAACACCGTCGGTCGTGTCATGCCGGGCGTCGAAACCAAAATTGTCGACCCCGAGACCGGCGAGGAGCTGGGTCCGGGCAAAATCGGCGAGTTCTGCGCGCGCGGATATAATATAATGAAGGGTTACTATAAAATGCCCGAGGCGACCGCACAGGCAATCGACAAAGATGGCTGGCTTCATACCGGCGACCTTGCCTGCCGTGACGAGGACGGCTACTACAAGATAACAGGCCGCATAAAGGATATGATCATCCGCGGCGGCGAGAACATCTACCCGAAGGAAATTGAGGACTTTATATATACCCATCCAAAGGTAATGGACGTTCAGGTTATCGGCGTGCCGTCAAAAACCTACGGCGAGGAAATAATGGCTTGCATTATACCCAAGGAAGGTGCTATAATAGACGAGGAAGAGATTAAGGAATACGTGCGCTCGCATATGGCAAAGCATAAAACCCCCTCGTATGTGAAGATCGTCGACAGCTTCCCGATGAACGCGGCGGGCAAGATACAGAAATACAAGCTCCGCGAAGCCGCTATCGAGGAACTGAAGCTGCGCGAAGCCGCATCGATCGAAACCGCGTGAGCAGGAGAAATTTACTTTGACAATGAAACTTTCATTTTCAACGCTCGGTTGTCCCGACTGGGAGTTCGGCGAGGTTTTCGCCGTTGCGTCCGACCTCGGCTATGACGGCATTGAGGTGCGGGGCATAGGTGACGAGATATACGCTCCGCGCGTGCGGGAATTTCAGCCCGAACATATAGAGGAAGTTAAAGCAAAACTGCGTGCCTCAAAGGTGTGCATACCGATTCTCACGTCGGGCGCGTATCTTGCCGCAAATCCGGATGTTGACACAGCCGAGTTTGAGGTCAAAGACTACGTTATGCTTGCCGAAAAACTGGGCGTTCCGTTTGTGCGCGTGCTCGGTGAGTGCAGCCCGGAGCCGCGCGGCGGCGTCGACCGAGACGATGTGCTTTGCCGCTTTAAAGAACTGTGCAAGTTTGCCGAAGGATTTGGGATAACGCTGCTCATTGAGACAAACGGCTGGCTTGCAGGCTCAAACGAAATGCTGAAGTTCATCGAGCAAGCCGATATGCCCAACGCCGGCGTGCTGTGGGATATTCACCACACCGTGCGTTTCTTCGGCGAGCGCCCGGCGGATACAGTCGCGCAGCTGGGCAATTGCATAAAGCACGTTCACGTGAAGGATTCGGTGCGCGGAACAAACGGGAAGATCACCTATATGCTCACCGGATACGGCGATATACCCGTCGGGGAGGCTTATAATGCGCTTTCGGCGATAGGCTATGACGGCTTTTATTCATACGAGTGGGTAAAGCGCTGGTCGAGAGAGCTTGCCGAGCCCGGGATTGCGTTCTACCAGTATATAAGCTACATGCGCGGGTTGGAGGGCGACTGATAGCCTGAATTCTTGGCTGCCCGCTTGGCACAGGACCGAACGATCACAGCACCCATAAGGAGTGCTGACGAAAACTAAAATGATACCGCCGGACACCTCACGTGTCCGGCGGACGCATATTTGGCACCCAGAGGGGGCGCGGGAGATACCTTCCCCCGTGAGGGGGGAGTCCGGAGGGGTACGCCCCTCTTGTGTTCTTTTCTTCGATGGATTATCATATTAAGTGCAAGAAAAGAATTAACAAAAAAGAAAAGCAATTCATAAGAAGATGACCTATCATGGTAAATGGTGAGTAAACCAGAAAGGATCGTCAATCTTA
>JAPXNL010000070.1:0-11338 GCA_033808535.1 Clostridia bacterium
CGTCGGGGGAGTCCAGAGGGGTACTCCCCTCTTACCATCGCAAAATATCAAAAAAATTCCGCTCTCTAAACAACTAACCGCCTAATTTTAAACATATACTAACCTTAACCCCCGACCGCGCCGGCACGACAGCAAAGGAGACAAACAAAACCATGCAGGATAAACTAAATATAAACGACTTTGAACAGGCAATAATCGTCAGCGTGCAAACGCCCGGAATGTCCGACGACGAGTTCCGCGCGTCGTTCGACGAGCTCGAGCGCCTGCTCGAAACCGCGGGCGGCAGGGTCGCGGCCCGGCTCGAGCAGCGCAAGGAAAACCCAGATCCGAAAACCTATATCGGCAGCGGCAAGGTTGCCGAGCTCGCTACACTCTGCCGCAAAAACAGCGTGAAGCTCGTCGTGTTCGACTGCGAGCTGTCGCCGTCGCAGATAAAAAACCTCGAGGATATGCTGTCGGTCGGCGAGGAGGTCACAAACCCCGAAGACCTCTTGCCCGGCGGGCTTATCTGGACCGGCGACAAGGGCGACCGCAGCGACCGGTTCACCGCGCCGCCCGTGCCGGAGCAGGCAAAGCGTCCCTCCGCCGGCAAAAAAATAAAGTCCGAGCCGTTCGAGGTGCGCGTGATCGACCGCAGCATGCTGATATTGGACATTTTCGCACTGCACGCGGTGACAAACGAGGGCAAACTTCAGGTCGAGCTCGCGCAACTAAACTACACCGTGCCGCGCCTGACCGGTCAGGGACTGAGCCTATCGCGCCAGCAGGGCGGCAATATCGCCATGCGCGGACCGGGCGAGACCAAGCTCGAAACCGACCGCCGCCACGTGCGCAGGCACATGGCCGCGCTGCGCGAGGAGCTCGAGCGCGTTGAGGCGGGCCGCGCACTGCTGCGCCAGCGCCGTGAACGCGCCGGCATACCCCGCGCGGCGATCGCTGGATACACAAACGCGGGCAAATCGACGCTGCTCAACACGCTCACCGGCGCGGGCATACTCGCCGAGGACAAGCTGTTTGCCACGCTCGACCCCACGACACGGCGGTATGAGCTGCCCAGCGGCGCAAAACTGCTGCTCACCGACACGGTCGGATTCATCCGCAATCTGCCGCACCATCTGGTCGAGGCGTTCAAATCGACGCTCGAAGAGGTGACGCTGGCAGACTTTCTGATTGTGGTCATCGACGCATCCGACCCCGAGCGCGAAAAGCAGCTCGAGGTGACGCGCAGCCTGCTTGCGGAGCTCGGCGCGGGCGGCAAGCCGACGCTGTACGTCTATAACAAATGCGACCTGCCCGCGGAGAATGTCGAACACAACGGGCGCTCGACACTTCTGGCCGACCGGTCGGTGCCGCGCGAGAACATTTTGTTTATCTCCGCGCTGACCGGGGAGGGAATCGCCACGCTTGTCGGGGCGCTCGAGCGGCTTGTCGCCGAAACCCGGCGCGAGGTGCGGTATTTCTTCCCGCACTCCGAGCAGGGCGCGCTGTCACGGCTTTACAAGCTCGCGTCTGTCGGCGAGCCGGAATACCGCGAGGACGGCGTCGCGGTCTCCGCCGTCGTCGACGAGAAGACCCGAGGCATGTTCAGGCAATGGGAAGCAGCAGGCGAATAAAAGCGGTTCATCAGCGCAAAACAAAACGCTCCCGCGTCACGGCAGCTCCGTGAGCGGGAGTATTTTGTTTATTAAATAAGATAGACGCAGATAAACCCAATTGGCAAAAACTCTGACGGATAGTGATACAGCCGTATACCACTGGCGGTGTCCGACGGTATCGCTAACCGGAGGAGTTTATACTACCGCTTAGAATAACAAGCACAGATGGTTGTCTGCATCCCCCTGCGGTAACTCAAGCCGCCTGAGGGGTGAGGGACCCGGAGGGCGGCGCAGGGAGTGCAAGGTGTAATTCCGTGGTAAAAATCATTAAATATGGGCGGAATAGAGGAGAAAATATCAACAAATAACGGCAAAATTCAATATACCCATCTTGTCCATAAGTTTTTGCGGGGGCGTGGGGGAGCTTTTTCCAAAAAGCTTCCCCACACGCTTCCCCATTCACAATATTCAGCGCATCACTCAGTCCGCAGCGCCTCGACGGGGTCTTTGTTGGCGGCGATGCGGGAGGGGATGATGCCGGCGATTAAAGTCAGCGCCATGCTGATGAGTATCAACGTTATCGCGTGCGCGGGCTTGATGAACGCGTTCAGCTCGGTCACGCCGCTCAGCCGGTGGATCAGCGCGCTGATCGGTATGCACAAGAGCAGCGATATCCCGATCCCCATCGCGCCCGCCGCGAAGCCCACGATAAGCGTCTCGGCGTTGAACACCCGCGATATATCCCGCTTCGACGCGCCCACGGAACGCAGTAAGCCGATCTCCTTAGTGCGCTCGAGCACCGAAATATACGTGATAATCCCGATCATTATCGACGACACCACAAGCGAGATCGACACAAACAAGATAAGCCCGTACGAAATCGCGTTGATAATGCTCGTGATCCCTGACATCAGCAGCGCCACATAGTCGGTGTATACTATCTGCTGCTCCTCGCCCACGCTGTCGTTGTACTTCTTAATCTCGTCCGCGATCGCGTCCTTGTTCTCGAACGTCGTCGCGTATATGTTAATCGCGCGCGGCGTCGCCGTGTCAACCGCGCCGAACTTCTTCTGGTTATCCTCCAGCGTCGACTCCGACTCCTCTCTCGGCATATAGAGATCATAATAGCGCGCGAGCATCGCCGTGTCGGTCACCGAGCCGTACTCCGCATCGAACACAGCCGCAACCTTCGCGTACCCCTGCTCGGTGTCGGTCTGCGCCACGGACGCGTAATACTCCTTCGCCGCCGCGGTCGCAATCCCGTCCACATGCGAGTCAAGCTCCGCCTCGCTTATCGAGAGCAGGTACGCCATAATTTTGTCGTCGGGCATGTCGGTCTTCTTCGACCAGTCGGCTATCACGTACGCCGCCTTCATCTCGCGGGTGGTGAGCCGCGCGGTTATCTGCGCCTTGATCCCCGCAAGCTCCTCGTCCGACGGCGTGGCCATAATCGCCTTCACGCGCTCCTCCGCCTCCGCGGCGTACTGCTGCACAATCATCGCCGAAAGCTGCTCGCGTATCATCGAGCGCAGCTCGTCGTCGGTGTACTCCTCAAGATAAGTTTTGACCGACTCGGCGTCCATGTTGTAAGCCTGCGCCACAAGCTTCTCCATGCTCTCGCGCGTTTTGTACTCCGCCGTATACTGCTCCAGCGCGGAGCTCAGATACTCCTCGCCCGGCTCGGAGAGAATCTGCGTGTATAGCTTCGTTTTGCCCGCGTTGTCGAGCGAGGCAAAGTACTCGCGTATCCGCTCCGCCTTGTATTCGTCGGTCGGGTTCTGCGTCTCGGCGATAGTGAAGGGCAGGCCGGTAAGTATGTCAAAGTTTTCGTTTTCCGCCGCGCTCTGCGCTTTCACGACAGGGCTGGACTCGGTGTATTCGATAAGATAATCCGTCAGCGCCGATGTGTAGCCGAACACGCCGGTCAGCGCGGTCGCCGCCGCGTCGGTCTTGGGCCGGATAATGCCCGATATGCGCAGCTCATAACCGCTGCCCGCCACAAGCGCCAGCGCGTCGGCGTCGTCCTTAATGCTTGTCCAGATCCCGTCGCCGTCGGTGTCGGTGTAGTAGTCGCAGGCCGCAAGCAGCCGGAAAGATATGTTCAGCGCGTCGTCGTATTCGAGCCTGCGGGTGCCCACCTCGATATGCTCACGTTTCATGACCGCCGACACGATTTTGTTTATCTCGTCGCCTGTCATCAGCCCCAGCGAGTAAAACGCGATGTCGGATATCTCATTGTTTCTGCCGACAATTAGCACGACTTCGTTTGCCTGTTTTGGCCACTCGCCGTGGACAAGCTCGTACCGGTCGTAAATCATGTCGGATATCAGCGCGCCGTCCTTGCCGGGCATCAGCTCCTGCCACAGCCTGACCCTTGAAAACTGCGACTGCAGCTCGGACGACTGCCTCGACGCGCCGGACGACAGCGACCTGAACGCATCGCTCATGTCGGTGTTGACCCATTCGCCGTCGGGGCTCTTTACATAGGTGTCAAACCTCACGCCGTAGAGGTACTGCACCGACGAAACGACGTCCCGCAGCCCGCCTGAGCCCGGCTTCTTGGCAAGCTCGTCGTCAAGATAGGCTTTGAACGAGGTCAGGTCTTTCTTCGTTATCTCCGGGTGGAACACCGCGTTGAACAGCTCGTATATACTCGAGTCGGAGTAGATCGCGTCGTCGCCGTGCGCGGGCTGATCGTCGCCAGAGTTAGCCCTTGCGACCTCGCCCAGCGCCGCCATAATCGAGTTTATGTCGGCCTGCTCGTCCTCAATCGTGATCGGGTACGACGAGAGCGTGTCGCGCTGCACGTCGTCGATATATTTCTGCACGCCGGTCGACAGCGCCAAAATCAAAGCGATCCCGATGATGCCGATGCTGCCCGCAAACGCGGTGAGCAGTGTGCGCGTCAGCTTTGTCATCAGGTTGTCCAGCGACAGGTTGAGCGCCGTGAAAAACGACATCGAGGTCTCGCGCCTCCGCTTTTTCGCGCGCTTAGCGGCGGGCGCGGGAGGCGCCTCCTCGCCGTCAAAGGGGTCGGTGTCGCCGGTCACCCGGCCGTCGAGCAGGCTGATTATGCGTGTGGAGTAGCGCTCGGCAAGCTCGCGGTTGTGCGTGACCATGATAACCAGCCGGTCGCGCGCCACTTCCTTGAGTATGTCCATGACCTGCACGCTGGTCTGAGTGTCGAGCGCGCCGGTCGGCTCGTCGGCGAGCAGTATGTCGGGGTTGTTGACAAGCGCGCGCGCAATCGCCACGCGCTGCATCTGGCCGCCCGAGAGCTGCGTGGGCTTTTTTCGGAGCTGATCGCCCAGCCCGACCGACTCGAGCGCTTCGGTCGCGCGCCTGCGCCGCTCGGCTTTGGGCACGCCCGACAGTGTGAGCGCCAGCTCGACGTTTGCCAGCACGCTCTGGTGCGGGATGAGGTTGTAGCTTTGGAACACAAATCCGATCGAGCGGTTGCGGTAGTCGTCCCAGTCGGAGTCGGTGTATTCCTTTGTGGAGCGGTCGTTTATCACGAGGTCGCCGGAGTTGTAGCGGTCGAGCCCGCCGATTATGTTAAGCAGCGTGGTTTTTCCGCAGCCCGACGGGCCGAGGATCGACACGAACTCGTTTTTGCGGAAGTTGATCGAAACGCCGCGCAGCGCCTCGACGCTAGTGCTGCCGGCGGTATAGCGCTTGACGATGTTGACAAGTTTCAGCAAAGCAGTTATTTCCTTATCTTTTAGTCTATTAGTAAAATCTTTCAATTAGTTTTATAATAACATATCAGTCAGTAATTTTCTATGTAAAATTAAAACATAGATGTAAATAAAAAAGGAAAAATTAGCTACAAAAAATTGACATTGTCTTAATAGAGAGGTAGGATGATTTTTTAACACCCAAAGGTAGCGTCGGTGACGCCTCCCCCGGCGGCGTCAGTCGCTTAACGGGTAGAATACCTATCCGTTAGCGACACCGCCGGTGGTGTCCGGCGGTATCTCCACCCGCGGGAGCTTCTGTTTTTCGATAAGTCGCGTTGTCGCGTCTCCAACGGTCAAAAGTCACTGCGTCACATCCCTCTGCAGTTATTTAAAGTTATATAATATGTAAAATATTGAGAACAACATATTGACACACGCGCGGCGAACGTGTATACTTAATACACGAACAGGGATTCGCATTACACGGGAGGGATAAATATGACATTTGCGCAGAGGCTTCGCAATTTACGCGAACAGAAGGGCTACACGCAGGCTCAACTCGCCGCAATCGCGGGGGTAACGCCGCGCACGGTGCAATATTACGAGTCGGGCAAGCGCTACCCCAGCAGCCTTGCCATCGCCGTCAAGCTCGCGGATGCGCTCTACACCACCAGCGAGCAGCTCTTGGGCGAGGAGGGCGGGCTGATACTCGACGCGCATAGGCGCGGCGGCGCAGACGCAAGCCGCGAGCTCCGCAGGCTGGTCGAGGGCGTGTCCGCATTGTTCGCGGGCGGCGAGCTAACCGACGAAGACCGCGACGCCGCGATGCGCGCGCTTACCCAGGCGTACTGGATCGCAAAGGACGAAGCCAAAAAGTACGGCAAAAACAAATAACCGCGGGGGTACTCAGTGACCGAACATATAGCGCAAGTCGCGCAAACACTCGTCAAACGCCGAAAGTCGCGCGATCCGTTCGAAATCGCGCGCGCGGAAGGCGTACACGTCCTGCTCGCCGACGACTTCAAAAACCTCAAGGGCATGTACAAGGTCATCAAGCGCAGCAGGTTCATATTCGTCAACTCGTCGCTCGACAAGCCCATGCGCCGCATCGTCTGCGCGCATGAGCTCGGCCACGACATGCTCCACCGCGCGCGCGCAAAGCTCGACATCCTAAACGACACACTGCTGTTCGGCGTCGAAAGCAAGATGGAGTACGAGGCGAATATGTTCGCCGCGCTGCTGCTGCTCGACAGCGAGGAGGTGCTCGCCATGGCCAAATACGGCTACACCGCGCAGTATATAGCCGCCACAATGTGCACCGACGTCAACCTCGTCGCGCTCGTCGCCGACTACCTCATCGCCCGCGGCGAACAGCTCTTCCCGCAGGCAAGAAAGACCAATATATTAAAGTAACCCGCCCACGCCCGCCCGGAACATTCCGCGTGCGCAAGACGCTTTTCGCAACATGGGTACCCGCCGCGCCCGCCGGGGACATTTTTGCAGATTCAGGTGAGGACCGATTATGTATATCTGAACAGCGATTGATGTAGACAGCCAGCTTGCAGAGCTAAGAAAAAAGGCAAGCGAAGTGACAAACTCCCTAAACTCCGCGAACAGCGCGCTGACACTGCCGCTGCATATCTCGCTGCGCATGTCTTTTCCTGCTGACGATTTGATATGCGAGGAAATTATAGAATATATCGCACGGTATTTAGGGTCATTGTCCCCGTTCACGGTCGAAGTACAGGGGATTGAAAATTTCAGAAACATTGTCTGGCTGAAAATAAAAACCTGCCCCCGGCTGCGGGAAATCCATAGCTGGCTGGTCGATTCGCTTTCGCAGAAATACGGCACAGGCGCACATATATTTGACAGCGACTTTATGTACCACATCTCGCTGTTTCTTGACGACGACCCGGCAAAAGTGAACCGGGCGTACTCCGCCCTCTCATCCGAGCCTGTACCCGTAAATATGACGGCAAACGGTTTGTTATAGGCGTCTCCCGTTCCGGCAAAGCGGGGGAGTACCGCGTGGTGAGGGAGATAACGCTGACTTAAAATTGATGACGTAATGCAACAGACTGGAAAAAGGAGTCATCCGTGAATAACAAACCAATACCCATAGAAGCATCAAAGGCGCTGAACACAATAGCAGAGCTGCTCGATGGCATGTTGGTGGCGGTATATCTGTACGGCTCCGCCGCAATGGCAGGTCTGCGCAGGGAAAGCGATGTGGATATACTGGCGGTGACAAACCAAAGCCTGTCCGACGCGGCACGCAAAGCACTGACGGACAGGCTGATGCAAATATCGCGCAAACCCGGTAACGCAGACGGAGTGAGGCCGCTTGAGGTCACGGTCATAAACCGGCATGAAGTTGTCCCGTGGCGCTATCCGCCGAGACAGGAGTATATGTACGGCGAGTGGCTGAGGGCGCAGTTTGAACAGGGTGCAATCCCTGCGCCTGAACACAACCCTGATCTTGCAATACTGCTTGCGCAGGTAAGGCGGTACAATATCAGCCTGTACGGTCCGGCGGCTGCCGATGTGCTCGCGCCTGTGCCGATGGCGGATATCCGCAAAGCGATGAGAGAATCGCTGCCGGGGCTGCTCGACTGGCTGAAAGGCGACGAACGCAACGTGATTCTGACTTTGGCGAGGATGCTTTTGACCGCCTCCACCGGCGATTTTGCCTCAAAGGACCGGGCGGCGGAGTGGGCAATGTCCGGGCTTTCCGCCGAACATGCAAAGCTGCTCGATCTTACCCGGAAAGCCTATCTCGGAGAGTGTTCCGACAGCTGGGAAGGGCTTGAGGCGGAGACGGCGTCGCTTGCCTGTCATTTGAAAAATGCAATCGAGGCAGCTCTTAAAGAGCAATAAATAAAAAATATCAACTGAAAAGAGATTTGCTGCCGTTTGCGTGACAGGAGGCGGTTATGAGGTGAACAATATGGATATAAGCAAAATCGTGATAAAATACCAGCCCGAAATCACGGACGACCAGCTTTGGGATTTCTACGTGCGAAACGATATCTGCGAGGTGGGACACGGCAAAGAGGCTGCCGTGAAACCGCTGAAATATAATCCTTACATTGTCGCGGCGTTTTACGGGGACAAGCTTGTCGGAATCATCCGCGCGATGTTTGACGGCCTGTCCGCCGAGATAATGGAATTCTGCCTGGAATGCGAGCTGCAGGGCGACAACTTAGAGTATGAAAACGGCTCGATAATCGAGTCCGACAAATACGGCATAGCAAAACGGATGGGAGAGCTGCTGATTGACGAACTGAGGAAGCTCGGAAATACGTTCGTCACAGCCTACGCCGTGGAGGGCGCGGAGGAGCGAGTTTATGAATCAATCGGACTGGTGCAAAACAAAGGGCATGTGGTGTATGTAAGAGACGAAAGGCCGTATGTAAAAGAAGATTAGATTGCAAATCCGCCGATACTTACATTGCAAACCCCCACGGTTTGCAGTGACCGACAAGTATAAAATAAATTGCACTTGACAAGTTACATACAGATGCCGTATAATAGCTATAAATGAGCAGGCGATGCGCCAAGTGCGTGTGGGGCCGGGTCGCAAAGACAGTGGATTTAAGGATCCATGGGACATTTTACATGTCTCATGGATTTTTTTATTCTGCCAAAAAGGAGCTTATAATGGAAAACAGCTATAAAAAAGTGAAACGGGTGCTGGCTGTAATTTTAACAGCCAATCTGCTTGTGGCTGCGCTCAAAATTGTCATCGGTTTGATTGTAAAAAGCACGAGTATGACCGCGGACGGGCTTCATTCGATGTCAGACGGCTCGTCAAACATTGTCGGGCTGATCGGCATAATTTTCGCTTCCAAACCGAAGGACGACAGTCACCCGTACGGGCATAACAAATTCGAAACCATGGCGGGTTTATTCATTTCCGCCATGCTTTTTGCCGCCGGAGTTAAGATTATAACAAGCGCTGTCAGCCGGCTGGGAAATCCCGTTGTGCCCGAAATCACAGTCACCAGCCTTGTCGTACTGATTTTTACATTGGTGGTTAACATATTGGTCGCCGTGTATGAGTACAGGATGGGCAAGGTGCTGGGCAGCCAGATACTTATCGCAGATTCGCTTCACACAAGAAGCGATATATATGTGTCAGTCGGAGTTTTGGTCACGCTTATATGCGTTAAACTCGGCGTCTCTCCCGTAATCGATCCGATTGCATCGCTTGTGGTCGCCGGCTTTATTTTTTATGCCGCGTATGAAATCTTCAAGGGCAACAGCGGGGTGCTGGTCGATAAGTCGGCTGTCGATGCGGAGGTTATAAAAAGCATAGTTATGAGCTTCGAGGAGGTCAAAGACACTCACAATATAAGAAGCAGGGGAAGCATAAGTGATTTATATATCGATTTGCACATATTGGTTGATTCTGAACTGAATATAGAAAAATCTCACAGATTGGTTCATGATATAGAAGATGCCATTAAATCGGCGGTAAATAAAAATGCACAGGTAATTGTCCATCTTGAACCTTATGAAGATACCTGAGAGACAGCTGATATATACCAATTCACTCAAATCATACCTTTTCACTCGGCTATTATTTGTCATACTGCCGAATTTGCGCCGCCGGCACAAATTCATAGTAAAAACACTTGACAATTATCTCTTAAAGTGATAATATATTAGTGGTTAGTGGCGACTAACCGATGCCATAGAGATAATCCGACAGGTTATGCGCCGTCTGATCGATTATAATAACACACAGTTAGTCATAACTTACTGATACATGAAAGGGTGACTCGATGATGCCGCTGCTGTTTGCCGGAGTGGGCGAGGATAACATAATAAAGAAAGTCGGCGGAACGCCGGAGGTCAAAAAACACCTTGAGAACCTGGGCTTTGTGCCGGGCGGGAGCGTCCGCATCATAAGCGAGGCCGGCGGCAACCTGATTGTGAATATCAAGGATTCGCGGGTCGCGATAAGCCGGGCGATGGCCGGTAAAATCATGGTGTAAGCATTGGCGGAGGGGAATATGAACACACTCAAAAATGCGAAAATCGGCGGCACCGTCCGCGTCAAAAAGCTGCACGGCGAGGGACCGGTCAAACGCCGCATAATGGACATGGGCATCACGCGCGGCGTGGATGTAACCGTGCGCAAGGTCGCGCCGCTCGGCGACCCGGTCGAGGTCACCGTGCGCGGATACGAGCTGTCGCTGCGGAAATCCGACGCCGAAATGATAGAAGTCGAATAATATCTGCAAGGGGGACGGCGCCCCCTGTAAATCACGCCCGCGGTTAGTGGCAACTAACCGGCGGGAATATGCGGCGGAAGGTCAGTGCCGCCGGAACCGGAGGGAAGCAATGAAGGATACAATCACAATAGCGCTGGCGGGCAACCCCAACAGCGGCAAAACCACGCTGTTCAACGCGCTGACCGGCTCGAACCAGTTTGTGGGCAACTGGCCGGGCGTCACAGTTGAGAAAAAGGAAGGCAGGCTGAAAAAGCGCGAAGACGTGATAATAACCGACCTGCCGGGCATATATTCGCTTTCGCCCTACACGCTGGAGGAGGTCGTCGCGCGCAACTATCTCATCGGCGAGCGGCCCGACGTGATTCTCAACATCGTCGACGGCACCAACCTCGAGCGGTGGCACGACGGTAAAGGCCAGCCATCGCGCTGGAAGGTAGAGAACGGCGTGCTGGTGGCCACCCCCGGCGCCGGCAACCTCGTCACCCGCGACGAGTTTGGCGATTGCCAGCTTCACCTCGAATGGGCCGCTCCCGCCGTCGTCAAGGGAGACAGCCAGGGGCGCGGTAACAGCGGCGTGTTCCTGATGGGCCTGTACGAAATCCAGGTGCTTGATTGTTATGACAACCCCACCTATGCCGACGGCACAACGGGCGCCATCTATGGGCAGTATCCCCCGTTGGTTAATGCCTGCCGCAAGCCGGGCGAATGGCAGACCTATGACATCCTGTTCACCGCCCCGCGTTTCGACGGTGACAGGCTGGTCAGCCCTGCCTATGTAACGGTGATACTCAACGGCGTGGTGCTGCACCATCATCAAGCG
>JAPXNL010000071.1:0-11009 GCA_033808535.1 Clostridia bacterium
GCTGTCGACTTCGTGGTAGCTTCCGTCGTACAGATTGACTTTAACGTCCACAACATTGTATCCGGCAAGCACACCGGTCTGCATAGCGCCCTGTATACCGGCATTGACGGCTGGAATATATTCCTTCGGAATCACACCGCCGGCAATATTGTCGACAAACTCGTAACCCTTACCGGGTTCGTTGGGCTCAATTTTAATTTTGACATGGCCATACTGACCTTTACCGCCGCTCTGACGCACGTATCTTACATCGGTATCAGCCGGCTTGCGGATGGTTTCCTTGTAAGAAACCTGCGGTTTGCCGACATTTGCTTCGACTTTGAATTCGCGCAGCAGACGGTCGACGATAATTTCAAGATGCAGCTCGCCCATACCGGCGATAATGGTCTGTCCGGTTTCCTGATCCGTGTAGGTATGGAATGTCGGGTCTTCCTCCGCTAGCTTTGCAAGCGCAATGCCCATCTTTTCCTGACCTGCCTTGGTGCGCGGCTCTATGGCAACGCGAATGACAGGCTCGGGGAACACCATTGTCTCGAGGATTATAGGGTTCTCTTCGTCGCAGAGTGTATCACCGGTGGTGGTGTTTTTAACGCCGACTACCGCGGCTATATCTCCCGCTGCAATGATGTCGATATCGCGGCGCTCGTTTGCATGCATCTGAAGCAGGCGGCCAAGACGCTCGCGACTGCGCTTTGTCGAGTTATACACAATGCTGCCGGCTGCCATTTGTCCGGAATATACCCGGAAATAGCAGAGTTTACCCACAAACGGGTCAGTCATGATCTTAAATGCAAGAGCGGAAAACGGCTCATTGTCATCAACCTTGCGCTCGATTTCCTCGCCCGTGTCGGGATCGGTGCCCTTAACCGGCGGGATGTCAAGCGGTGACGGCAAATAGTCAACTATCGCATCGAGCAGTTTCTGTATACCTTTATTGCGGTACGAAGTGCCGCAGCACACGGGTACAATCTTGTTTGCAATCGTGGCTGCACGGATAGCCTTGACAAGTTCGTCTCTTCCAATCTCCTCGCCATTGCAGTATTTTTCAAACAGAGTTTCATCGGTTTCGGCTGCTGCTTCTATAAGTTGCGCGCGGTATTTTTCCGCCAGCTCAAGCATATCAGCCGGAATTGGTTCAACTCTCAAGTCTTTGCCGAGGTCGTCGTAATAAACGTCGGCCTCCATATTGATCAGGTCAATAATACCGCGAAAATTTTCCTCGGAACCGATAGGAAGCTGGATGGGGTGGGGATTAGCTTTAAGACGCTCCTTCATCATGTCGATGACGTGATAGAAGTTTGCTCCCGTGATGTCCATTTTGTTGATATATGCCATGCGCGGCACGCCATAACGGTCGGCCTGTCGCCATACTGTTTCAGATTGCGGTTCCACGCCACCTTTGGCACAGAAAACCGTGACCGAACCGTCCAGCACACGAAGGGAGCGTTCAACTTCAACGGTAAAGTCAACATGCCCGGGGGTGTCAATGATATTTATACGGTGATTACGCCAATAACAGGTAGTAGCAGCAGATGTAATTGTTATTCCGCGCTCCTGTTCCTGTTCCATCCAGTCCATCGTAGCGGAGCCGTCATGGGTCTCGCCCATTTTGTAGTTGACCCCCGTATAAAAAAGTATACGTTCGGTTGTCGTGGTTTTTCCGGCGTCTATATGCGCCATGATGCCGATATTGCGTGTCCGCTCAAGAGGATAATCTCTCGGCATTAATATTTCTTCTCCTTATTCTGTACAGGCTGAACTTCCCAGCCGGAAGGCCAGATAAAACCATCCGGCAGGAAAGCCAACTAATAATCTGATATCTTATTTTAATATTTATAGTGGGCAAAAGCCTTGTTGGATTCTGCCATTCTGTGAGTATCCTCGCGCTTTTTAACCGCGCCGCCGGTGTTATTCATAGCGTCGATTATTTCGGCTGCGAGTTTCTCTGCCATGGTGCGCTCCCCGCGAATACGCGAGTATGTGCGCAGCCAGCGCAGACCGAGCGTCTGCCGGCGTTCCGGCCTGACTTCCATGGGAACCTGATATGTCGAACCGCCGACGCGTCTTGCCTTGACCTCAAATACAGGCATGATATTCTCAAGCGCCGCATTGAATGCCTCAAGCGGGTTTTTGCCTGTTTTCTGTTCTACAAGAGCAAATGCATCGTAAACGATTTTCTGAGCCACGCCGCGCTTGCCGTCGTACATCAGGTTATTGATGAGCTTTGTAACCAGTTTTGAGTTATAAAGCGGATCCGGCAGTACGTCTCTCTTGGATATTTTACCTCTTCTCGGCACTGTACTTCCCTCCTTCATTATAAATAATGTTATCACAGGTACTCGAAAACAGGGTTTCGTTGTTGCACGGAGAGGTTAACACGATTACTCTATATAAAAATATAAATTATATTATAAATCTTCGTTAACCGCTGCGTGACGGAAATATTCAGACCGATAGCTTATTTCTTCTTGTCGGCCTTGGCGCCGTATTTGGAGCGGCCCTGTTTGCGGCCCTGTACGCCTTGGGTGTCAAGAGTGCCGCGAATGATATGGTAGCGTACACCGGGCAGATCGCGAACTCTTCCGCCTCTGATAAGCACGACCGAGTGTTCCTGCAGGTTGTGACCTTCGCCGGGGATATACGAGAGCGCCTCGTACTCGTTTGTCAACCTGACCTTTGCGAATTTACGCAATGCAGAGTTCGGCTTCTTCGGGGCTCTTGTTCCAACCTGAGTGCATACGCCACGCTTCTGGGGAGAGCTCTGGTTATACGGTGTGTTTGTGAGCTTGTTAAAGCCCTTCTGCAGCAGCGGTGCCTTGGATTTGGTAGCCTTGTCCGTGCGCCCGTGCTTTACGAGCTGGTTAAAGGTTGGCATGCCATTCCTCCTTCTTCGAAAATTTATAATATAATGTATATTTCCCATGGGAGCCGGGTTAAATTCAGGCAAAACATAAAATTGGCACATAATAGAGCCTAAATCGGATTTTTGCCATGAAAAAAAACACGTATCTCGCATGAAAATACAATATAGTATACCACTGCGGTAAAGACTTTGTCAAGTGTTATGAAAAATAAGCGGAAAATTCAGCGTTACGCACAACGTAAATTAAAGCGATGCTATATAAATGCGGTGATATGCCACGGTGCCCGACAAAATGAGCTTTCATCTTTAGCGGGAGCCTCCGGTCAGCGTCTCGCTTCCGGAAGCTCCCGCTTATCTTACAGAATCCAGAACTTAGCTCAAATCGTCGCTCCCGTCGTCGTAGCTTATATCGTTGTCACTGTCATACATTTCGTCATAGTCGATGTCGAGGATATGGTCGTCATCGTAGTTCACACGCAGCAGGCGGTTTTCCGCCTCGCGCTCCTCCTCGTATGACGGGAGGCTTGCCATTCTCATACCCGCCGCCGCGGCGACAAACGGATTGTTATCCGGCTCGTACGGTTCGCCGCGCTCGATCTGGATGTTGCGATAGCGCTCCATACCGGTGCCGGCCGGGATCAGCTTGCCTATGATGACGTTCTCCTTGAGTCCGCGCAGGTGGTCGACCTTGCCCTTGATGGCGGCTTCGGTCAGAACCTTTGTCGTCTCCTGGAAGGAGGCGGCGGAGAGGAAGGATTCGGTGAGCAGCGAAGCCTTTGTGATACCCTGAAGCGCCGGTGAGCATACCGCAAGGCGCAGAGTGCGCTCGCCAGCGTCTATGCGCTTCTGGATGGCTTCGTTTTCTTCCTCGAACTCGTTTATATCCACAAGCGAGCCGAGCAGCAGGTAGGTATCTCCTGGATCCTCGATTTTGACTTTGCGCGTCATCTGGCGCACGATGATTTCGATGTGCTTGTCGTTTATGGCTATCGACTGGCTGCGGTAGACGCGCTGAATTTCACGGATGATATAGTCGTATATAGCTTCGAGACCGCTTATGCGCGTGATGTCAACGGGGCTCAGGTGGCCTTCCGTGAGCGGCTGACCGCGCGTGACAGTGTCGCCTTCGCTTACAAGTATCCGCACGCCATATGGCGACTGGTAGGTCGCAGTTTCGCCTGTTTCGGGGTTTGTAACCGTTATCGCGCGCGTGCGCTTGACATCGGAGATTGAAACCACGCCGTCAAGCTCGGACATAATCGCCGTATTTTTGGGACGCCGTGCTTCAAACAGTTCCTCAACGCGCGGCAGACCCTGTGTAATATCGGTACCTGCGACACCGCCCGTATGGAACGTGCGCATCGTAAGCTGCGTACCCGGCTCGCCTATCGACTGCGCCGCGATTATACCCACGGATTCGCCTACATTTACCGGCATTCCGGTCGCAAGGTCGGAGCCATAGCAATGCGCGCAGACGCCGTGCTTTGACTTGCATTCAAAGACTGAGCGGATATAAACGCGCTCAATGCCCGCTTTTATGATCTGCGAAACCTGCTCCTCGCTGAGCATGACGTTGTCTTCAGCTATTACCTGACCGGTTTTGGGATTTACAACCTGACCGGCCGTGTAGCGGCCTATCAGCCTGTCACGCAGCGGCTCGATAACCTCGGAGCCGTCGGTGATCGCCGAAACCCAGATGCCGCGGTCGGTGCCGCAGTCGACCTCGCGGATTATGACATCCTGCGCAACGTCGACAAGACGGCGTGTCAGGTATCCGGAGTCGGCTGTCTTCAGCGCCGTATCGGACAGCGACTTGCGCGCGCCGCGTGCGGCGATGAAGTATTCAAGGATATTAAGACCTTCGCGGAAGTTCGATTTAATCGGGATTTCCATCGTGCGGCCGGTTGCCGAATACATAAGTCCGCGCATACCCGCAAGCTGGCGCATCTGCTTAATGCTTCCGCGCGCGCCCGAGTCGCTCATCATCTTAATCGGATTGAACCGGTCAAGTGTATTCTGCAGCGCGGTCGTGACGTCCTTTGTGGTCTGATCCCAGATCTGGAGCACGTTTTTATAGCGCTCCTCCTCGGTCAGCATACCGCGATGGAACAGGCGATAGATTTCCTCCACCTTCTTTTCCGCAGTCGCGATCATCTCTTTTTTCTCCGGCGGCACTGCAATATCCGAAATGGAGATTGATATCGCGCTCTTGGTGGAGTACTTGAAGCCCATGCTCTTGATGTTGTCAAGCACGGCGGCGGTAACGGATGCGCCGTGCCGCTTGATGCAGCGGTCGACAATCGAGCCAAGCTCTGCGGCGGTTACCACGAAGTTTATCTCAAGGTCAAGCTGTTTTTCCGGATCGCTGCGATCCACAAATCCGAGATCCTGAGGTATTGTATTGTTAAAGATCATGCGGCCGAGCGTGGCGGAAATGATGCCCGAAACCTGCTGGCCGTTGATTTCACGCGTGATTCGCACCTTAATCGGCGCGTGCAGGCTCAGATAGCCGTTTTCATAAGCCATGACAGCTTCGTTGAAATCGCGGAAGAAATGGCCCTCGCCCGGCTCGCCCTCTCGGTCGATCGTCAGGTAGTATGAGCCGAGCACCATGTCCTGCGACGGCACCGTGACGGCACGGCCGTCCACGGGTTTGAGCAGGTTGTTAGCCGAAAGCATGAGGAAACGCGCTTCAGCCTGTGCTTCCGCGGAAAGCGGAACGTGCACCGGCATCTGGTCGCCGTCGAAGTCGGCGTTGAACGCGCTGCAGACCAGCGGGTGCAGCTTTATCGCGCGGCCTTCCACAAGGACTGGCTCAAACGCCTGTATTGAGAGGCGGTGGAGCGTCGGCGCGCGGTTAAGCAGCACGGGATGCTCGGTGATGACATTTTCAAGCGCGTCCCAGACTTCGGGCGCCACGCGCTCGACTTTCTTTTTCGCGTCCTTGATGTTGGACGCCTTCTGCGTTTCAACCAGCCGCTTCATAACGAAGGGCTTGAACAGCTCCAGCGCCATTTCTTTCGGCAGACCGCACTGGAAGATTTTAAGTTCGGGACCGACAACGATAACCGAACGTCCGGAATAGTCAACGCGTTTGCCCAGCAGGTTCTGACGGAAACGTCCCTGCTTGCCGCGAAGCATCTCGGAAAGCGACTTCAGCGGCCGGTTGGACGGACCTGTCACGGGCTTGCCGCGGCGTCCGTTGTCGATGAGCGCGTCGACCGCTTCCTGAAGCATGCGTTTCTCGTTGCGGATAATGATGTCCGGCGCAGACAGCTCCATGAGCCTGCGCAGGCGGTTGTTGCGGTTTATGACGCGGCGGTAGAGATCGTTTAGGTCGGATGAGGCAAAGCGCCCGCCGTCGAGCTGAACCATCGGGCGTATATCCGGGGGAATGACCGGGATAACTTCGAGGATCATCCATTCGGGGCGGTTGCCCGACTTGCGCAGCGACTCGACGACGTCCAGACGCTTTATAATGCGCAGCTTCTTCTGGCCTGTGACCGAGGCAAGCTCACGCTTTAGCTGCGCGGAAAGCTCGTCAATATCTATCTCAGCCAGCAGTTCTTTAATGGCTTCAGCGCCCATGCCCACCCTGAAATCGGTTTCATAGCGCTCGTACATTTCGCGGTACTCGCGCTCGGTGAGCAGCTGCTTTTTCTGCAGTGGCGTGTTGCCCGGGTCTATAACAATATACTGTGCGAAATAAAGCACCTTTTCAAGCAGGCGGGGCGAAATGTCAAGCAGCAGCCCCATGCGCGAGGGAATCGCGCGGAAATACCATATATGCGAAACAGGCGCAGCCAGTTCGATGTGGCCCATGCGCTCGCGGCGCACCTTTTTGGTGGTTACCTCGACGCCGCACTTTTCGCAGATCTTGCCTTTGTATCGGGTTCTCTTATATCTGCCGCAAAGGCACTCCCAGTCCTTTGTCGGGCCGAATATACGCTCGCAGAACAAGCCGTCTCGCTCGGCTTTCAGCGTGCGGTAGTTGATAGTCTCGGGCTTTTTAACCTCGCCGTGCGACCAGCTTCTGATCATTTTGGGAGACGCCAGTCCGATTTTTATAGAATCAAACGTGTTGTGTTCCATCACAAGCATCACGCGAAAACGCACACGGCTGCCGTTTCAGGCAGCACGGCTGCGCCTTCGCTTTTCCCTTTCTGTAAATTTTTCAAGCCAGCTTCTCCTCTTTATATCTCGTTGTCGAAGCTATCATCGTCGCCGAGAGCGATATCATCGTCGTCAAGCATATCGGAGTCGTCGTCGAAGATATCATCTTCGACTTCCTCCTCATACATGCCGTCAGCTGTGCCTGTATCGTTGACAGCTTCGCCGATATCCTCCTCGGTGATATAGTTCGGCGTTTCATAGTCCTCTTCGTTGAGTGACGACAGCTCGATCTCGTTGCCGTTCTTGTCGAGCACGCGCACGTCAAGACACAGCGACTGAAGCTCCTTGACAAGCACCTTAAACGATTCGGGCACGCCGGGCGTGGGTATGCTCTCGCCCTTAACGATCGCCTCGTAGGTCTTGACGCGTCCCGTGGTGTCGTCGCTCTTGACCGTAAGGATCTCCTGCAGCGTATACGCCGCGCCGTATGCTTCAAGCGCCCAGACTTCCATTTCGCCGAAGCGCTGGCCGCCGAACTGCGCCTTGCCGCCCAGCGGCTGCTGGGTGACAAGCGAATACGGACCGGTGGAGCGTGCGTGAATCTTGTCGTCCACGAGGTGGTGCAGCTTGAGGTAGTACATGATGCCCACAGTGACGGGGTTATCAAACGGCTCGCCGGTGCGGCCGTCGTAAAGTGTCATTTTCCCGGTTTCGCTCATGCCTGCCATCTTCAGACATTCGATAATATCATTCTCGCCTGCGCCGTCGAACACCGGGGTTGCGACCTTCCAGCCAAGCCTTTTCGCCGCTATGCCGAGGTGAACCTCAAGCACCTGGCCGATGTTCATTCGGGAAGGCACGCCCAGCGGGTTGAGCACAATGTCAAGCGGGGTGCCGTCAGCCAGAAACGGCATATCTTCGGGCGGCAGTATGCGGGATACGACACCTTTGTTGCCGTGGCGGCCCGCCATTTTGTCGCCGACCGAGATTTTGCGTTTCTGTGCTATATAAACGCGCACAACCTTGTTGACTCCGGGCGGCAGCTCGTCGTGTGTCTCGCGTGAGAACACTTTGACGTCGACGACTATACCGGATTCACCGTGCGGCAGACGAAGTGAGGTGTCGCGCACGTCGCGCGCCTTCTCACCAAATATAGCGCGCAGCAGGCGCTCCTCCGCGGTCAGCTCGGTTTCGCCTTTGGGCGTGGTTTTACCCACTAGAATGTCGCCGGCATGAACCTCTGTACCCTTGCGTACGATACCGTCGGGCGAAAGGTCCTTGAGCGCTTCTTCGCTGACGTTGGGAATTTCGCGGGTGATCTCCTCCGGCCCGAGCTTGGTGTCGCGGGCTTCGTGAGAATACTCTTCTATATGAATTGAGGTGTATGTGTCGTTGCGGACAAGGTTTTCGTTTATTAAAACCGCGTCCTCATAGTTGTAGCCTTCCCATGACATGAAGCCTACAAGCACATTTTTACCCAGCGCGATTTCGCCTTCCGCGGTGGCGGGACCGTCTGCGATGACGTCTCCCTTCTGCACCCTGTCGCCGGCATTGACTATCGGGCGCTGGTTCACGCATGTGCCCTGGTTGGAGCGTTTGAACTTGATCAGGTGATAAGTGGTCTTTTTCCCGCTGTCGCCGCGTATTGTAATCTCGTCGGAGGAAACGCGCTCGACAACGCCGCTCTCGTCAGCACATACAATAACGCCCGAGTCCATGGCTGCTTTGTATTCCATACCCGTTCCGACGATCGGCGATTCGGGAATAAGCAGCGGGACCGCCTGCTTCTGCATGTTCGCGCCCATAAGCGCGCGAGAGTTGTCGTCGTTTTCAAGGAAGGGGATCATCGAGGTTGCAACCGAAACCACCATTTTCGGCGATACGTCCATAAAATCGGCTCTGGACGCGTCAATCTCAATGATTTCGGTGCGGTGACGGGCAGTCACGCGCTTGTTGACGAATCGGTTGTTTTCGTCGAGCGGCTCGTTTGCCTGAGCGATAATATAATTATCCTCTTCATCGGCGGTCATATACACGATCTCGTCTGTGACGACACCGGTGGTACTATCCACACGCCTGTATGGCGCCTCGATGAAGCCGTATTCATTTATCCGCGCGTAGGTGGAGAGATATGAGATAAGACCTATGTTGGGACCTTCAGGGGTTTCGATCGGACACATGCGGCCGTAATGCGTATAGTGTACGTCGCGGACCTCGAATGATGCACGGTCGCGCGAGAGTCCGCCCGGGCCGAGAGCCGAAATACGGCGCTTATGCGTCAGCTCGGCCAGCGGGTTGTTCTGGTCCATGAACTGCGAAAGTGGCGAGCTGCCGAAGAACTCGCGTATTGCAGTCAGAATGGGTCGGATATTGATAAGCTGTTCAGGTGTGACCGATTCGTTTTCCTGAATAGTCATGCGTTCCTTGACGATCTTGTCCATGCGGGAAAAGCCGATGCGGAGCTGATTCTGCAGCAGCTCGCCGACAGAACGCAGACGGCGGTTGCCCAGATGGTCGATGTCGTCCTCATTGCCTATGCCGTGCGACAGGCAGATGAGATAGTTTATTGATGCGAATATGTCGTCTTTTGTTATATATTTAGGCACGAGCTCCGCGATGCGCAGTTTGCACTCTGCAATGACGGCATCGCGGTCGCCGCCGCATTTTTCAAGAATTTCAAGCAGCACCGAGAGCTTCACGCGCTCGCGCACGCCAATCTCGGACAGGTCATAGCCCAGCACGTCGGCAGGGTATACCATGCCGTTTGAAAACACTTTC
Source organism: Clostridia bacterium (assembly GCA_033808535.1). GTDB lineage: Bacteria > Bacillota > Clostridia > Oscillospirales > CAG-272 > DTU078. The sequence goes on from JAPXNL010000071.1 coordinate 9,755, forward strand.
ACTTCCAGCTCGCCGACCCGGAGGTTTACCTCGTTGACACCGGCATGCTCGATGCGGGACGCCTTTTCGCGGTCGATAATCTCGCCTGCTTCAAAAAGCAGTTCGCCGGTTACGGGAGATATGACCGGGCGCGCAAGCGTGCTGCCCTCGATACGGCTGCCGATCGCCAGCTTTTTGTCGAACTTATAGCGTCCGACAGCGGCAAGGTCATAGCGTTTGGGATCGAAAAACAGGTTGTTTATAAGTATCTGCGCCGATTCGACGAGCGGGGGCTCACCGGGGCGGAGCCTTTTATAAATCTCCTTAAGCGCCTCGTCGCCGGCGGTTGTGCCGTTTTTGTCGGCCTCTGTCTGGCAGATGTCGCGTTCAAGAGTTGCTGTAATTTTCACGTCATCGCCGAACAGAGCAATAATATCGTTGTCCGTCTCTATGCCCAGTGCCCTGATAAGGACAGTAATCGGCAATTTGCGATTTTTATCGATTCTGACATAGAAAACGTCGGATGCGTCAGTTTCGTATTCAAGCCACGCACCGCGATACGGAATGATTGTGGTAGCGTATACCCGCTTGCCCGTTTTATCCATCTCCGACGAGTAGTACATTCCGGGAGAGCGCACAATCTGCGATACGATGACCCGCTCCGCGCCGTTTATAATAAATGTTCCCTTGTCGGTCATGAGCGGGAAGTCGCCCATGAAAATGTCGCGTTCCAGAAGCTCTCCGGTCGTCTTGTTGTGCAGGCGGACGGTTACTCGCAGCGGCGCCGCATAGTTTACGTCGCGCTCCTTGCACTCCTCGACCGGATATTTCGGCGTGGGGTCGAGGTGATATCCGACAAACTCGATTGACAGGTTACCCGAATAGTCGGTGATCGGCGAAACATCGCGCAGCACTTCCATAAGACCTTCGTCAAGAAACCATTTGTATGATTTCTTTTGCACCTCGATGAGGTTCGGCATCTCGAGCGCTTCGTCGATCCTGGAAAAGCTCATTCGTGTGTTTCTACCGAGCTTCACGGGTTTGACCATGCGAAAATCACTCCGTTCGATTGAATAAATTGATTGGAAGTCCGGGATATTAAACGTCCCGGGATAAAGGCGGCGAAACAGCCTGCGCGCAGGATTTCCGGGGTGAAAATCTCCGCGCAGATGCGGGCGCGACGGACAGGCGATACGGATGAAAAATCAAAATTCGGGCGCAACATGACAAAATCGCCGGATCGTACACCCCTACGGCATGCTGGTTACAGCCTGTC
>JAPXNL010000072.1:0-1756 GCA_033808535.1 Clostridia bacterium
GCGTTATGTCTGATGTCACAAAGAATTTATAGTCGGAAAATGAAAACTCTTCAAGACTGTTCTGATCCCACCACGGATTATCCCAGTTTATGTAGTTTAGGTTGGTAAGATCATAGCATACATCGGCAAACAACACCGCCGAAACTTCACAACCGCGAGTAAAGGACACGTCAAATTCGTGGTCGGCAGCCATCACGGACTTTTTGTAGAATGTAGCAAACTGAAGGTTGTCGACATAATTTACGGTGAATTTGACATTGTACTTATCTTCAATTGTAGCATTGCGGCGATATACTGCGTCGTTAAGCAGGTCGCCGGTCTCGACCTCGGAAAAAACGTCCTGATAGAGATTTGACCAGCCCGCTACTTCCCAGTACATGCTGTTGAATGTATAACCGTCAAAAGATATTTCAGGCAAGTCGGGGTATACGCGTGTATCGGCTTCTGTTTCTTCTGCACCGGATAGATCCGCGCCGGTCTCTGAATCGGCTTTCCGTCCGCTGTCGGCGCATGCTGCCAAAACCGATATAAACAGCAGCCAAGCAAGTCCCGCAGCAATAATGCGGTTACGACCATTGATAGGGTCTAACATAAAATCCCCTCCTTTGACTATGTAAAATATTAACACATTGATTTTAATATTACAATGTTTTATTTATAATTTTTATAAATATTATTACAGCGGTGGCAGCCCGTTCATTTGTTCTTGTTATTTTCGACCGGATATGATATAATCTTCACATATAACAACTACGGGGTACTTTTCAATGAAGCTCATCGCAAGCGATTTTGACGGAACACTGATTAGAGGCGGCGTTATATCCGACCGCGACCGCGCTGCCATAGCCTCATGGCGCGAAGCCGGAAATCTGTTCGGCATAGTGACCGGGCGCGGAGGAGAGCTGCCGGAGTTTGTAACTCGCGAGCTGGGGCTTGCGATTGACTTTGCAGTCTGCGGAAGCGGTTCGATGATATTCGACGGCACGCCTGCACTGGTGGAATTCATTGTCACGCCCGAAGATGTCGCCGCGCTGCTGGAGGACGAGGCGCGCGCGCATAACGCAATAAGCTGGGGACGCGCCAGATGCGATAAAATCACGGATGGCTTTTGCCAGTTTTCAACGCTCATGAAGGACAGTGACGCGGCGCTCGCTTACGCCGACGCGGTAAATGAGAAATACCCGCAGGTCAACGCATTTCAGAACGGGCGCTGTGTGGACGTTGTCAAAAAGGGTATAAGCAAGGCAACGGGAATCGCCCGCGTCGCCGAACTGTTCGGCGTACCCGCCGACGAGATTTTTCCTGTCGGCGACAGCTACAACGACCTGCCGATGATAGAGGCATACGGCGGATACGCTATCGCCGGCAGCGCTATAGCCGACAGGGCGGGCAAGGTTTGCGCGGACATTGCAGAGCTTTGCGAGTCGGTTTGTAGACTTTAATATGTAAAAGCTTTAAAATTTTATATTTTTCGGTTGACAAAAGGCTTTGAGTGTGTTATAATACGTTTTGCCAAAGAGATAAGCACGCATAGCCGAATTGTGTAACGGTAGCACGACAGACTCTGACTCTGTTTGTTGGGGTTCGAATCCCTATTCGGCTGCCAGACAAGCCCGGAAAGCTATAATCAGCTTGACGGGCTTGTTTTTTGTTTTACCGTCGTCCCGCGCTGATTTTGCTCTTGCTTTTTTGAAGCTCCATAATGGGAACCTGATGTTATTGCATTCGCCTGCGTGTGAAATTAATAGCGCATATA
>JAPXNL010000072.1:1766-3697 GCA_033808535.1 Clostridia bacterium
CACGTTTTTTGCATATACTAATGCTGAAAAGCAACGGAGCTTTTGCGTGCAGACGCGCTTGTGCGGCTGCGCCGAAGCTCCGATTCTATATTTGGAGAGCATTTTTATGTGCGGAATTGCAGGTTTTTCACTTGCGGGCGGAGGTTATACCAAAACTCCTGAGCGCGAGACCGAAAAAAGAGAGATTCTTATTAAAATGCGCGAGGCTATCGCGCACAGAGGGCACGACCAGACCGGCGAGTATCTGCGCAGCAGCGTAGGGCTCTCGCATACGCGACTTTCGATACGCGACCTGTCGCGCGGCGCCCAGCCGATGATACGCGTCAAAGACGGTTCCGAGTACGCAATCGTCTATAACGGCGAAATTTACAATGTCGACGAGATTGCACCGGGGCTGCAGTCGCTCGGCTGCAGGTTTGAAACGACCAGCGATACAGAGGTTATTTTGCAGGCATACATGCACTACGGCGGGAAATGCGCCGGCATGCTCAACGGTATTTTCGCATTTGCGATTTGGGACGGCGCAAAGCAGGAGCTGTTTTTGTGCCGCGACCGGGCGGGTGTGAAGCCGCTGTTTTACACTGTTGCGGGCGGGGAGCTTATATTCGGCTCGGAAATCAAGGCGCTGTTTGCGCATCCCGCCGTTTTACCCAAACTTAACGCCGACAGCTTTCGCGAGATATTCGGCATAGGTCCTGCGCGCACGCCGGGCTGCGGAGTTTTCGAGGGCATTAGCGAGCTTGAGCCGGGCTGCACCGTGGTGTTCGGCGGCGAGGGGCTGCGCATAAAACGATACTGGCAGCTTATGGCCGCGCCGCATACCGACAGTTATGAAGAGACAGTTGAAAAAGTGTCCTTTCTCGTGCGCGACGCTATAAAGCGGCAGCTTGTGTCCGACGTACCGGTCTGCGCTTTCCTTTCGGGCGGCATCGACTCGAGCATCGTGACCGCGGTCGCCGCAAAAGAGCTTACGGCTCAGGGCGCGGACCTTAACACCTTTTCGTTTGACTTCACGGGCAACGACAAATACTTTGTCTCAAACGCCTTTCAGCCCGAGCGCGACCGGCCGTATGTAGATATAATGCTAAAACGTGTTGGCACGCGCCACACATATCTCGAGTGCGACGAGGAGGAGCTTGCCGACCTGCTGACCGTTTCAATGCGCTCAAAAGACCTGCCGGGCATGGCGGACATCGACGCCTCGCTGCTCTACTTCTGCCGGCTCGTCAAGCGCGGGAACAAGGTTGCGCTGACCGGCGAGTGCGCCGACGAAATTTTCGGAGGATACCCGTGGTTCTACCGCGAGGAGCTGCTTTCTGCCGACACATTCCCCTGGTCGCGCAACATAGATGCGCGCGAGGAGCTGCTGCGTGATGATATGCGGCGCGTGCTTGACCTGCGCGAATACATCGGCGACATCTACTCGGCATCGGCGCGCGAAGCGCCGACACTCGAGGGCGAGCCGCCGGACGAGGCGAGAAGGCGCAGGGTGTCGTATCTCAATCAGCGCTGGTTTATGCAGACACTGCTCGACCGTATGGACCGCGCGAGCATGCACTCGGGGCTTGAGGCGCGAGTGCCGTTTGCCGACCACCGCTTAATCGAGTACCTTTTCAACGTACCGTGGGATTTCAAGTTCAGGGACGGCGTCGAAAAGCACCTTTTGCGCTCGGCGACGGCAGACCTTTTGCCGCCCGAGCTGCTCTATCGCAAAAAAAGCCCGTATCCCAAGACCTACAACCCCGGCTATGAGAGCATACTGAGAGATCGGCTGCGCGCGGTCATAGAAAACCCCGCCGAGCCGCTGAATCTGCTTGTTGACGCCGAGCGGGTGCGGGAGTTTCTCGGTCAGCCCGCCGATTACGGCAAGCCGTGGTTCGGGCAGCTCATGGCCGGCCCACAGATGATGGCGTATCTACTCCAGCTAAACG
>JAPXNL010000072.1:3707-10846 GCA_033808535.1 Clostridia bacterium
GCTGAAGATATATAGGCCTGAAATAAAGTTGTAGTCTTGATGTTTGACAAGAGATTTTGCGGGAGACTTTTTGGAAAAAGTCCCCCACACCCCTCAAAAACTTCTATGCACTGTTTTGCTTGTATATCTCCTTTCGTTTGTACCGTGCAACGGGCGTATTCGTATTCCGGTTGCTCTGTGCTGCGCCGCCTGCATAGAGTAAATACATCGCAACCCGCTCCGACCTACGGGTCCCTTACCCCTCGGTCGGCTTGAGTTTTACTACGCTTTTTCATTGCACTGCTAGCTAAACAATAGATAATGCAATCTTATCGACTGTCCTTTATTAGCCAACGCAAAAGACAAAACGCCGCCCTCCGGAGTTGTCCGGGGAGCGGCGAATTTTTATTTGGTTTTAGATTTCGGGAATTTCTATCTCCACTTCCCTGTGCAGTTTTGCCGAACGGTAGATACCGTCGCAAATCGCCTGGTTATAGAGAATCTCCTCGCCCGGTACGGGTGCGGGTCCGTTCGTCTTGACGGCATCCACAAAGCTTCTCATCTTGCCGTCCCACATATCCATCGGTCGTATGGTTGTATACGCGTCGAACGGCACATTGCCTTCGATATACGAATCCACATGCTGGCCGTTGATGTCTGTGAAATACATCACTCTCGACGGGCGTCTCATCTCGTCAAAGCCGGTTTTAATCTTTATCGCGCCCTCTGTTCCTAGCCACAGCGTGTCGCCCAGCGTATCGGCATGCATTGCCCACGACTGTTTGAACACAAACGTTACGTCGCCCTCCATACGCACCAGAGCGATGGAGAAATCGTCGACGTTGAAGTTCTCGGGGTTGGACCAGTATTTTGGGTTCTTGCCGAAATAGTCGGTCGCGATAGCCGACACGGTCAGCGGCTTCGGATAACCGATCGCGTGCAGGCACTCATCGATCGAGTAGCAGCCGATGTCGCCCAGACAGCCGAAGCCCGCCTTGCTTGCATCGACAAATGTTCCGCCCGGGATACCCCTGCGCCGGCCGCCGCCGCTCTGAACATAGTAAACCTTGCCAATCACGCCCGACTGAATGATGCTGTCGACGCGCTGGCGCATGAAATCGAAGCGCGGCTGGAATCCTATCGTGAGGAACTTGCCGGTTTTGCGCGAGGCGCGCACCATCTCGACCGCTTCTGCAAGCGTGAACGACATGGGTTTCTCGCAGAGCACATGCGCGCCCGACTCAAGCAGCGCTATCGTACATTCGGCGTGCGTGGTGTTATAGGTGCAGACGCTCGCGCCGTCCATTTCCACGTTTTTGACCATCTCGTTTACGCTCTCGAACGCGGGCACGTTGTTCAGCCCGTACCTGTCCAGAAAAGCCCTCGCCTTGCCGGGTACTATGTCGCAGGCGCCGACTATCTCGACATCCTCAAACTTCTTATACCGGTCCATATGCGCGTGAGCGATTCCGCCCGTGCCGCAAATGGCGATTCTGATTTTGTCAGCCATAATTGTTACCGCCTTTCCGTTATATTAAAATTTCCGTAACACTGCTGTCATTATGCTCCATAAGCGGGATAAAGTCAACTGTACAGAGTGACAAATTATGCACAGCCCGCAGCTGTCCGGGCTGTGCATTTATACAGTCTTACTGTGTTTTCATATATAAACCGCAATATTGTGTCAGCATATAAATGAGCCTTTAGCAGTATTGCTTTACACGGATTTTCAATGGGCAGCCGCTGTTTCAGCCTGCTTTTTTGCCTTTTGCTTGTCGTAAAGCCGGTGGAAGAACTTCACAATCTCAACAATCGGGATGATGAGGAACGCCAGACCCAGCGCGATAAAGTACTCGTGCGGAAGGATGGGTTTAAGTGCAAAAAGGTTACTTAAGAACTCGACATTTATAACCACCGCGGTAAGCACCAGCGAAAAAGCCATCGCTCCGAAAAGGTAGAAATTATGCGTGCCGAGTGTTAATATCGAACCTTTATGCGAGCGCATATTGTAGGAATGGAATATCTCCGCCATAGACATGGTCAGAAACGCCATTGTCATGCCGTCCGCGCTTTCTGCGATCTCCCATCTTCCGTACTCCAGGAAATGGCCGACGAAATACGCAAGCAGCGTCAGTATCGATACGGCTAAACCCTGATAGAATACGCTGATGCCGACACCGCCCGAGAATATGCCCTCTCTGGAACTGCGCGGCGGGCGTTTCATGATGTCAGGCTCTCCCTTTTCCATGCCCAGCGCAAGCGCCGGCAGCGAGTCGGTGATAAGGTTGATGAACAGGATATGGATAGGTTTAAGCAGCATGAAGCCCATCAGCGTGGCTGCGAATATTCCTATAACCTCGCTGAGGTTGGATGAAAGCAGAAACTGTATCGATTTGCGTATGTTGTCGTATATGCGGCGGCCTTCCTCGACGGCGGATACGATCGTCGCGAAGTTGTCGTCGGCCAAAATCATGTCGGCGACGTTCTTTGTCACGTCCGTGCCCGTGATGCCCATGCCGACGCCGATATCGGCGCTCTTTATCGAGGGCGCGTCGTTTACGCCGTCGCCTGTCATGGCGGTAACCATGCCGCGGGCGCGCCACGCGTTGACTATGCGCACCTTGTGCTCGGGTTTCACGCGCGCATAAACTGAATAGTGGGTGACAAGCTCCGCAAAATCCTCGTCGGTGATCGCGTCAAGCTCCGCGCCGGTGATCGCTTCGTCGTCGTTTGTTATCATTCCGAGCTGCTTTGCGATTGCGGCGGCGGTGTCGCGATGGTCGCCGGTAATCATTATCGGGCGTATGCCTGCCTCGCGGCAGCGGTCGATGGCAGCCGGGACCTCCTCACGCACCGGGTCGAGCATGCCGACAAGACCGATGAATATCAGGTCGCGCTCAAGCGCCGCCGGGTCAAGCTGCACCGGCACCGACGGCAGCTCGGTATACGATGCGGCGAGCACACGCAGCGCCTTGCTTGCCAGCCGTTTGTTTTCGGACTTGTAGAAGGACTTTTTCTCCTCCGTCATGGGCAGGATCTTTCCGTCCTGCAAATAGCGGTTGCAGCGGTCGATAACCACATCGGGCGCGCCTGTCGTATGCTGGATGACCGTCCCGCTTTTGGTCTTGTGAATAGTCGTCATCAGCTTGCGCATGGAATCGAACGGTATCTCGGCGACGCGCGGGTATTCGGCTTTGAGCTGCGGTTTGGGCAGTCCGAGCGACATTGCATAGTTGACGCCCGCGTTCTGCGTGGGGTCGCCCTCCGCCACGCCCGCTTCGTTGAGCTCTGCGTCAGAGCAGAGTGCAAGCGACGTCGCGAGCAGCTCCTCGTCGGAGGTCGAGTGCTCGACGATGGTCATTTTGTTCTGCGTAAGCGTGCCGGTCTTATCGGAGCATATAACCTGCGTGCAGCCGAGCGTTTCAACCGCGGTCAGCTTGCGGATTATCGCGTTGCGGCGGGACATTTTGGTCACGCCCATCGAAAGCACGATAGTCACGACCGCCGCAAGCCCCTCGGGTATCGCGGCGACCGCCAATGATACGGCGAGCATGAACGACTGGAGCGCGGTGTCGCGGTTAAATCCGCCTGTTTTTAAAAGACCGATAATAAAGATGAACACGCAGATGCCGAGTACGAGATATGTCAGTATTTTGGAGAGCGACGCCAGCTTTTTCTGCAGCGGCGTGTCGCTTTCTTCCGCTCGCGTGATAGCGTCGGCGATTTTGCCCATCTCCGTGTTCATGCCTGTCGCCGTGACAATAAAGCGCCCGCGGCCATACACGGCGGTGCTGCCCATGTATACCATGTTGACGCGGTCGCCGAGCGGCACGTCTGCCGTGCCCTTCTCCGCTATCGGCTCCGACGTCTTTTCGGTCGGCACCGACTCGCCGGTCAGCGCGGCCTCGTCGCAGTTCAGGCTCGCGCACTCGATGATTCGCCCGTCTGCCGGGATCGAGTCGCCGGCGTCGAGCACAACCACATCGCCCACAACGATTTCTTCTGTTTTTATGACATTCAGCTTGCCGTCGCGCAACACCTTCGAGGTCGGCGACGCCATTTCGCGCAGCGCTTCAATGGCTTTTTCAGCCTTGCTTTCCTGTATAACACCGAGGATTGTATTAAGCAGCACGACAGACATAATGACAAACACATCGGTCGGAGCTTCTTTTTGCAGCGCCGACGTCACCGCCGATATCGCAGCGGCGGCGATGAGTATAATAACCATGGGGTTTACAAGCTGCTCGATAAAACGCTGCACGAGCGTGATTTTTTTGCCCTCCGCGAGCTTGTTGCGTCCGTCGCGGGCAAGCCGCTTTGCGGCTTCGTTTGACGAGAGTCCGGTGGACTGCGATCCGAGTTCGGATACCGTTTCAGCAACAGTTCGGAGATAATGCTTCAAGATTTTGCTCCCTTTCTTTGATTATGTAGATAATAAAAAACGAGACATATGTACAGCATCTGCCATACATAAGTCTCGTTATAATCACTCCGTTGTCGGTGCGATAATTTAAAGCCAGACCGGGGCAGCGCATATGACGCGCCCGTCATGATGTTGACTTTAAAGCGCCGGGGCGATATATTATAAGAAATACTGCAGATATTCTTATAATTTATCCGCCGCGCAAACTACTCCCTTATGCTGACAGTTATTTTACCATTTTTATTCTGCTTTGTCAATGACTTTTACAAAGTTATTTAAAAATATAAGGCTTTGCGCGACATACCCAAGACCATTCCGCCGTCACGGCATTTACTTGTACTAAGTATATTACAGCACCCGTGCGATTATTCTGTCTGACACCGGAGCCGTGAACATGCAAATTCATAATTTATTGTTGATTTAAACCGCCTGTTCATGTTATACTGTTATAATTGCAGTACAATGCAAAATTTTAACTTCATCAAATTAAATTAAAATAACGCCGCCGCGGTATGACGCGTACGGCTGACAGATAACAGGAAACACTATGCAGAGATATATTGAAAAAGCCGAGCCGATGACCCTGCCGGTCCTCGTGCTTGATTCTATAATCATATTCCCTTCCATACCGATCAGCTTTGAGCTTTCCGACGAAGCCGCTATTGCGGCATGCGAGCGCGCGGAGGCCGGCGACGGCATGCTTTTCGCCGTGCAGCGCCGCCCCGTGGAGCATGACGAGTCGATAAATATAGACGAGTCGATAAATATAAGTGAAAAAACCACAGACAGCGACGATGACGACAACTCCGGCACCGACGAACAGGATAAAGCCCGTGAGCTTTTCACCGTTGGCACGGTTGCAAAGCTGCGCCAGTCCGTCAAGCTGCCCGAGGGCACGCTGCGCATATTTATCGAGGGCAGCGCCCGCGCGACGATCAGCCGCTTCTACGACAACGGAACCGGTCTGACTGCGGACGTGATTGCCAAAACGATACGTGTCGAAGACAACGGCGGCATAAAGGGCGAAGCGCTGATCCACGAGATCACCACCGCATTTGACGAATTTATCAAATTCCTGCCGCGGCTTTCAAACGAGCTGATTACGGCGGTCAAATCCATACGCAACCCCGGTCTGCTCGCCGACTTTGTTGCAAGCAACGTCCTGATCAACCCCCTTGACAAGCAGCTTGTACTGGAGGAGTTCAACCCTCTGCGCAGGCTTGAGCTGCTTGCGGTCATTATGGAGCGCGAGCGCGACGTGCTGTCGACCGAGCTTGACATCCACCGCCGCGTGCGCCGCCAGATCGAAAGCAACCAGCGCGAATATTATCTAAAGGAGCAGCTCAAGGCGATAAAGAACGAGCTGGGCTACACCGAAGACGAAGACGACGAGATCGACGAGTACTACGAAAAAATAGAGGCTGCTAACCTGCCCCAGGAAATCACCGAAAAGCTGATCCGCGAGGTAAAAAAGCTAGCCAAAACGCCGTATAACGCCGCCGAGGCGAGCGTGATACGCAACTACCTTGATCTGTGCCTGGAGCTGCCGTGGACGAAGCTGTCAAAAGAACGCGCGAACGTATCGATGGCGCGCAAAATACTTGAACGCGACCACGACGGGCTTGAAAAAATCAAGGAGAGGATCCTTGAATACATCGCCGTAAAGCAGCTCAATCCCGGGCTGCGCAATCAGATACTCTGCCTTGTCGGCCCGCCAGGCACGGGCAAAACCTCCATCGCCGCGTCCATCGCGCATGCGACGGGGCGCAAATATGTTCGCGTGTCGCTGGGCGGCATCCGCGACGAAGCCGACATCCGCGGCCATCGCAAGACATATATAGGCGCAATGCCAGGACGCATAATCAATGCGCTGCGTCAGGCGGGCACCCGTAACCCGCTCATACTGCTTGACGAGATCGACAAGCTGACCCGTGACGCGCACGGCGACCCGTCATCGGCACTGCTCGAGGTGCTTGACAGCGAGCAGAACAAAGGCTTTCGCGACCATTTTGTGGAGCTGCCGATGGATTTATCCGACTGCCTTTTCATCGCCACGGCAAACACGCTTTCGACTATCCCCCGCCCGCTGATCGACCGCATGGAGATCATCGAGCTGAAAATCTATACCCGCCACGAAAAGCTGTCAATAGCCAAAAACCATCTTATACCCAAACAGCTTAAGCGCCACGGACTGAACAAGCGCATGCTGCGCATTACCGACGACGCGATATTCGAGATTATCGACTATTACACGCAGGAAGCCGGCGTGCGTAACCTTGAGCGCGAAATCGCCTCTCTTTGCCGCAAGTCGGCGATGCAGATTGTCGAAACCGGTGTGAAGTCGGTTAAAATAGACGCCGAGGATGTGAAAAACTACCTCGGTGTGCGCAAGGCAAAGCCCGAAACCATCACCGCAAACGACGAGATCGGAGTGGTCAGCGGTCTGGCATATACCGAGCTCGGAGGCGAGCTGCTACGCATCGAGGCTGTATCCATGCCCGGCACCGGCAAGCTTGAGCTGACCGGGTCGCTCGGCGAAGTTATGAAGGAATCGGCGCGCGCCGCAGTCAGTTATATACGCGCCAACTCATCCGCACTCGGCGTGGACTCAGACTTTTACAAGAACCGGGACATACATATCCATGTCCCGGAGGGAGCAATTCCGAAAGACGGCCCGTCCGCCGGCATAACGATCGCGACAGCGCTGGTGAGCGAACTCTCAGGCGTGCCGGTGCGC
>JAPXNL010000073.1:0-10819 GCA_033808535.1 Clostridia bacterium
CTGCGCGGTGCGTAACGCGCTTATGACAAGGCTGCGCCATGTGAAGCTCGACACACCGCAGGTAAAGCTCACGGGCGACGATCTGGGCGAAGTAGCTGAGATAATCACCGAGCGTCTTGACAAAAACGAGCATGACGGCGACCTCACCCGCGCCGACATGCCTCCGGAAATACTGGACGATGCGACTGCCGGAATGAATGGCGATACACAGGCACCCGCGTCGCAGGCTGCGGGTGATAAGCCCGCGCATAAGCCGACTGAGGGAGATAATTCCGCGCTAAAGCAACAATCAACAAGCGATAAATCCGCTCATAAAACGGACGTGCAACCTTCCCCTCCCCGCGAGCGTGACTATACGCTTGCCGACTCTGCGCCCGGCAAAGGTGCTCTGTCTGCAAAGAAAGCCTCTGCTGTTGAGCTTGACGACATACTTGCAAATATCGATACTGCCGAGTCTTTAACCCCACCCGAAACCTCTGATTTATCAACCGAAGACGAGCCTCCCAAAAAACCTGCGGACGTGCGCTCCGAAGCTGAGATTTCTTTCGACCCCGACGTGCAGTTCCGGGTTGCGGGTATACTGTTCAACTGCTACATAATCGTCGAGTCGGGCGAGCGAGTTTTCATCATCGACAAGCACGCCGCGCACGAGCGCATACTGTTTGAGGACATGAAAAAGCGCCTGCGCGGTCAGGGCGATGCGCAGGCACAGCTGCTTTTTATCCCGATAGAGCTTACGCTCTCGCCGCAGGAGCGCGCGGCTGTCGCCGAGTTCACAACCGAGTTTGACGCGCTCGGCTACGGATACACCGAGCTTGACAACGACAAAACCGGGCTGATTCAGATACCCGCTGATCTGCCGTCCGATGCCGCCGGCGAGCTGTTTGCCACACTTGCGTCGTCGCTTGCCGACGGCAGCGGCACGCCGCGATCCGAGCGCGACGCGCTGTATGAGCGTGCGCTTTACACCGCCTCATGCAAAGCCGCGATGAAAGCCGGGCGCGATGACGGCGGGAACGCGTCGCTTTCGTGGCTGGTGCGGCGCGTGCTGACCGATTCCGCCGTGCGCGTGTGCCCGCACGGACGCCCCGTTGCTGTGGAAGCGGACAAATCGTGGCTCGCAAGGCTATTTTTGAGAGCTTAACCGCACATACACTCATGCCCTTTCCTAATATAGGGGTTCTCGCGATACATTACGCGCCTGATGCTTATTTGCTGCATAACAGGCGCAAAAAACATTCATAATGCCATTAAGTACTTATAATTTAAGGATATTAAATGTCATTTACACTGCTGAAACATGAAGGCCGCGCCAGACGCGGGCGGTTTGAAACCGTGCACGGCACAATAGAGACGCCCGTGTTCATGAATGTCGGCACCTCCGCCGCTATAAAGGGCGGCGTTTCGTCCATGGACCTGCGCGAAATAGGCTGCCAGGTCGAACTTTCCAACACATATCACCTGCACATCAGGCCGGGCGACAAACTTATCCGCGAGCTCGGCGGGCTGCATAAATTTTTCAACTGGGACAAGCCAATTTTAACCGACAGCGGCGGTTTTCAGGTGTTCTCGCTTGCCAAACTGCGGAAAATCACCGAGGAGGGCGTGCATTTCAACTCCCACCTCGACGGGCGCGCCATCTTCATGGGGCCGGAGGAGAGTATGCAAATCCAGTCGAATCTCGGCTCAACCATCGCAATGGCGTTTGACGAATGTGTCGAAAATCCTGCCGAGTACGGCTACGCCAAAGAAGCCACCGACCGCACATATCGCTGGCTGCTCCGCTGCCGCGACGAGCTAGCGCGGCTCAACGCCATGCCCGGCACAATCAACCCCCATCAGATGCTGTGGGGGATAAACCAGGGCTGCACCTACGACGACCTGCGCGCGGAGCATATGAAGCAAATCCGCGAGCTTGACCTCGACGGCTACGCGATTGGCGGGCTTGCCGTCGGCGAGCCGGCGGAGGTTATGTATCACATTATTGAAGTCGTCGAGCCGCTGATGCCGGCCGACAAGCCGCGTTACCTGATGGGCGTCGGCACACCGGTGAACATACTCGAGGCGGTATGGCGCGGCGTTGACTTTTTCGACTGTGTCATGCCCAGCCGCAACGCGCGGCACGGCGCGCTGTTCACATGGGAGGGCAGGCTCAACATCCTAAACGAAAAATACATGTACGACACCGATCCGATCAGTGAGAGCTGCGGCTGCCCCGCCTGCCGGCATTACAGCCGCGCGTATATCCGCCACCTTTTCAAGGCAAAAGAGATACTTGCAATGCGGCTGGGCGTGCTGCATAACCTGTATTTTTACAACGAGCTGATGCAAAAAATCCGCGACGCAATCGACGCGGGCGCATATGAGTCATTCTGTCGGCATTACATTGACATTCTGGGAGAACGCGACGTATGAGCATAAGCGAAAGAGCGGCGGCTCTGCTGGGTAAAGAGCGCTATACAACCGACGACCTGGTCGAGATAATGGCACTGCTCCGCATGCCGGGCGGCTGCCCGTGGGACATCGAGCAGACCCACGTTAGCATACGCAACAACTTCATCGAGGAGGTATACGAAGCCGTCGAGGCGATCGACGCCGCCGACCCCGCCATGCTGCGCGAAGAGCTAGGCGACGTGCTGCTTCAGGTCATATTCCACGCGCGCATATCCGAGGAGGCGGGCGAGTTTTCGTTTGCCGACGTAACCGACGAGGTCTGCCGCAAGCTGATTGTCCGCCACCCGCACGTTTTCGGCACAAGCGAAGCAAACGAGAGCGCCGTAACCGAGGTGCGCGACGGCGCGGCTGTTGCCGAAACCGCAGATGCCGTTATCACCAACTGGGACGCTATCAAGCGCACGACAAAAGAACAGACGACGCTGCGCGAGGAACTTGACGGCGTTTCGCGCGCGCTTCCGGCACTCATGCGCGCCGCGAAACTTGCGGGCAAGGCAATGAAAGCGGGCAAATTAGCTCCCGCGGACGACAGTTCAAAAGCCGACGACACAGACCCGGACAAGCTGAGTGAGCTATACGGCGAGATTCTGTTCGAACTTGCCGCCTCTGCCAAAAAGCACGGCATCGACCCCGAGCAGGCGCTGTATCAGGCTTGCGAAAGATTCGTGCGAAAATTCTGATTCGGCTGCGGGCGATCGCAATGCCGATTTACTTTACTGTACAAATTGCAGCGCATACGCAAAATTCGACATGCAAATTCATAAAAATGATTTATAATGTAGCCGATGCAAATTTCAGGTGTGCTATTTGTGCGCTTTATACCCCCGCATATGCGCCGCCGGCATGAAAGCGCAGACTGGCAAAAATATTGCAACAAAGCTAAAAATTTTGTAAAAACTCTTGATAAAACATCCAAAAGATGATACACTATAAACTGAACATTATAAATCTGAAAGGATTACAAAAATGACAAAATCCGAGATCATCTCTGAAGTTGCCGCAAAAACAGGCATGACAAAAAAGGATTCCGATACAGCCGTCAACGCCGTATTCGACGCTATTGTATCCGCGCTCTCGTCGGGCGATAAGGTTCAGATCGTCGGATTCGGCACCTTTGAGGTTAAGACACGCGCAGAGCATGTCGGCCGCAACCCCTACACCGGAGAGTCGATGACTATACCGGAGTCCAAACACGTCTCGTTCAGCGCAGGCAAAACACTCAAGGAAAGCGTAAAATAATTTCCGCCGGATATTTTCAGATTTAAGAATGTGACAGCCGGGGGAAGAGCTTTTTGCTTTTCCCCCCTTGTCCAAATATGCGGGTCTGCTGATACGCCTGACCCCGTGATATTATCACCAATCGGTTTATGAGAATTGATAAATTTTTAAAAGTGTCCCGACTTATCAAGCGCAGAACGGTCGCAAACGAGGCTTGCGACAAGGAACACATCGCAGTCAACGGCAAAGTGGTCAAGGCATCGTATGAAGTCAAGGAAGGCGACATAATCGAAATTTCGTTCGGTGCGCGCACACTCCGCGTCCGCGTGCTCGACGTCCGCGAGCATGCCGGAAAAGCCGAAGCTGCCGGAATGTACGAAGTATTGCAGTAGCTTCTGTCGTTTCATCATGGCAGTCATACCGCGTGGCACTTGCGAATATACTTGTACCGCATAAAGGCGTTTTATCGCCGCGGAAAGGTACGGTATGCTATGATGAACGAAACCGCCTCTCACAACCACAATCTGATACTCAACAACCGCAGCCGCGCCACGCTCGACGGCGTGACCGGAGTTATCAGCTTCGACGACCGCACCATTGCACTGCGCACCGCGTTGGGCGAGATGTCAATCGACGGCGAGGGGCTGAACATTGTAAAGCTCGAGCTTGAAGAGGGCAAGCTGATTGTCGAGGGCAACGTCTGCGGCATATTTTATTCGGACGCAGCGTCAAAGCCTCCCAAACGCCGGCTGTTCGGATCGGATAAATGACGGATGGGTATTGTCACATATATCGAGCAGACCGAGCTCGCCGTTCTGTTTTTGTATTCCGCAGCCCTGGGAGTTGCATTTGGCGTATTCTACGATGTGTTCCGGATTCTGCGGCGTGCCATGCGCGGCATTGACCGCAGCCCTGTCGGCTATGCGGTAATTTTCGTCCAGGACATCCTGTTTTTCGTTATAGCCGCTGCGGTGTCCGCGATTTTTTTCTATAAGTTCAATTCAGGCCGCGTGCGCCTTTCGGGCGTCGCGTTCATGATTTTGGGGTTTTCGGCCTATTATTTCACAGTCGGACGGCTTGTTATGCTTGTCGCCGACGCGATTATCTCGTTTATCGCCGAGGTGCTGCGTCAGATCGCGCGGTTTTTGTGTTTTGTATTCTCCCCGGTCGCAAGGTTTGCCGGATTTTTATACTGCCAGATGCAGTGCGCGTTAAGACACCTTTTGCTTTTCGTATACACAAAATGTACGCTTGCGCGGTATAATAAACTATTATACAAGTGATCTATGAAAAATAATAAGTATTCAAATATTTTTATCAAAGCCGCAGTGCTCGCATTTGTGAGCTTCTGCGTGGTTACAATTATCAAACTGCAGTTTGATTATAACAGGCTCAGCCAGCAGCGGGACGAGCTTCAGGCTCAGGTCGAGGAGCAGGAGGAATACAACGAGGGGCTTGAGGAGCGGCTCAACAGCCAGTTCGATAAGGACTACATAATCTCGATCGCACGGGAGAAGCTTGGCTACTGCCTGCCCGACGAGATCATATTCTATAACGACAAGTAATTGCAAGAGAGCTACCTGAGACTATGGCAAAAACACACAGTGATATCATAATTGTCGGCGGCGGCCCCGCGGGACTGACCGCCGCTTTGTACTGTCGGCGCGCAGGCCTTGATGTGCTCGTCTTCGAGAGCGAGATGCCCGGCGGAAAGATGAATCTCACGCTCGGCATCGACAACTACCCCGGCGCGCCCGGCACCGAGGGCGCTTCCCTGTCAATGGCAATGCTGGGTCAGGCAGAGGAATCGGGCGCCAAAATTGTATACGAGCGTGTGACAGGCCTTTCGATAACCGACACTCTTAAAACTGTCATAACCGATGGCGGCGAGTACACCTGCTACGCGCTTATCATCGCCAGCGGCTCACAAAACCGCAAGCTCGGCGTGCCAGGCGAGGAGCGGCTCCACGGTCGCGGCGTGTCATACTGCGCGACCTGCGACGGCGGCTTTTTCAAGGGGCTCGACGTCGCGGTCTGCGGGGGCGGCGATACCGCGCTCGAGGAAGCGCAGTACCTGTCAGGCATCTGCAATAAAGTATATCTTATCCACCGCCGCAACGAGTTCCGCGGCTCCGCCGCAAATGTCGAGCGCACAAAAGCGCTGCCGAATGTCGGGCTTGTATTAAGCGCGACTGTGGCCGAGATACAAGGCGGCGACCGCGTCGAGTCGGTGCGCGTGCGCCGTGCGGACGGCAGCGAGACAGTGCTGCCCGTTTCCGCTGTTTTTATTGCGATCGGCAGCACGCCCGTCACCTCGTTCATACCCGCGGGCACACTGGCGATTGCACCCGACGGCAGCATAGAGGTCGATGCTTTAATGCGCACATCTGTGCCCGGCGTTTTCGCTGCCGGCGACGTGCGCAACACTCCCCTGCGCCAGATTGTCACTGCCACCGCCGACGGAGCGCTTGCCGCGGCATCAGCGGGCAGATATCTTGCCGAGTGCAAATACTGTAACGGCAAGTCATCAGGCTGATTTCCCCGCAGCCGGCATTTCCGGCATAAATGCGACATAATAAATTTACAGCAGTTAGGATACGACATGAAAACTACAGTTATTAAAAACATCAAAATCTACACAATGTCACCCGCGGCAGGCGATATTGAGCGCGGGTATATCGCTTTCAGAGGCGGCAAAATAACCGACATCGGCGCAGGCGAACCGAATTTAGCCGGCGACTGCGAGATAATCGACGCGGCAGAAGCATACGGCCCCGATGCGGCGATTTACCCGGGCTTTATCGACGGACACACCCATCTCGGACTCTGCGAGGATTCGCTCACGTTCGAGGGCGACGATGTAAACGAAGCGACCGACCCCTGCACCGCGCAGCTTCGCGCAATCGACGCTATCAACCCGCTCGACCGCTGCTTCACTGAAGCGCGCATGGGCGGCGTGACCTGTGTCGCCGCAGGTCCCGGTAGCGCCAACCCCATCGGCGGCCAGTTCGCCGTAATCAAAACCGCAGGCAGGCGCATCGATGACATGATTGTCGTCACTCCTGTCGCGATGAAGTTTGCGCTGGGTGAAAACCCAAAAAACGTCTATCATGGCAAAAATCAGACGCCCGAAACGCGCATGGCGACCGCTTCCATAATCCGCGAATTTCTTCAGAAAGCAAAAAAATATGGAGAAACATGGAACAAATACCGCGCTGCGCTCGACAAATATAACGATTCGCTTGCAAAAGCGAGCAAATCGGGCGAGGACGAGCCCGACGAACCGGACGAGCCCGATTTTGACGCAAAGCTTGAGGCACTGCTGCCGGTTGTGCGCGGCGAGCTGCCCGCACACTTCCACGCGCACCGCGCCGACGACATTTTCACGGCCATCCGAATAGCGCGGGAATTCGGGCTGCGCTATTCTATTGTTCACTGCACCGACGGCGCGTCTATCGCCGATATGCTGTCGGCGGAGGGCGTCACGGCTTTCGCCGGCCCCAACCTTTGCGACCGATCAAAACCCGAGCTCCGCTCGCAGTCATTTGAAAATCCCGGCATTCTCGACCGCGCGGGAGTGCTGATCGGTCTTACCACCGACCATCCCGTGATACCGCTGCAGTATCTGCCGCTCTGCGCCGCGCTCGCGGTGCGCGGGGGCATGGATCGCGACGCAGCATTACGCGCTATTACAATCAATCCCGCAAAAATCCTCGGTATTGACAACCGCGTCGGTTCGCTCGAGCCTGGCAAGGACGCCGACTTTGCGGTCTGGGACGGCGACCCGCTGTCCGTCATGAGCCGCCCCGCCGCCGTCTGGATAAACGGGGTACGTGTTTGATATACCGCTTTTTTAGACAACCTATAGCTTAACAAAAACATAAAAATGAGAGAAATCAACGCAAGCGATATTACCCGCCTTGTAGAGCGGCTGTTTATCGAAGCGAACTATACCCTGCCCTGCGACCTTGCGGGGCTTATCGCCGACGCTTCGTGCACCGAGCCTGACCCGCTGGGGCGCGAGATTATGTGCCGGCTGTGCGACAACCTCGACGCGGCGAAAAAGTTTAATGTGCCGATATGTCAGGACACCGGACTGGCAGTCGTGTTTGCCGAGCTGGGTCAGGATGTTCATATAACCGGCGGCGCGTTTGAAGATGCGGTAAACGCCGGCGTGAGGAATGCCTATATAAACGGCTACATGCGCTGCTCGGGCGTTTCCGACCCGCTTTTCGAGCGAAAAAACACCGGCGACAACACGCCCGCGGTTATACATCTCCGGCTGGTACCGGGCGACAGGCTGCGCATCATAGCCGCGCCAAAGGGGTTCGGCAGCGAAAACAAGAGCGCCGTGCGCATGTTCACGCCTGCCGCTACGCCGCATGACGTGTCGGATTTTGTCGTTGACACCGTTGTTCGCGCGGGTGGCGATCCCTGCCCGCCGGTTGTCGTCGGCGTCGGTATCGGCGGCACATTCGAGTCCGCGGCGCTTGATGCCAAGCGCGCGCTTACTCTGCCCGCCACGCACAAAAACGCCGACGAACGTTATGCAGCGCTTGAGGACGAGCTGCTTGAGCGCATCAACGCCACCGGCATCGGACCGCAGGGATTCGGAGGCCGCACGACGGCGCTCGCCGTTAACATTATAGCAAGGCCCACACATATAGCTGGATTGCCCGTCGCGGTTAACATCGGCTGCCACGTCACGCGGCATGCCGAGGGTGAGCTTTAACCGCGGCAAATTTGATAAACCGGAGATTTTTCGATGCAAACGCGCAGACCGCAGTATAACCCGGCATACATAATTCTCACCGCGGTGCTTGCGGTGTTGTTTACAGCCGCACTCGCCGTTGCGCTGGTCTTTGTAACCCGCTACAGCTCAACAACAGCCGCATTCAAAGAGTTCGCGGTAAACCAGTCCGAGAGCGTTAAGGCTGAGCTTGACGAGCTGAACGCAAAGCTCGAAGAGCTGCAATCGCAGGCGGGTTCGCTCGAGTCAGAGAAAGCGGAGCTTATCCGCACGTTCAACGACTCGGACCTGCGATATAAAATGCTGAACGAGCGTGTTGCAGAGCTAGAGTCTCGGCTTGCGGCAAAGCAGGCCGAGATCGACAGCCTGCTTGAGGATATAGCAAAGCTCGAGCGGGTCTACAAGGTCGACATGAATGCACAGTTTAAAATCATCGCAGAGCTTGAAGAGCTGCTAAGCACAGGCGCACCGCTAAAGCAAGTCAAAACGACCGAAACGGACGAGTCGGGCGAGGAGACAGAGGTCACAGTCGAGGAATACCCCAGAATATCGCTTTTCTATCAGGACATAACGCACGGTTATACATACTCCTACAACGACGGCGAGGTTTTCTACTCCGCAAGCCTGCTCAAGGCTCCGTTTGCGCTTTCGTTGCTGCAGGCGGCAACCGCGGAGCTTGCCGCGATGGAGACCGGCTCAGAAACCGGTTCTGAAACCAGCCCTGAGCGCGTCTACAACTTTGACGAGGTTTATACATACGTCACCTCCGATGCACAGAGCGGTTCGGGTATAATCGTCAAAGAGCCCGAGGGTACGAAGTACACCTACCTGCAGCTTATTGAACTGATGCTTACGCACAGCGACAACGTCGCGTTTGAC
The DNA here is from genome assembly GCA_033808535.1 of Clostridia bacterium. Taxonomy (GTDB): domain Bacteria; phylum Bacillota; class Clostridia; order Oscillospirales; family CAG-272; genus DTU078. Next base: position 9,302 of record JAPXNL010000073.1, read on the forward strand.
CAGCTTAAAAAGAAGTACAGCACGGCGGAATTCCGGACACTCGCCTCAAAACTCGGCACAACGGCTATGAGGAAAGACCTCGCGACCATGACCGCCTCTGACGGCGGCAAAGTGATGGCGGCAATATACGACTTCATACAGAGCGATTCGCCGTATTCAAAGTTTATGTACGATGCGATGGCGAAGAGCATCCACCGCGTCATGATACCTGCCGCCGTGCCGGGCAAGCCGGTCGCCCATAAATACGGCTGGGATATCGACGCGTACCACGACATGGGGATTGTGTTCGATAAAAACCCGTATATAGTTGTGATCCTCACCGACCTTGACCAGGGCGGCACGGAGGTAGACGAATACATACGCGATGTGCTTAAGCTTGTGAGCAGGCTGCACGAAAACTTCTACAAATAAAAACGCTGCCGCTGCTGAATCGGCGGTGTGTGGAACTTTACGTTTAACTAATTCCGGACATGAAAACACCTCCTGTTTAGTTTCTAAACTGCAACAGGAGGTGTTTTTTACTGTCTGTTTTTCGACGACAGCCGAAGCTCCCGTTTACCTCTTCGTTACAAGCGGTGTCGGCCAAACAATCGATGAAGCGCTGATCGCGCGTATTAAATCGCTTGGTTTTGCGGTTGAAACAAACACACACGACAATTTGGACGCAGCCGCAGCCGCCGAAGCGGCCCTGATTGAGGACACGGGACTTTGCGGTCCGACCGAGGGCATCAATTTCGGAAGCCATATAAATCACACCAACGCCACGGTTGTCAAACCGGATCATCCGATCGTTTTAAGGGCGTTTCCAAAGACTTTATTATGGTCGCCGAGGAAGGCCTCTGCCCCGCTCCTACATACTGCTGGCATGTCGTGCCTGAGAAAAATGCTATAGCGGTTGATCCCGACGCTCCCGACCACGCAGTGATTTGGGCTTACGAAAAAGGCGACACGACCGTGGACGGGCTCCATGCGCCTTATCAGGTCCCCGAAAAACGCGCTGCTATCAACTGGCATACTACAATGCCGTACGACGCGGTTTCGGAAGATATGCTTAAGATATTCGACAACGCCATTATATGGGCCGCGGGTATTGATCCTCTGGCGCCTCCGGAAACCGAGCCTGTTACCGAAGAGCCCGAAATTGTCGATGAACCTTCGCCCGTTGATACGGTAAGCCCGCAGACGGCGGACCTCATGTTTATCACTGTTTCCCTTGCCGCAGGTGTCATCAGCGTTGCCACAGCGCTGAAAAAGAAAAAATAGTAAAGCGGTTTTTGTAAACCGGGCATCCTTGCGATATAAGCAGTAGTGAGCATATCCGGCAACCTTTCTGACTTATTCAGTCAGATTGAGGACGAATATGCTCGATTTTTTATCACAGCTCAGTCACTTTGGGTACGACGGCAAGCGTAAGCGTTATAACAGTGTGTTTATGCAGTTATTACGCGTATGTTTTCGAATAAAACATCGCCTAAATTTATAAACCCCTGCCCGGTTTTCGCCGGACAGGGGTTATTT
>JAPXNL010000074.1:0-10644 GCA_033808535.1 Clostridia bacterium
GTCTATGACAGAGTCGGGACGGGCGAAATATACATATTCGAAGATACAGAGTCCGTTATCCGGGGTGCGCCTGTCAAGCACGATTTCGGAATGAATCAGCTCGCCGTCCTTTAAAACGATCAGCTCACCGGGCTTCACATCACGGAAGAAATTGTAGTCTATTGCATCGAGCGCGCAGCTTTCTGATGCTACCGCCATGCCGGTTTCGCCTTTGCCGATGCACAGCGGCCGGAACCCGTCGGCGTCGCGTACCGCGAGAACTTTGCCGTCGCCGCACAGAATCACAATTGAAAACGCGCCGCGAAGCTCGGCAACCGCTTTCTTTACTCCCGCCCTGATATCGCCGAGCGTTACGGTGTAATACGCTACCAGTGCGGATATGACCTCGCTGTCGCTGGTGGCTTCAAAGCGGATACCGAGTTTTAGCAGCCGCTCGCGCAGCCCATCGGAATTAGTAAGGTTGCCGTTATGTGCGGAGGCAAGCCGTCCCGTGAGATATTCCGTGATAAACGGCTGGACATTGCACTCAAGGCTGCCCCCGGCGGTGGAATAGCGATTGTGACCCAGTGCCGACGAACTTTTCGGCAGCTGCTCGAGCGCTCCTCCGCCGAACACGTCGCCGGCCAGACCTGCGCCTTTGTGGACGACAATCTGGTTGTCAACCGTGACGGCGATGCCGCTGCCTTCCTGACCCCTGTGTTGCATTGAGAGCAGCGCGTTATAGGTGATTCCGGCAGCCTCGTCGCAATCACGCATGCTGACGCCAAAAACCGCGCACTCCTCGTGCGGCTTGTCTCCGAATATGTTACCATGTCTGCAACTGCAGAACTGCATAAATGCCTTTTCCCCCGGATTATTTAAATTCATATGTTTTTAATGTACTTGCAGCCGCGCGTTTTGTGATGCGCATATCCGTCGCTGCTTTATATAACGGTGAGCCTCTGCTTCAGTTAATTTCAGACGTTTAATTTCTGGCTGCCATTGTCCGGTGACGGATCAACCGGATAAGCAAGCTGTCCCGGCGGTGCGTAACGGAGTTTTCATCCCGAACGCATATATTATCATTATACCACACCATCGGGCATTTTCAATCTGTTTTCCCGAAAAAGCTAACGGGACAGGATTTTTTCATCAAAAGACAAGCCTTTTATAAGGTAGCCTGAATTTGGCTTGTCGGACGTTTGTTTACTGTATCACACTGCGCGGAGCAGTTTGCCATTGCTTAATACCGGGTCGCCCTAAAGGGTTACGGATTTTAGGCAGTGATGCGCCCGGTTTTTGCGCCAGCCAAAAAGCGCACGCATCCTCTCCATGCCGGTTTTGCACAGGCAGGAGATGAGCGGATTTTATAACACTTCGGCAGTCGCTGGCGTGCTCACGCCGCCGGTTGGCTCACGACTCAGCCTGTCAAAAAACATCTCCCGCTATTATAACATATTTCGCGGTTATTTTCAATCCCTCTTATTATAAACATTCTTATTATAAACATTTGCAGAGCCTGGACACGCCGACGGTTTAAGTTTATCGTTTTTAAACAGTATATTCTGTCTTTTGCCGGGCTGCAGCTCATAATAAATGCGCTCATCTGTACGGTCAGAATCCTTCGCAGATGAACGCCTTTATTCATAATATAATAATCGCCGACAGGCGGGTTTGTCAATAGATTGCAGGAAAAAATCTGAAATCCTGCATAATGAACAAGTATTTTTCACCTGCAGCCGCATACGATTGAGGAATGTGCATAATAACAATTTCTTACATATATTTTATCAAAATTCTATTGACAAAATTGTCGCTTTAGCTTATAATATTTTTGTTTACGTCATAGGCGCTGCAGATAAAACTATATCTGCGGCGCTTTGGCTTTATATCTTAATTTGCTCAATCTAAGCTCTCAGGAGGCTCCCTGTAATGAAAAAGCTCCCCGAGTATTTCGGGTCATTGGTGTTCGGACCTACGGTCATGAAATCACGACTCCCCAGCGATACCTATAAATCACTCATTCAGACTATCAACGAAGGCAAAGATCTCGACATTGAAGTGGCGAATGTTGTCGCAAATGCGATGAAAGACTGGGCAGTCGAACATGGCGCAACCCATTATACACACTGGTTCCAGCCGATGACGGGTATTACCGCAGAAAAACATGACAGTTTCATTTCTCCGACCCCCGATGGGAAGATTATAATGGAATTCTCGGGCAAGGAGCTTGTCCGTGGTGAGCCTGACGCGTCGGCATTCCCGTCAGGCGGACTCCGCGCCACCTTTGAGGCGCGCGGATATACCGCGTGGGATCCCACGTCTTTTGCGTTTATAAAAGGGAAAACGCTCTGCATTCCCACCGCTTTCTGCTCATACGGCGGCGAGGCGCTCGACAAAAAGACGCCATTGCTCCGCTCGATGGTAGCAATCAACAAGCAGGCACTGCGAATACTGAGACTGTTCGGCAACACCGACGCTTCATATGTCACCGCATTCGTAGGTGCCGAGCAGGAATACTTCCTTATAGATCGGGAGATGTTCGACAAGCGCCCCGACCTTATTTACACAGGACGCACGCTGTTCGGTGCGCGCCCGCCAAAGGGTCAGGAGCTTGCCGACCACTATTTCGGCTCGATAAAGCCGCGCGTCGCCGCTTTCATGGAGGACCTCAACGAAGAGCTTTGGAAACTCGGCATTCTTGCCAAGACTGAACATAACGAAGCTGCGCCCTCACAGCACGAGCTGGCGCCGATTTATACAACAGTAAATGTTGCCACCGACCATAACCAGCTTACAATGGAGATCATGCAGCAGGTAGCACTGCGTCATGGTCTGGTATGCCTGCTCAACGAAAAGCCTTTTGCGGGTGTGAACGGCTCGGGCAAGCACAACAACTGGTCGATAGGTACAAATACAGGCGTAAATCTGCTTTCGCCCGGAGAGACGCCGTATGAAAATGCACAGTTTTTACTTTTCGTCGTCTCGGTTATAAAGGCAGTCGACGATTATCAGGACCTGCTCCGCGTTTCGGTTGCAACAGCCGGCAACGACCTGCGTCTCGGCTCACACGAAGCGCCTCCGGCTATTGTGTCGGTGTCACTCGGCAGTGAGCTGACCGCGATACTCGAATCGATCGAGTCGGGCAAGCCGTACAACGCTATCGTCAAAGAGAAAATCCTGCTTGGCACATCGGTGCTTCCCCCGCTGCCCAAAGATACGACCGACCGCAACCGCACCTCGCCGTTAGCTTTCACAGGCAACAAGTTTGAATTCCGCATGCTCGGCTCGTCCAACAGCATAGCATGCGCTAACATCATGCTTAACACCGCCGTCGCGGAGTCGCTGCGCCAGTTTGCCGATGTGCTCGAGGGTGCGTCCGATTTCAAAGCAACGCTCAATGAGCTTATCAGAACCACAATCAGCGAACATAAGCGCATTATATTCAACGGTAACGGCTATGACGAGGTATGGGTAAAAGAAGCCGAGAAACGCGGTCTGCTCAACCTCAAGACAACGCCAGACTGCATGCCTTGCCTTATAAGCAAGAAAAATATCGACCTTCTCACCTCGCATAAGGTTTACAGCGCCGCGGAGCTGCACTCAAGATATGAGATCCTGCTTTCAAACTACTGCAAGGTAACAAGCATCGAAGCGCTGACTATGCTCGACATGGCACGCAAACAGATTCTGCCGGCTATCGAAGCCTATATTTCCGATATTGCCAACACGGCGGTTGCCAAAAGGGCTGTGTCGGAGAGCATCGACTGCAGCTATGAAAAGAATCTGCTCGACAAGCTCTCAAAACTTACATCCGTTATCGCGGCAAGGGTCAACGCGCTTGAAGAAGCCGTCATGAAGGTTTATGATAACGGCGACGTCACAGGGCAGGCCTGCGCTTATCGCGACTGTGTCATTCCGAAGATGAACGAGCTGCGCGCCGCGGTCGACGAGGCGGAGATAATCACAGCCGAAAAATACTGGCCGTATCCCACTTACGGGGATCTGCTTTTCAGCGTGAGATAAGCGCTTTGCTTTGCTCTCACAATGTGCAAACAGATAAAGCAACCTGCAATATACTGACTACCCGCACCGGCATAAAGCAATGTGCTTGCACAGGACAACTTCCACGCTCCGGTGAAGCCGGCAATTTGTCGTGTCAATACATGAGGCGTAAGTCGCATTGGTGTCTTGTGCCGATAATCTAAATTGAGCAGGATAAATGTGCGATGAATAGTGAATGGTCAGAGAAGAACAAACAGATCCGGATACTGCTTGGGAAAGAAACTACATATAAGGACGGAATAATGCTGCTCATTGAACTCCGGGGAGAGTTGTTTGAGCAGATTTCGCAGATTGTAAGCGGCTATCCTGCATGCGCATTTTATCAGATGCCTTTTGCAAATGCAAAGGGCTATCACAGCAAGACGCTCGCATATTTTGTCTGGCACATCTTTCGGATTGAGGATATTGTAGCGCATTTGTTGATTGCAGGTGACGAGCAGATATTTGTGACCGGCGGTTACCGGAAAAAAATCGGCTCGCCGGTCATTACAACCGGAAATGAACTGGCGGGACAGGAGATTGCAGAGTTTTCGAGAAAGCTCAATATCAGGGCTTTATATGAATATGCCAGGGAAGTTATGCTTTCCACCAATGCATTTCTTTCAAAACTTGAATATTCACAGCTTCTGACAAAGTTTTCGGATGCGGATAAACAAAGGCTTGCAAAGTCCGGCTGTGTCAGCCCTGTGCAGAATGCCAACTGGCTTATCGATTACTGGTGCGGCAAGGATGTTCGCGGTTTGATTAAAATGCCGTTCTGCCGGCACTGGATCATGCACATTGAGGCGATGCGGCGGATTAAGAACAAGTTGTGCAAAGACGCCCGCAAAGGTGTGGATCCTGTCGCATACTGCGGTTTTTCCTGTAATCACTGCTTTTTGGGCAAGTGGTGCGGGTCCTGCAGGACGGAGTATAACGTCTGCTCATTTGCAACACTGTACGAGGACAAAAGATGCCCCAACACGGTTTGCTGCATGGAGAAGAACATAGACGGATGCTATGATTGTCCGGAACTGGAGAACTGCACAAAAGGCTTCTATACGCCGGGCAATGACGGAGCGGCTGCTGCAAAGGCGCAGGCTATGTTTATACGAAAATACGGGAAGAAAGCGTTTCTCAAAGTGCATGACAAGTTTCATGAAAGATATGATTTTGCCAAAACTCAGGAGATTCTGGGGCAGGATATGCATGAAGGTTTAAAGATACTGGAGTATGTACATAACAGCTGATTGATGTACCCGGCAGACAGCGATTCAGCAATGACTTTTGTAAGGCAAAATACAAATGCAACTGTTTCGTTACATAGCGCTATAAATTTATATGCGGAATCGCTGTAGTTCTATATAAAAATCGCCGCCCATCGGACTGATTATCCGAACGGGCGGCGTTATTTTTATGTTATTTTTTATGCGTACAGCCTGAACCATGCGCAGGCGAGCCGGATGAACTCGTAGTTATAGCCGTGGCAGCGACCGTCAATCGAATAGAGCGCTTTTGTTGCGGGCAGCTTGCCATACAGCGACTCAATGGTATCGGGCGGGCACACATCGTCTGTGGTGCCGAGCGTGAGCAGGACAGGGAAATTCATCCTGTCGGCGTGATTTATCGTATCGCAGAAGCCAAGTCCGTGCCACAGCTTTTCGCGCGGTATTTCGGAGCCGGGTTCGAATGCCGGGGCAAGCAGGAAATACGCGCCGCGGTTTGCCGCGAGCGGGTAGTTTGTCAAAAATGGCTGGTCAGCTGCGACGCAGCGGGTGCCGGAGCCGGAGAAAACCGAGCCGAGCAGCAGTGCCGTTCCGCCGCCCTGGCTTGTGCCGTAAAACGAAACGCGGCCGCTTATCACCTGCGGCTGTGACCATGCCCACATAACCGCGGCGGCGGCGTCGGACAGCCAGTCACGGTATCCGGCTGCGCCGTCAGATAGCATTGTATCGGGCAGCACAGGCCATGCGCCGTTTTTATCGCGCAGGCTTTCATCGAACCCGTCGGGAGTCCAGTATCCGAGCGGCGAGAGTCCGAGCACGTTATATCCCTCGGCATTAACATCGGGATGAACCGACAGCTCCGCGCCGTAGCCCGGCAGATGTACGACAAGCGGAGCCGGTCCGCGCAGCGCGGGCTGCCAGATGCCGTAAAAGGGGCGCCGTCCGGCCGGTGAGAATTTAACAAGGCGGTTGCCGCCCATGTGGAAGGTGCCGAAATTATTGCGGAAACCGTTGTCGGGCAGAAACTCTGCCGCGTCGGCGTTTTTACGTGCGTCCTCCAGTATTTCCGAAATCCAGCGATCTCGCTCACCTTTATCAGGGTAAAAATCAATACCGTTCATGGCGTACATCTCCGCTTTAATATCATTGCCCGCGCGGCGGCGGGATTTATTGACAGTATTATAACACGGGTATAAAATGCTGTCAACAACGCATTTTAATGATTGATAAGGGACTATATGAGCCTTGTGACAAATTTTGCTTGCATTTCGGCGTATACTATGTTATAATACTATGGTATATTATGTTGTTCACTGTAATTTACCGGACAGGAGGAATAAACTGCGGCGTATGGTGACAGTGCCGGACAAGTTAAAACCTCTGTTTCCGAATACGTACAAAAGAAGCGGCGCTGTGACGCTTACAAGGCGCCGGCCGCTGAAACGTCTCAGGCTGCCGTATATTGCAATACGGGCTGCGATGGTGTTTGCACTCCATCTCGCGCTTGCGGCATCTATCGTGTTCTACATTTCGTCGGTGATGGGCAGCGAAATCGCTTTCGCCGCGTATGTAAACGGCAACAAAACTGCCTCCGTGTCCGATCCTGAAGTAATCCGAAAAGCGATAGGCAACCTTACGCTTATCTCAACGGATATAAATGCCGACTTCGGCGACGGCAAACTGCCGCCGATAACCAAAGTTCCCGATTTTGATTTCAAGCTTAGCTACAGATTTGCGCTTACCGGCTCATTCGGTGCCGGGGCGCCGCTCGATATTGAAGAATGCACGGACAAGCTGTATAAAATAGTGCGCGAGGACTATGCCTACGCATTTACCGTTTACGCGGGCAATATGCTTGTGGCTGCAAGCAAGCATTACAACGATGCAGTGCAGGCGGTGGAAAAAATAGAGCAGTCGCTTACCGACGCTGCGCTGTACGAAGGTGAAGATGTGGACAAGGTCTGCATATCCACGGCTATAAACATTGAATACGGCTTATGCGAGCGTTCTAAAATCCTGTCGGCGGACGGGCTTTACAACAGACTGTCGAAGCTGCTTACGCCCGATACTGCTGCAGGCTCGAGAGTCGCATCGTCGGCAAACGGCGGCGCAGACCCGAATATTGATTACGGTATTAACCGCGTTGTCACAATAAACGGCTATCCTGTTGCGATGTCAGCCGCACCTGCGATCAAGATGGAAAATATTAAGGTTGAGACCGTGACATGCCTGGTCGAATACAAAACGCGGTATGCTGAATCTGATGAATATTATACAGGCCACACATTCGTTCAAACAAAGGGTGTTGCCGGTCTTGAGCGGGTGACATATGACCTTGTCATGGACGACGGAAATGTTGAGAAACGCCGGGTGGTGTCCCGCGAAATTATAATCGAGCCTGTGGATGAGATTATAATCGTCGGAACATGTCCGCTGCCGCAGCCCGTGCCGACCGGCTCGTTTGACTGCCCTGTTATGAAGCCGTATTTGGTGACCTCACATTTCGGCGTGCAGCGCGCGGAGTTTGACGGTGACGCGTTCCACTATGGTGTGGACTTCAGCGCGGATAAGGGAGATCCGATATACGCAGCCGACGGCGGTACGGTTGTTTATGCAGGCTACAGCAAATCATACGGGCTGATGCTTAAGCTTGACCACGGAAACGGCTTTACAACAGTTTACGCCCACTGTTCAAAACTATTGTTCGATGTGGGCGACAAGGTTTACAAGGGCCAACAGATTGCACTTGCAGGCGATACAGGCGTTACAACAGGAGCGCACCTGCATTTTGAGATCCGAAAAAACGGAGTGTATGTTAACCCGCTGAAGTTTCTTGATAAATAACCATATCCGGGACTATTAAATAGAAAATAAAAACCCGTATCTGAGATACGGGTTTTTTGATTGCTTTTTTGGATAGTCATGCGTTTTCCATAAAAGCTTTGCGGACATCCGCGGAAAAGTACAGGCTGCCCAGCGCGACAATAGGTGCATTCAAATCGCGGGCAAGCAGCAGTGATTTGCGCACACCGTCGTCGATGGTATCGCAGGCCGTAACCGGGACGCCATACTGCCCGAGTAGACCGGCAAGCTCTCCGGCAGGCAATGCACGGGGATTATGCGGCGTCACAGTTACAAAAGCGTCGGCATATTCCGAAAGCAATTTGGTCATTGTCCCGACGTCCTTATCCGCCATCACACCGATTAAAATAACAAGTTTTTTGCCCGGAAACAGCGCTTTGAATCCGTTGCAGGCGGCGGTTACGCCATGCACGTTATGAGCGCCGTCCAAAATCACGACGGGAGCGCGGCGCAAAAGCTCGAACCTGCCCGGCCACGCGGTATTTGCAAGTCCGGCGCGCAGGTGTTCGTCTTTGATATGCCAGCCCTTGTCACGCAATACCTCAAGCGCGGTGACAGCCAGCGCCATGTTTTTCGGCTGATAGGCGCCGGCAAGAGGTATGCGCAGATTTTTGTAAGGCTCAAAGTCGGATACCGAGCCGTCAAGCGTCAGCTCGCGCACGGTAAGCCTTGAAAAATCGACGCGCGTCAGCCTTGCACCGACAGACACGCACCTGTCTTCGATCACACGCAAAGCCTCAGGCTCCGCGCCGTATACGACGACGTCGCCGCCGGGCTTGATTATGCCGGCCTTTGCCGACGCAACAAGCTCAATTGTATTGCCCAGCTGCGCGGTGTGGTCTAGCCCGATGGCGGCGATAACGGCAAGCTCTGGCGTGTCGATGACGTTTGTGCTGTCAAGCTCGCCGCCCAGCCCGACCTCGAGCACGACAATGTCGCACGCCTGAAGCTTGAAAAAAAGCATCGAAAGTGCGGTGATAATCTCAAACTCGGTCGGATGGTCGCCCATGGCGTCGGCTTTGGGACGCACGATTTCGACAAGCTCTGTCAGCTCTTCGTCGGTTATCTCTAAGCCGCAGACGCGCATGCATTCGTTCAGCCTGCTTATATACGGCGACGTGTGCAGTCCCACGCGGTACCCGGCAGCGCAAAGCACGGATGAAATCATCGCACAGGTGCTGCCTTTGCCGTTGGTGCCGGCAATATGCACGAATTTGAGCGACCTCTGCGGGTTGTCCAGCGTTTCGAGCAGCGTACGGATGCGGGACAGCCCCGGTTTTGACCCGAGCCACTTTACGGAGCGGATATATTCAAGTGCCTGTTCTGTCGTCAAGTCAGTCCACCGCCCCGGCTGCGATTTTCGCTGCCATCCATTTCCCGAGCGCCGCGCGGTCGAAAATAATCTGCCCGTCAAGCTCGGCGTATGTGCCCTCAAGCTCTCCGTTGTCAAGCAGCTCGGAGATTTTGTCTGCGGTCAGTTTCAGGTATGCGGCTGCTTCTTCTTTGTCCAGAAAATCGCCGGGTACGGATGTCTGTGAAGTCTCTGTTATGGCGGATTTCAGGTTCCGTGCGACGAGCAGTCCCGTAAATCCGACTGTCAGCGACACCATAAGACAGCCAAGAAGAATCGATGCGGAGATTTTTCGCCATGAAACGGCTTCGTCACCGATATACTCGCTGTCAATTACCCCGGATTTGCGCATCTGCGAGACGAACCGGACAATCAGCGGATTCACCACAATATGAACAGGGATGAGAATTGCTTCCTGGAGTATGCGCGAGGTAAAGAAATAGACGAATCCTTTTGAATAGAGCAGTCCCAGCCAGAAGGAGTTGAGCAGCAGCGAAAAAACAACCGCATTAAACACTACCGTGCCGGCGTTTCGCATCCAGAATCGTGCGGATTTTACCTTAACCTCGAGCCCGTAATATGCAAAGCCGAGCACGGCTCCGCGCAGAAATGCGGTGAGCGTAATGCCGGGCATGAAAGGCCCGACAGGAAATAAAATTGCGCCGATAAGATCACCCAGCGCTGCGGCAACGGCGGCCCACAGCGGGCCGTAGGCGGCGGCGCAAATGACGACGGGCACAAACGCAAAGCCGATTTTCACAACCTGCGTGTTTATCGATAAAAATCGCGACAGCACAATCTCAAGCGCCACAAGCAGCGACACCTGCGCGAGTATCCGCACCGAAAAGGGAGTTTTGGAAAGTCTTTTTCCGTTTGTTTCAGCCATAATATCAGTCGTGTGCCCCGATACGCAGCACGGGCGCGCGGAGATAAGCAAAAGTTTTTGCTTTAAAAATATTTTTAAGCATAAAAATAAACCCTCCTATCGAGCTTCTGCAGCTACATAAGGAGAGCTTGGGTATTTCGGTGCAAAAATACCGGCGGCTCCATTATGCAACAGCGGGATGCGGCTGCAGCACCGCGAACGGAGCAAGTCCGTTACTTCGTCCGCGCGTCAACTCCCCGTCCGCGCGGCACTGTACGCGCCGCAGCCTACTCTGTATTTGTTATAATGCATTGATA
>JAPXNL010000075.1:0-3894 GCA_033808535.1 Clostridia bacterium
GTGCAAGACCATGCGTCCGCCGGACACCGCCAGGGGTGTCCGGCGGTGTCTCAAACGGTCAGCGCATCTATTGTTGTTTCTGCGCCACTGCTTAGTACATTCGGTCTCATATAAACAACCGCGGGTCATTGGTTTGACCCGCGGTTTGTTTATTTTGTTATCGTCACTTTTTTCAACGCCTTTGATGCGTCGGGGTCAATTCCCTTTACGTCCGTAAGTTTCAGCGCGAACAGCTGCAGCGCAATTGCAAACAGAAACGGTGAGACCGAATCGCAACCCTCGACTGCCGGAATCTTTATCACGAGGTTCCGTTTTTCCGCTATGCCCTCGTCGTCCGTAATCGCAAGGATATCGACTCCGGACTCCAGATTTTCAATCCGCATCATCATGTCGGATGCGTCGCCGAGCAATTTTCCGCGCGCCGCAAGCACTATCGCCAGCGTGCCGGCGCGCACCTGCGCCAATGGCCCGTGATAAAAATCGGATATAGCATAACCTTTGACCTTGATGCAGTTGGTCTCAAGTATCTTAAGTGCGCCCTCCAGTGCGATGGGATATGTTATGCCGCGCGCCAACACAAACGCATTGTCGAGATAGCGGTAGCGCGGGATGATTGCTTCAATCTGCGCCGGCACCGTTTCAAGCAGCCGGTCGACAGCCTCGGGCAGCCTGTCGAGCGCCGCAATAAGCTCATCCGCCGAGCGCAGGCCTGTCGATTCGGGCGGAACCTTACCAAGCCGCTGCACCCATCTTGCGCACAGCATGGCAAGCACAAACATCTGGGCGGTAAACGTCTTTGTCGCTGCTATCGAGTGCTCCGGTCCCGCTCCGCAGTCGAGCCTGTACTCTGCGGTCTGCGACAGCGGCGACGTCTGGTCATTTGTCAGCGCCACGGTCGGTGCGCCGCATTTTTTCGCGCGCTCGATAACGGAGATGACGTCCTCAGCCTTGCCCGACTGCGACACGCCTATCACAAGCGCTTGCGACAGGTCTAGCTCCGCGCCGTAGCGCGAGACGACCGACGGGGTCGCAAGCGCGCACGGCATGCCGAGGTATATTCCGAACAGATACTGCGCGTATATGCAGGCATGATCCGAGGTCCCTCTTGCCGCGAAATACACAAACGCGGGCTTATCTTTTTCCACGCGGTCAAGTATGCGGTTAATCTCTGCCGTGTTGAGACCGTGAAGCCCGCGCAGCACCTGCGGCTGCGAGCGGATTTCCTTTTCAAGGTTCTTCATAATACCATCCTGTCTACTCTATTATAATTATTTGAGATATTTCAAGCCTGGGCAACGTGAATTTTACTCTCCCGTCGGTGTATTCAAACGGAAGCGCCTCACCCTCCGGCGCGGAGTATACGCGCGTCGGCGCTTTGCCGCGTTTCACCTCAAAATTTACATTATAAAGCGGTACGGCAGACTCGATTATCTCCGTGCCCTTGCCGCGCACTGCGGTATATGCAAACAGCGCGTGCAGCACATAGCGGCTCCCCTGCCTGTAGAGCGAAACAACACCCCTGTCGGGCAGAGATGCCGTAACCGAACGCATGTCGTCGGGCAGCAGCGACTTCAGCACTTTCAGCACAAGCTCTTTTGCGTGCAGCTCGCCTTTTGTCGCGTAGTCTGCAAACACCTTCCACGCTATGTATGCGGTGTTGTCAGCTATCACCGCGCCGGGACGCGGGACGCCCGGTTTATCCGGCGCGTGCTGGTGCGAGCAGAAGTGTTCGGGCGTGCGGTTGAAATACGGCTCCGCAAGCTCTGCCGCCACCGTGACCCCGTCTGCCGTTATATTATATGCCGCGCCGTACATTACATACTCGGTTATGCCGTTTACAAACCCGTCAGCGGTGACCGGCCTCATGTAGGTCGGCGAAAAGTCGTTTTTGCCCTCAAACTTCACCCCGAAATCGAGTATGAACTCCCCGTCTGCCACGCATGACTCGCCCGACGCGAGTATCTTTCCGCCGCCGGCTGCAAATCTGTGCAGCTTCTCCGCCAGCGCATCGTCAGGCTTTACGCTGTCGGGCAATAAAAGCAGCTTGTATCCGCCAAACTCAGCATCTGCGTCGACAATGTCGTAAAGATACTTGCCCTCAAGCAGTATGCGGCTTGCACCCGTGTCGGAGTCGCCATTGCTGCCCGGCACACCCGATACAATCGCAATATCCGCGACCGGCACAGCACCCTCATAGTATTTTTCGACGCTCTCGACATAAGAGTATGCGCTTCCGATCAGCCGGTAGGTCGATATATTCATCCTGCCGCGCGGGTGCAGCTGGTCGCCTATCGAGCATTTTGCGCCGAACGCCAGCGACAGCGCCGCCTCGTACCGCAATGCGTTCGGATGTTTGAACCCGCCGAATTCTCCCCATGTGGTGTGGAACTTGCCCGTCATGCCAAGATAATCCATTCCGAGCGTGCGCACATACGCCGCCGACATCGGGAAGTGGTCATATCCCCAGCCGCCTGTGGGCAGGCTCTCAAGCTCGAGATGTGTGTTGCGGAAGGCAAGGTCTCTGCGACCGCGCGCCACATTGCCGGCGTTGTGGAATATGTTTGTGTCCGGGTCATATTTGCGCACCGCCTCTTCCATCCGGCGGCAGTATTCGGCGTAGACAAGCTCCCCGTGCCGGCGTACATCGGCAGGGTTGTCGGGGTTAAGCCCCAGCTTCTTCATGCTCTTCACGCAGTATGAGCAGTAGCAGGTGCGAACGTCGCTGATATCGAGGAATACCCCCGTCGGCCGGAACATCCGCATGACTTCCTCAACCTGCTCCGCAAGCATATCCAGATACGGCGTGTTGTAGCAGAACAGGTGATAGCGCGCGTCGTGCACAAAGTCGGGCGCGTGGTTTGGCGTCGGCTTGCCTAACCACTCGGGATGCTCGGTGACAAGCTTTTCGTCAAAGCCCGCCGATATGTAAATGGGAGCGTTTACTCCCAGCTCGCGGCAGGCTTTCAGCTGCTCGCCGAGCAGGTTGAATCCGTGCAGCCCGGGGTGCTGGATATTTGCCTCCGACGGATGGTATGCATATCCGTGGTGGCATTTTGAAAAGAGTGTTATGGAGTTTACATGCCCGGTGATAAGCGCCTCGCGGAAATTCTCCGGGTCAAAGTCTGCGCCCACTCCGTCTATTGCGGGCGAAGTGTGGAAATCGAGGTGAACCTGTCTGTATCTCAGCGGATGCATAGCGTTCCCGTCCTTTTTAATATGATAGTCAGATAAAATAAATCTGCATTACCTTTATTTTAGCCTTTTTTTCATGAATTGTAAATAACCTTTTCCATATTACGCAAAATTCCATAGTTTCAGTATATAAAAAGCCGGACCGGCGCGCCCCATACAGGGTATGCCGTCCGGCTTATGCTGCTTTGATTATTCTTCTGTGAGCTTGTCTATAAAATTATTCATCTCTTTAATTATACGCTTTTCGTATTTTGCGTATGTGCTGGCAAGGTCGGTTTTTCCCGTGCTCATCATGGTGTTGGCAAGGTTTCCGATATCGCCGAAATTGAAGAAAAACGCCACATCGTAAACAAGGTTGTCGAATATAAGGTCGAGCATTTCTTTGGACTCCTCGTCGCGGCTGGCCTTGTCTTTGAGCGTAATGTCATAGAACGCAGCGCGGACCAGCTCCCTGCCCTTGCGCGCGAACGCATCGATTATCATGCCGGCGCGCTCAGGCATCTCCACCGTCTTCGGCACCGAGAAGAACGGGCACGCGACATTGTTGGGGCAGGAGTAATATGTGTCCTGCGACTCCTCGTATTTGGGTATGGGTATAATGCCGAAATCCGAGAACATGTTGCGCAGGTTTGGCACCGCGTGAATGCCGTTGTAGTCGAACAGCCCGCGGTTTTCCTGGAAGATCACAAGCCCCACCAGAGT
>JAPXNL010000075.1:3904-10487 GCA_033808535.1 Clostridia bacterium
CACACCAGAGTGTTGGGGTCGCCTGCAAGGTGGTAGTAATGCGCCCAGTCAAAGCACAGCTCGCTGTCGCTCATGAAGGTTATGTAGTCTTCGACGACGCTTGCGGTCTTTTCGGACATAAACGTCAGCTCCGGCAGGTCGTTTTCATCCTTGGTGCTGTATCTTATAGCGGAGCCGAATATACCGCTGGTCACAACGTTCGTGTAGGTTATCATGCCGTACTTGTCGTTCTGGTCGAACTTGCCGTCCCCGTTGAGGTCCTGCGATATGCCCTGGCTCATCTCGAGCATTTTGGCAAGCGTCCACGTGCCGGCCTTGACCAGCTCGTACGGGTTCTCAAGGTGATACTCCTCAATCATAACTTTATTGAAAAGTATCGCCTCTGTCGCCCTGTAAAGGTCGTATGAAATATCGCCGGTGGCAAAATACAGCTTGCCAGCAATCGACAAACCCGAAATTGCGCGCGTGTCCCACCAGTTCCGGTCAAGGTTCAGCGTGGGGATCGTCTTCAAATCAAGCAGCGTGTTCTTTGTCGCCAATGACGATGCGTCGGACGGATTGCCCAAAACCATCTGGAACGCATCCTCGCCCGACTGCACGGTTTTTACCACTTCATTTGACACCATGCCGGTCGGCTTGAACTGTTCGATATTGACGTTGTACATCTCCTCGATATCGAGGACCCGCTGGTAAACGGAATCGTTTAATACCTCACCGTTTGCGGTGTCGGTGAACATCTCGTTTGATTCCCAAAACCCGTATGCCGTCCCGCGCACTATCATCGTGAACGTATACCCGTCATAGTCCGCCTCGGGATACGGCTCGACTGTCTCAGACTCCGCAGCGGTTTCGGCACCCGTTGCGGCAGTGTCTGCGTTGCCTGTATCGGCAGTGTCTTTGGCGCATCCTGCCACAGCCAAAAGCATGGCAAATATAAGCAGAAGCGCTGCTGATTTGCAATGCATAAAAATTACCTCCGTTCGGTTGGTATAATAGCGACTTATGTTATCGTATATTATACCGCCCACAGGAGGCTTTTGTCAATTGAACTTGCAGGTGAATAATATTGTGATACTTTTATGCACCGATTGTCAGAATCCACACTTGTTTTCAGCCTGTCAACCCGGATAACTTGACTTTATTATCTTCATGCGCGAGAATTCCTCGCGTTCTTTTTCCTCAAGCTCGTCTGTTATATAGCGAATCGCTTCGTAAAAGCGCGGTATGACTATGTTTTTCAAGGCGTTTGCGCGTTTCTGCGTTTTCTTAATCGCCGCCGCGAGGCGAAAAACGCTGTCCTCAATCACCGCGAGCCGGACGGTCAGCATTTTCACCTTGTTGAACTTCATAAACGCCTCGTCAAGGTAGTAGTTTGTGCTAAAGTAGCCGTAGGTGTTGCGCGCAGGCGACGGGTTCAGCTTAGCCGTGGGCAGCTCAACTCCCATAACGGAGCGCCAGTCAAGCTCAAGCCCGTCCTCGACCGGAACCGTGCACGCAATCTCGTCGCAGATGCCCAGTGTCAGGTTAGCGTTCTGCAGCGCCCGGTAGGCTGCCGCGTATGTTTCGGCTATCTGGCCCTGTATCTCCCTTATATCGTCAAGCATCGTCATAATCTCGCGGATGAGTATGTTGCGCTTGCGGTCGAGCAGTTCATAGCCCTTTTCGGCAAGCGCCAGCGATTTTTTTGTCGCGAGCAGCACGCTTTTTGTCGGATTTATCTGCGCCATCGTCTTTCAACCCTTATAGTTCAAATCATAGCCGTCGCCGGCGTACTAATTCTGTCACTCGCTTCCGCCGGTTTTGCCGTAGTATTTGTCGAGCGTGCGGTCGTCAATGCGGTCGAGCTCCGGGCGCGGCAAAATCGACAATATCCTCCAGCCCAGGTCCAGCGACTCTTCCATCGAGCGCATTTCGTGCTCACCCTGCGACAGAAACTTTGACTCAAACTCCGCGCCGAATTTCAGGTATAGCTTATCCGTCTCCGAAAGCTCATCCTCGCCAATGACAGAGGCAAGCGAGCGCGCCTCCTGTACCTTTGAATATGAGGCAAAAAGCTGGTTTGCCAATGCTGCATGGTCTTCGCGCGTATACCCCTCGCCGATTCCGTCCTTCATAAGCCGCGATAATGACGCGAGAATGCCCACAGGCGGGTAGATGCCCTTGCCGTCGAGCGTGCGGTCGAGCACTATCTGCCCTTCCGTTATATATCCGGTCAGGTCGGGGATAGGATGAGTGATGTCGTCGTTTGGCATTGTCAATATCGGTATCTGCGTCACCGAGCCATTTTTACCGCGTATCATGCCCGCACGCTCGTAAAGCGTCGCAAGGTCGGAATACATATATCCGGGATAGCCCTTTCTACCCGGTATCTCGCCTTTGGACGAGCTGAACTCGCGGCAGGCCTCGGCATATGAGGTCATGTCGGTCATAACGACGAGGATATGCATGCCCAGACCGAACGCAAGATATTCCGCAGCCGTCAACGCACAGCGCGGCGCGATTATGCGCTCTATCACCGGGTCGCTTATAAGGTTGAGATACATCACAACGCGGTCCATAACGCCTGAGGTTTCAAACGTCCGGCGGAAGAATGTGGCGACGTCGTTTTTGACGCCCATCGCGCAGAAAACAATTGCGAACCGGTCGTCCTCACCTTCGGACACGGCAAGTTTCGCCTGCCGCACAATCTGCGCCGCAAGCTCGTTGTGCTTCATGCCCGAACCCGAGAATATCGGCAGCTTCTGGCCGCGGATCAGCGTGGTGAGCACGTCTATCGACGAGATGCCCGTGACAATGCAGTTGCGCGGATATTCGCGCGAAACGGGGTTTATCGGCAGGCCGTTTATATCGCGTTTCTCCGCATAGAACACCTCGCCCTTGCCGTCGGACGGGCGCCCGGCGCCGTCGAATATGCGGCCGAGTATCTCGGGCGCGAGCGGTATCTCCATGGGGCGCGCCGTGAATATCGTGCGGGTGTTGTCAAGCGACAGATTCTGCGTGCCCTCGAATACCTGTATAACCGCCCGGTCGCCGTCGATTCGCACGACTCTGCCCGTGCGCTCGGTGCCGCTCGCCAGCTTTATTTTGACAAGCTCTTCAAACGACGCCCCGATAGCGCCCTCGAGCACTATCAGCGAGCCGCTTATCTCGCGCAGGCCTATGTGCTCTATAATCAAACGGTCCCCTCCTCTCCGGCTCCCGCCGCCCGGTCTATCTCCTTTATATACTCGTCAAACAGCTCGGGCTTGCTGTTCGGGATATCGTATTTAATTTTTATCAGCTTTTCGAATATCCCCGTACCGACAAGACGCGACAACGGTATCGCCCTGTCGGTTAGCGACCTTGCGCGGTCATAGAGGTGGAGTATCGTTTTCATCATTAAAAACTGTTTTGCGATGGGCACGTACGTGTCGTCGGGGTGATACGCGTTCTGCTGCAGCAGGCCGATGCGTATCACGCGCGCGATCTCGATTATAAGCTTCTGGTCGTCCGGCAAAACGTCGGAGCCGATGAGCTTCACAATCTCCATCAGCGCCGTTTCCTCCCCCAGAAGTCGCAGTATGCGCGACCGCAGCTCCGAAAACTGCGGCGCGACGTTTGTGTCGTACCAGTCGCCGAGGTCGGCGGCGTATTCGCTGTAGCTCTGCGTCCAGTTTACGGCCGGGTAGTGACGCGCGTATGCAAGCGACTTGTCAAGCGCCCAGAAGCAGCGCGTAAACCGCTTTGTGGACTGCGTGACCGGCTCCGAGAAGTCCGAACCGGTCGGCGAGACCGCACCGATTATCGTTATCGAGCCGACCTTGCCGCCCAGCGTCGACACGCGGCCCGCGCGCTCGTAAAACGCGGCCAGGCGTGAGGGCAGATACGCCGGGAACCCTTCCTCGGCGGGCATTTCCTCAAGCCGGCCCGACACCTCGCGCAGCGCCTCCGCCCAGCGCGACGTCGAGTCGGCCATCATCGCCACGTCATAGCCCATGTCGCGGTAATACTCGGCAAGCGTTATGCCTGTGTAGATAGACGCCTCACGCGCCGCGACGGGCATGTTGGAGGTGTTGGCGATAAGCACCGTGCGGTCGGTCAGCTTTTTGCCTGTGCGCGGGTCGATAAGCTCGCCGAACTCGTCGAGCACCTGCGTCATCTCGTTGCCGCGTTCGCCGCAGCCGACGTATATGATTATGTCCGCGTCGCACCACTTCGCGATCTGGTGCTGTATCATCGTCTTGCCCGTGCCGAACCCGCCGGGTACTGCCGCCGTGCCGCCCTTTGCAAGCGGGAACATGGTGTCGATCACGCGCTGACCGGTGAGCAGCGGCTCTGACAGCTCGAGCTTCTCCCTTGCCGGGCGGGGCATCCTTATCGGCCAGCGGTGGCAGAGCGAAAGCTCCGCGGTGCCTCCAGACGGTGTTTGCAGCTTCACAACAGTATCGTTTATCCTGTATTTGCCGTCGGGCGCGGCGAAAACCACCTCGCCCGATATGCCCGGCGGCACCATGCAGCAGTGCTCCACCGACGGCGTTTCGTCGCAGGTGGCGTAAACGTCGCCCGGCTGCAGCCTGTCGCCTGCTTTTGCATTTATCCTCACGTCCCACTCGCGTTCGGTATCAAGCGACTCATAGCTGCCGCCGCGGCTGATGAAAAATCCGTCGCGCTCCTCGATTTTCTTGAGCGGCCGCTGTATGCCGTCGAAAATTCCGCCTATTATGCCCGGCCCGAGTGTGACCGAAATGGGCATTCCCGAGCCGACAACATCTTCGCCGGGCTTGAGCGAGGTGGTGGACTCGTACACCTGTACCGTCGTGCGCCCGGCGCCTATGCCTATAACCTCGCCGATAAGCCGCATATCGCCGACGAACACCATCTCCTGCATGGAAAACCCGACGGCGTCTTTCATTGTGACAACCGGCCCGTTTATGCCGAATATTTTGCCAAAACTGCTCATGTTATTATCTCTTGTTACGTTACTCTTTTAAACGTGCATCCGCCGACCGTCAGCCGAGCGCCCCGTCGAGGCGCAGCTCCGGTATCGCGCGGAAGCGCTCCCTCTGCTGCTCCAGCGCCGTGTCGAGCGTGTCGTCCACGGCGAGCTTCTTTTCCATGCACTCCGCACGGAACCCGCCGAGCTTTATGCTGTCGGAAGGCAACGCTTCGACATTAGCCTCTATCATGGGAATAATCTTTTTCAGCCTGTCCTCGTCTTGCGGCGCATAGTATAGCTTGATATTATCGCCACGGACAAAAAGACTGTTAAGCTGTCCTGCACCTTGAGCCAGATAAGCGTCGTATTCATCCGTGGTGCGGAAAGCCGCCAGTTTTTCCTTGACACGCGAAAAAACTGCCTCTTCAATCTCATATCGGCACGCGTGCAGCGCGGCGTCCGCTTCCCTCTGCGCGTTTGATATGGACAGTCCCGTTTCCCTGCTCAGCCTGTTCATCTTCGAGCGCAGCTCGGCTTCGGTTTCAAAGCGCAGCTCTTTCTCGGCCTTTGCCAGCTCGCTCTCTATATATGCTTCTGTGTCGCTGTTAATCTGTATGCTCTGCTTCATTGCCTCGGCACGCACCGCGGCGATGAAACGCGCTTTCTTTTCTTCGTATGTCATCCGGCGAATCCCCAAACTGAAATCAGTTTCATTATAGCTTTAACCTATACTGCCGGTTCAGCTGTCAACTTTTATCCCAACCGCATCGGACAGGTATTTCGACAGCACCGCTCCTGCCCCGCTTCCGCCGTGCCGGTCGGGTATCTCGACGATCAGCGGCTTCTGCACGGACAGCCGCAGCTCGCTTATATAACTGGGGTCCAGAGCCGCCAGCTTCTCGGTAATCAGTATTATCCCGATACTGCTGTCTGCCAAAAGCTCTTCCAGCTTCTTTTTCACGCTTTCGATGTCGTGTAGCACTATGCCCTCGACACCGCACAGACGCATGCCGGTCACGGTATCGTGGTTGTCGGAAATTAAGTAAAAGCACATTGCCTTTACAGCCGGCTCATTATAAGAACCGAGATAACGATGCCGTACAGCGCGATTGTCTCACCCAAAGCGACGAAAATCAGCGCTTTGGCGAAGTTTTTGGGGTCTTCCGCAGTCGCGCCTATAGCCGCGGGTATGCCGCCGGCAAGCGCTATGCCGCCGCCTATACCGGCAAGCCCGGTGGACAGCCCCGCCGAGAGCAGGCCGATGCCCTTTGCGCCTGAATCGGTCCCGGCTGCCACGGTTTCCGCTTCGATTGGCTCGGCGTCTGTTTGGGCCGATACCGCAACCGAAAGCGTGACAAGCACTGCAAAGGTTATCGCAAGTGTCATCACATGGCGCAAAACTGCACGCGGCGGCTTAACTCCGCGCTTTACAGCACTCAGCGCCGCATATACGGCGGCAGAAACCGCTGCGGGCGGTATAAGAAGCATCATAAAATCTGTTAATGTAAACATACAAGGATTTCCTCCGGGTATTACCGTATAATAAATGAATTGATATTCAGTAATTTCGCGATTTGCTTTAGTTCTTTAATGCTGAAATGTCGGCGGGCTTGAATTCCTTGCCGGTGCCGGCAAAGAAGCGGCTGAACAGCTCGTAGTATTCAAGAC
>JAPXNL010000076.1:0-4359 GCA_033808535.1 Clostridia bacterium
GTACAGGTGAAGCCAAAGTAATGCTGCGCAGCACGATGCGTGGACATGACACCTATATATTTGCCGACGTTTTCAATTACGGTGTGACACTTCGGATGTACGGCAAGGAATATCCGATGAGCCCCGACGACCATTTCCAGGACTTAAAGCGTATTATAAACGCAATTGCTGGCAAGGCGCGGCGCATATCGGTCATAATGCCTATGCTGTATGAAAGCCGCCAGGACAAGCGCATGACGCGCGAATCGCTCGACTGCGCCGTGGCGCTTCAGGAACTGGTTCGCATGGGCGTATCCAATATTATCACTTTTGATGTACACAATCTCGGCGTTCAGAATGCAATACCGCTCTGCGGATTTGACAACGTCCAGCCGACCTATCAAATGCTCAAAGCCCTGGTTCGCGAGGTGCCGGACATTGAGATCGACCCCGAAAAACTGATGATCATATCCCCCGATGAGGGCGGTATGAAACGCTGCCTGTACTATTCGTCGGTGCTGAAGCTCGATCTCGGTATGTTTTACAAGCGCCGCGATTATACCCGCGTGGTCAACGGAAAGAACCCTATCGTCGCGCATGAGTATCTCGGCCGCGATGTCAACGGAATGGACGTCATCATAGTCGACGACATCATAGCATCTGGCGAGTCGATGCTCGATGTGGCAAAGCAGCTGAAAGATAAGGGCACCAGACGCATTTTTATATTCGTTACCTTCGGTTTCTTCACGGAAGGTCTGGAAAAAATGGACCTCGCGTATGAAGACGGATATTTTACAAAGCTTTTCACCACAAACCTCATTTACCATCCGCCGGAGCTGGTCGTAAGGCCGTGGTACGCAGAGGTTAATATGTGCAAATATATATCGCTTATCATCGACACCCTCAACCGCGACCAGTCGATAAGCAACCTGCTGAACCCGGTGGAGCGCATCCAAAACCTGCTTTACCGCCTCTCGTCGGGCAAAAACCCGGTGGCACCATATGACAAGGATCGTAAACCCGCAGGTCCATTTTGATCTTTGGCGATAACCCAATTAAAGTAATCACAATAAGCCGCCTGCTGCAGGCGGCTTTAGCTATAACGGAATGAAATATATTGCTTTGGCAGGCATTATATGTTAATATAAAGTTATGAAAAAGAGTGTCAAAAAAGTGAAATCATTAAAAGCTGCTCGAACGATATTAAGAGCCGTCTGCGCAACGCTGGCTGCAGCTTTTTTATTGTCTTCTGCTGTGTCATGCGCGGCGGAAACGGAAGGAGAAAACATGGAAGATATAACATCCGCCGAAAATAGTGTTGAAACCTCTGCCACAACCGAGAGCGAAACAGCGAATGCAAATGCGGAAATTGCAAACCGGTGCATATCCCGTGCAACGGAGCTGGGACGGAGCATATTTGAAAAGTATATGTTCACCGCTAAATATGAGAGATCTAAAGAGGTGTACCTGGCAGAGCGCGTCAACCCAGATAACGGGCGCAAATCCGGAGTGTCGTCGGTGTGGCACTATACGTCGGCGATGGCGCTGGCGGGAGTGCTCGCCGGCGTGACGACAGGTGACGATGCGAAATACTTCGGCGACCTTTATGCCGCCGCATTTAACAGCCTGCAGTATTACGCCGGAACCGCGCCGGTGACAACATACACGGGCACTCCGACGCTGACGATGTACGCCGTGCACCGTGCCTACGAGCCCGGAGGTGCGAATATAACGGGCGTCGAAGCAGTCTATGACGACCAGATGTGGATTGTCCGCGACCTTGTCAAAACATACGACCGCACGGGCGAGGTCCGCTACCTCGACGAAGCCGTAAGGCTTGCGGATATATGCATAGGCGGCTGGGACTACACAAAGAAGTCGAACGGCAAGGTTTACGGCGGCATACCCTGGGGTCCCGGATATGCGACGAAACATATATGCTCGAACGCGCCGCTGATATCGGCGCTCGTGCGCATATACGAGATCAAGCGCGATAAGGGAGATGAGAACGCGGAGCATTATCTCGACTGGGCGAAAAAGATATTTGAGTTCTGCCTGCGGTTTGAAAATGACAACGGCACATTCGGAGACCTGGTGGGCAGCGAGCGCAAGCTTGTCACCGAGGATGGCGTGATAAAATACGTCACAACCTCGCAGAGCACCACGATCGACCGGTCGGCTTACTCCTATAACACCGGCACGATGATATCGGGCGCAGCAAGCCTTTACAGGGTAACAGGCGAAGAGGAGTACAATCATAATGCTGTGAAATGGGCAAAGGGCGCATATAATAGATTCACCAAAACCGTGGGCGGAAAACGCGAATATACTTCAACCTCGACATTGTGGTTTAACCTTATACTGCTGGAAGGTTATCTCGACCTTGCGCCATACGAAAGCAGCTGCGAAAGATATATAGAGACATTCCTGACTTCGCTTGACTTTGCATACGAAAACAGTCTGAAAAACGGGCTGCTGCCCCGCGACTGGCTGAAAGGCTGGGATATGTCAGACGGAAATGACAAGGAAACAAGCATAATGGACCAGGCGGCAGCGGCGGAAATTTACGCGCTGCTCGGGATATATTACGGCAGATAACGGGCTGTTTTCCCACGGGAGGTAATATATTACATTACGGTTACATAGCGCGCGCAGCGGTTGACCCCGCATTATGCGCGCGCTATAATCATATATGTAATATATTAACAGATGTTTTGGAGGTGCGACACATATGAAGCTTGCAGAAGCGCTTAATCTGCGCGCCGATCTGAACCGGCACATTGAACAGCTGCGTGCGCGGCTATTGCAGAACGCAAAGGTTCAGGAGGGCGAAATGCCCCTTGAGCCGCCGCAGGACCTGCTTGCGGAGCTGGACGACTGTGTGTCGCAGCTCGAGGAGCTTATAACAAAAATAAATCTGGCAAATGCCCGTATTACAGACGAAAACGGCGAGACGATGACGGCACTGCTCGCCCGACGCGATGCAATGGAAGTGAGATTGTCTGTACTCCGCCAGTTTGCAAACGAGGCCGGCTCGCTTATAATGCGTCATGGCGCGTCGGAGATAATAATACGCAGCACGGTTGACATGCGCCGGCTGCGCAGGGAGATAGACGACCGCTCAAAAGACCTGCGCGAGCTGAACACCAAGATTCAAGCCATTAATTGGACTACCGATATCTGAATTTAAGCAGGTAGCGTGATGCGGCGGGCGTGCGCGGACTCCTGTGTCGGGGAGGAAACCGACATTCGGTATTTGTCCGGTTCGGGGCGTGGGACATGGTTTACACATATGCCTTGCATACGGCACAAACGCACCCAATAAACCGCAACGTAACAACCACGCGCAGACGGCGTACCATGCGAGGGAGGAAAAGGGCATATAAACTTGTATGCCCTTTGGGGTATATCGTCCGACGAAGCTTTTCGGCTTCGCTGGACGGTTATTTTTTGCCCTCTATGCTTAATTTGTTCTTGACAAATGTGCTGCCTCGTGGTATAATATCGGGCGTATCCGAAAAATTGTACCCGTAGCTCAGCAGGATAGAGCAACTGCCTTCTAAGCAGTAGGTCGAGGGTTCGAATCCCCCCGGGTACGCCAATTTTCTTCCAAATGTAGCGGATAAAAATTTAATATGGTGGGTGTAGCTCAGATGGTTAGAGCGTCAGGTTGTGGCCCTGAAGGCCGTGGGTTCGATTCCCATCACTCACCCCAGTCGGAATCCCGACGCAGATAAGCGCACCCGCATTTGTGGGTGCGTTTTGTTATGCGCCTGCAGCGAATGGCGCGTGATGAGCCTTTTTTACAACAGAAAAAAGCCGTCTGTTGCGGGTTACCTCCGCGGCAGGCGGCTGTTTTATTGTTATACTTGTTATATAAAAATAGTGCCGGTGATGTGCGTTTTAATCTGCCCGGTTCAGCCTGACATCAATGCATACATTGCCCGCGGATGTCCTGATACAGCAGCTGGTATTAATGTCAGAAATTTTGTCGCTCGATTCTTTGAGGACGGGAGGCAGTATGTCGCAGTTCAGGTCGTCTTTGGCAAGCTCGGTGAGCATGTTGCCGCTGATGATATTGGCTATTTCCGAAATTGCGGAGGTAACGAAATCGTCAACCGTATCAATTTCCATGCCGCTCATTATTTTTACAATATTCAGTGAGGTATCTCGGGGAAACCGGTATATAACCTCTCCCATCAGATCGCCAGTAACACCGATAGAAATGTCTAGTCCTCCGTCGTTATCCAGCGCAGTGTCGGGGCAGTCGGAAAAATCGCTTAAGTCAAGCATGAGCAAAAAAACGTTTCTGGTGGCTTCAAGAAAATGAGTGTAAAGATTATTGGTCATTAATTTCTACCCCCGGCGTTTTTAGCATAA
>JAPXNL010000076.1:4369-10368 GCA_033808535.1 Clostridia bacterium
TTAGCATAAGCGGAGATGCGCTGATCTTCCGCGGCGACGTGGTTTATAAGCCAAGCGAGCAGCTTTCCTCCTAACTGCTGCATCAGCTGTTCGTCAAACCCCTTCTCCTTATATTCGGAGGTGACATGCAGAACATAGCTTACCATATCGTCGTGGATTTTTTTGTGAGCTGCAAAGCCGGGATAGCCGATATTTTTTTGGTATGCCTCCTCGGCATGGAAGTGCTCGACAACATAACAGTTCATAAAGTCAAGCGTTTCGTTAACACGATGTAGCTTCTCATCCCAGGATGAAGATTCGCGCAAAGTCTGCAAAAAGGTATCCACACGCTTAAAAAGCTCTTTATGCTGCGAATCTATAGGCGGAACGCCAAGCTCGTATTTGTCTTTCCAGAGCATATAAAAATACCTTATGTGAAAAATTGTCCTGATATCTATATCGGAGCGGTTTTATATTTTTTAAGTATTCGACATAAAAAGTATGATAAAAAATCTTGTTCTGAAATGTACCCTTTAAAAAATCGAAGCCAGGCAGACAGTTCCGCCTGGCAGTGATTTTATATGCTGCCTTCAAGCAGTTCAACCGAGCTTGCTTTTTGAGCCTTTGCTGCCGAATGCGCCGCCGGAGGACAATATATTCGTGTCGAAAGAATACACGATGTCAGATTCTTTTCTGTGCCGCTTTAGCGCCAGCGAAATCAGCCTGTCGAGCAGCTCGGGATATTTCACTCCGACCGGCTCCCACAGGTAGAACGAAAGCGAACCGGGTATGGTGTTGATCTCGTTGAGCCAGAACTCGCCCGTCTTGCGGTCGGTGAGAAAGTCTATGCGCACCACGCCCGCACAGTCGAGATATTTGAACGCCGCCACTGCCGTGTCCTGTATCTTTTTCTTCAGTTCAGGAGATATATCGGCGGGGATTTTGCGCTTCAGGCTTGCCATTCCCTTGCTGCCGTCCGATTTGGATGAGCCTTCGAGATATTTATCCGAGTAGCTTAAAATTTCTTCTGTCGCGCACGGCTCCTCGCACTCGGAGGGCAGCGCCTCCTCCGCGTCGCCGACCACCGAGCAGTTTACCTCTCTCAGGTTTTGCACCGCAGGTTCGATAATAACCCGCGCGGCGAACGTGAACGCCATGTTCAGCGCCTCCTCAAGCTCGGATGCGTTTTCCGCACGGCTGATTCCGACGCTCGAACCGAGGTTTACGGGCTTGACTATCACCGGATAGCCGAATTTCTCCTCGGAGGCTTTTATAATGGCAGCCATATCTTTTGCTTCCGTCGATGAGAAGCGCAGGCAGTCGAGCACCGGTATTCCGGCGCTTTTCAGCATTATTTTGGTCGTGAATTTATCCATGCAAACCGCCGACGCGAGCACGTCGCACCCGACAAACGGCAGGTTGTGCGTCCTCAAAAAGCCCTGAAGCGACCCGTCCTCAACATTCGTGCCGTGCACAATCGGAAACGCTACGTCAATGAGCGCGATGGGTTTTGACCTTGAGATCAGCTTATTTTTTTGCGGATAAAGATATGTCTTGCTTCCCTCTGTCGCAAAATACACGCGTTCGCACTGCTTGAGCATGGCGGGAATGTCCCTGTAGCTGTTTATATCGCGCAGGCAGTCGCCGTAATACATACTGCTGTCTTTGGTGATGTAAACGGGAAATATTTCGTATTTCCCGCTGTCAAGGCTGTTTATCGCCTGCACGGCAGAAATGACCGATATTTCATGCTCAACGCTTCTGCCGCCGAGCAGTACCGCAAGATTTATTTTCACTGTACACCACACAACCTTTCAGTAATTATCGGGTAAATCGTTTTCAAGCAGTATGATTTTTTGTCTGTCGCTGCGAATCGAGTAGGCTTTTGCAAGTGCGTCGTTGAGATTAGGTGCTACATATATTTTCGACTCGTCATAGCCGGCGCTCACAAGGCCCTCGTATATAGGCTTTGTCTGCCGCTCGCCCACTAAGATCACAAAGTCGCAGGCGCCGGCGGCGCGAAAGCCGAACTCGCGGTTGAGCTCATATTGCTTTTGACCCAGCTCTATCATGCCGGGGGTTATGAGTATCCTGAACCCGTCGAACAGCGAAAGCGTCTTAAGCGCCGCCTCGCAGCCGCTGGGGTTGGAGTTGTACGCGTCGTCGATTATCACGGTGTCGCCTTTTCGTATAAGCTGCAGTCTGTGAGGAGGCGGCGTTATCCTGCGCAACTGCACGCGCATATCGTCATACGATACGCCGAGGTATGAGCACACAGCCATCGCGCCGACAAGATTTACGACGTTGTGCTCGCCGATAAGCTGAGTCTGCAAATCCTTTACCACGGTGCCGCGGTCGCAGATGGAAAACGCCGTGCCAGAGGGCGTGACCTTTATATCAAACGCATAAACGTCATTATCGGGTGAAAGTCCGTATGTCCACCGCTCGCCGCGCGGCATGTTGGCGTGGATCAGTTCGCTGTCGCCGTTTAAGAATATCACGCCCTTACCGGCGACCGCGTCGGCAAGCTCCATTTTGGTACTTATAATCGTTTCGACTGTCTTGAATGTTTCAAGATGCTGCTCGCCTATCGAGGTGAGTATTCCGTGCGTCGGGTGCACGATGTCGCACAGCTCTTTTATGTCGCCGTCGTACTTTGCGCCCATCTCGCAGACGAATATATCGTGCGTCGAGCGCAGCTCGCCGCGGATGGTCTTGACGACACCCATCGGAGTGTTGTAGCTTTCGGGCGTCATGAGCACGTTGTATTTGGCCTTGAGCAGCGTGGTGAGAAAATATTTCACGCTCGTCTTGCCATAGCTGCCTGTAATGCCTATGACAAGCAGGTTAGGGCAGGCGCGCAGGATTTTCTTTGCGTCGCTAATATAATACTGCCGCACCAAAGCCTCGATCGGCGCGTTGATAATGTTTGCCAAAACCGGCACAATCGGCGAGAGCGCCAGCACAAACGCAAAAAACACAAGCGAAACCTTCACCGGGAGTAGCAGCCCGGCTAAAACCACCGCGGCAAGCAGTACGCCGCAGGTGACAAGCATCCGGATGACTCGCGCCGTGAATACAAGCGGTTTTTTCGCCTTTTTCACCGGCATGTGAGAAACCGCCATAACTATGCACAGCAGAAGGAAGACAATTCCAAGCGCAATTATATTAAATATAAATATGCCTGCCACGCCGAGCGCAAGCATCAATGCGCTCGGGAGAAGCGAGCTGGCATTTTTGCGCAGCCAGCGGATGTGAGTGGCGGCTTTGTATGAGTTGAGCTGGAACATGTGCATGGTGCGCAGCACGACAAGCACATATGCGATGACAGTCGCCGCGCATAAAGCGTAAATCGGCAGCCGCATTTCACTCACCAACCTTCAAAAACGATCTTATAACCCTGTTGAATACAAACTGCTTTTCGATAAAAGAGTAATGCCCGGCACCCTCGAGCACCACAAGGCCGACGTCGGTGCCTGACGAGGATATTTCTTTTTCCATTATATGAGCGTCGGATAGCGGCGTCGCCGTATCACGGTCGCCCCAGACCAGCAGCGTCTGCGCTTTGATATTTTTGAGCAGATGCCGCAAGTCCTCGTTTACGACGCGCACGAGTGTCTGCCGCATGACCTGTGACGCATTGCCGTAATCGGCTGAGCCCATCTTTTTTCTCAACCGCTCAAGCGCGCCCGGAAACAGTTTTTTCACCGGCGGAAGCTGCAGAACACTCCTGCCCAGCTTATAGGTTTTCACGCGGATTTTATATGCAAGTGAGCGCCGGGGCAGTATTCCCGCACTGTCAACAAGTATAATCTTTTCAGCCTTAAACGGCAGCTCCATTTCGCCTAGCATTTTTATGATAACTCTGCCGCCGAACGAATGTCCCAGCAGTATAGCCCGCTCGCAGCCGAATGTCCGGATAAATTTAACCGTTAAACCGGCGTAATCTGATACGCTCCATGGCACACCCGGCTCGTCGCTTTTACCGAACCCCGGAAAATCAAACGAAACGACGGTGTACTTTTCCGATATGGCGGCGGTAAGGCCTGCAAAAAGCTCCAGATTTGACCCCCAGCCGTGCAGCAGGAACACATAGTCGCCGCTGCCGGCGACATTATAGTTTATATTGAGTCCGTCAATATTTACAGTCAATGATTTTCCTCCGCCCGTCATGGGATTTTGTGTCGTCGCCTTACCAACACATTGAAATATTATATGCGCGCACGGCATCGCGATTGCCCGTGTCCTGGCAATATCAACGCACACCGGACAATTTTAGATTATATCACAAAGCGATGCGGTTATCAACACGAATTCCGCCGGTGAAATAAATATGGCGCATATTATATGAGCATTATAAAGCAAAGGCGCAAAAAAACCGCAAACCATTTAAACGGTTTGCGGTATGGCGGAGAGAGAGAGATTCGAACTCTCGGTAGGGTATTAGCCTACACACGATTTCCAGAAACGTAACAGGTAGATATTTGCTTATATATCTTTATAACTTTTTATTACTTATTCGATAAAACCCGCATAAAAAGCGGACCTTTTTATATCATCCCGTTTTCCTATATTTCTATTCAGCAGGTCGCTTTGTAAGCTATGGCACCATTTTGTCACCCGTGGCACCACGGATTAAATCAAGAAGGAAATTATAATTGATCAAATGAAAATGATAGCTAATGCAATACGGATAGAATTTCGACACTATTTACTCATTTACATGAGAAATGCACAAAATTAATATAGCAAAATTAAGTTTTGAGGAAAAAGTTTTGATATGGGCATTTGCATATATTACTCTGAAATAATGGCAGGATGAAAATTCTACAAAAAATTACTGAATGTTTTATTTCTTATGCTGTTGCTGTATAATAGAATAGTAACTTTTTACAGTTTACTTATGGGGGGCATTACAGTAAGTGAGTACAAGAGAAGAATTTGAAAAACGCTTACATATTGCATATTTAGATGAGGTTACGGTTTACTCGTTCAAAGACTCCATATTCCATGCAGTTGTAAGCATGAATATGAAAAAGGATACATATATTAATAACCTTGAAAAAGACTGGGCAGAATTAAGACGAAAGTATGATATACCTGATGGAGTATGTTTGCATTTTACAGATATAAAAGCTTTGCTAAATCCTCAATATTTTCTAAGACAACCTAAAGAACGCAATGCTGACATGGAGAGAATCTTCTGCGATACAGGCAATAAGCTTATACCAGATAAACTATTCGATTTTTACTGCGATATATTGGACATTATTCATAAAAATAACTTCACTGTTCAAGTTACCGGCAAGCGATATCAGAAAACGGCATTATTTACGAATAAAAAAATGAAAAACTACAACAATGGTTTTTGGTATCCCCTTTTTAGAGAACATCTTGATTCAATGGCTTATTATTTTATTAAGTCTGCATATGAAGAATATGAAGCAGAAGTAATGGTTAATAAAAATGCAAAGTATCATAATTATACAGTGAAGCTAAGGTATGATGGAGACATTGAGCTAACAGTAAGGAATGATTTTCGAAATGCGTTTAGCCACAGTATTTCAAATGGTACAAAAAGATTTACTTCTGATGCTTTCAAGGAGATATTCGATGAAGTAAGATTTATTGATAAATCTGAAATAGGTTTTTGTACTGTCTGTCCAAGTACTTGCAATTCAAGGCAAATAAGTCATGCAGGGAGTGAAATTGTTGACTTTATGGCCGTTTACGTGGCAAGGTATATAGCTTATAAAGCAATGAAAAATGATCTTATTAGGTATGAAGAAAAGTCTGAAGAAGAAGCAGAGAAAATTATTAACCGGAATATGCACATTGAGATACAGGGTAAGCCTTTAATCAAGCCAATAGATAGGATTTTACCTAAAATTTTTTTTGAAACTACCGACCATTAAAGAAAAAACAAGAAAAAGTAGTAAATAAATAATTTGATAAAACTGAATAAATTTATTGACAGTACACGCGAATTTCTGATATGCTAACTAATGTTGGAGGAAATG
>JAPXNL010000077.1:0-10027 GCA_033808535.1 Clostridia bacterium
AACCTGCTCAGCGAAAAATAGCCGTATACATTCTATTGGCTGAGGATACGGCATAAAGGAGACATCATGGACAAGCCTCTTGCAAAAAAACGCCTTTTCATTTTCGACATGGACGGCACGATATATCTCGGCGGACGTGTTTTCCCTTTCGCTGTGGATTATATCACGCGGCTGCGCGCCGACGGCAAGCGCGTGCTGTTTTTCACAAACAACGCCTCTCACTCACCTGAGTTTTATATTACAAAACTCACACGTCTTGGCTTTGACCCGCGCCCCGGCGAGCTTCTGACCTCCGCCGATGTAACACTTGCGTTTCTCAACAACCACCGCGCAGGCAAAAGTGTTTATCTTGTCGGAACACCCGAGCTTGAGGGGCAATTTGAAGCGGCAGGTATTACGCCGATACCGACCGACACTGTCCTGCGCGGCGGGCATGCGGATATAGTCGTCACCAGCTTCGACACAACGCTTACTTACGACAAACTCAACGCCGCGTGCCGCCTGATACGAAGAGGTGCCGAATACATCTGCACCCACCCCGACTTTAGCTGCCCCACCGAGGACGGATTCATCCCCGACAGCGGCGCGATTGCCGCCGCGGTCACAGCCTCAACCGGCGTCACCCCGCGGTATTTCGGCAAGCCGTACCGCGAAACGATTGAAATGATATCCGAACTCTCCGGCGTTGATCAGTTCGACATGTGCATTTTCGGCGACCGGCTGTATACAGACATAGCGATGGGCAAACGCAACGGCATTACCTCCGTGCTCGTGCTGACGGGCGAGTCGACAAAGCATGACCTTGATGGCTCGGAGATACAGCCCGATATCACAATAGATTCACTTGCCGACGCTCCTGATCTGACATGGTAAACATATATACCTGCGCCCGACAATTGTAAGTTCCAGGTATAAAAAAATCTGCGCCCGTCAAAACAAACGGGCGCAGTCGCGTTTTTAATAAATGTGCACAGGTTTATTTTTATATCGAAATCAATTGGCGAAATCAATTGGCGTAGGTAAATTTTCATTAGTAAATCTTTCAAGCAGCGCGGCATACTCGCTGTTACTCCGCATACCAGCAAGCGGCTCGTTTTGCACTGACTTAAGCCACTCTGCCGTAAAGCGCGCCAGATCGGCGGTGCCGAAAGATGTTATTAGCCGCTCCTGCAGTACCTCGTCGCTTTCCGCCGCAGATTCAAGCGCTTTCGCCGCGATAAACTCCTTTTCGCGGACGCGGATGATGTCGCCGATGTCCCCGCCGCCGAACGTCAGCCTGTTTGCCAGCTCCGCAAACGCCGCAAACTCCATCACCGCAAACACATTCTCATCCGAGCCGGCACGCAGCCCCGACAGCATATCCGCCGTGCGCTCGCAGCGTTGCAGCGCTTCATCCCTTGATAGCTCTACGCCGTACCATATCGCTTTAATCAGCTTGTTTGCGGTGAAATCCGCAAGCTCGTACATATTACGGCGCACCCAGTATCTGAACTCTGCGGTGTCCTTTGCGTAAAGCTGCTCGGTTTTTTGCCCGGAGGTTTTATACCACGACGGGAAGCGCGCAAGCAGTGAAGCAGCTTCATCTGTTCTGCCGGCAGCATGCAGCAGCTTTGCCTTCATTGCAAGCGCATCCAGCCGGATCTCCTCATCGGTGCAGCCGTCGAGCAGGCAGTCACATATCCGGGTAAGCTCATCACTGTGCTTGGTCAGCACCGTCGGGTCGTTGTCCGCATATCCGCCCGCTTTATCCCACATGTAGCGGTGCATTATGCGATAGTCTGCCGGATAGGTATTGCGCGCGTCCGCAATAAGCGTAGATGCCTCGCCAAATCGGCCTTCGTTTTGATGCTGCACATACGTTTTCAGAATTTCCTCGATCTCCATTTCGGTTTTCGCACTATCATATCCCATCAGCGTGTCAATGTCCACATCGAACACTCTTGCAAGCGGGATCAGCATTTTTATGTCAGGATAGGTGTCAGTTGACTCCCACTTGCTGACCGCCGCGCATGAAACATTCAAAAGCTCCGCCAGATTCTCCTGCGTCATGCCTTTTTCCCTGCGCAGACGCTTGATATTCTCTCCGATCCTCAGTTCCACAAAAGCATCTCCAATACTGTTTAGTAAACAGGCCTGTTTCTGTTACCATAATATCACACGCGGTGCGGTTTGTACAGCGAGCGTTATGCAACATCGGTTTAACTATGGGTAAAAATTTTTAACCATACCGCATAGTATGCTGATAATGACATTACCACCGGGTGCTTTTGCGCAAATATAACTGTAATTCTACACAAAAAACCACACGTCAAGCTAAATTTATCTTGACAAACTAACCGCCGTGTGGTATCATTTCTTCCGACTGTTTAAACCGTGTTAATAACTAACCGGCTGTCCCCGCAGCCGGCTAAATCTGTTTGTGGAGACGAGCGCATTATGATAGAGCTTTTACATATAAAAAAGACCTTTCGCGTTTCGCGCAGGGACGGTGGCATGGGAAATGCGCTGCGCTCGCTGTTCCGCCGGGATTATACGGAGGTACGGGCGCTCGACGACATTTCGTTTCGCATAGACGACGGCGAGATGGTCGGCTACATAGGCCCGAACGGAGCGGGCAAAAGCAGCACGATTAAAATTATGAGCGGCATCCTGACGCCCGACTCCGGCTCATGTGTGATAGACGGGCTGACGCCGTGGAAGCATCGCCGTGAGCATGTGAAAAATATTGGCGTTGTCTTCGGTCAACGCTCGCAGCTTTGGTGGGATGTGCCCGTCATCGACAGCTTCGAACTGATCCGCGATATTTACCGCGTTCCGCAGGCCGAGTACAAGCGCAGCCTTGACGAGCTTGCGACACTGCTCAATTTAAGCGAAATCATGCGCACGCCCGCACGTATGCTCTCGCTCGGCCAGAGGATGCGGTGCGAGCTTGCGGCGTCGCTGCTCCACGACCCGAAGCTGCTGTTCTTAGACGAGCCCACAATCGGGCTTGACGCGGTGTCAAAGCTGGCGGTGCGCGACTTTGTTAAGCGCGTCAACCGCGAGCGCGGCACGACAGTCATTTTAGCCACACACGACATGCAGGACATCGAAGCGCTTGCCGGACGCGTACTGCTTATCGGGCGGGGACGCATACTGTTTGACGGAACGTTTTCCGGACTGCTTGCGGAAGCGCCGGGGTCCGGCTGCCCGGAACAGGCGCTCGCGGAGATTTACAATAAGTATGACATACTATAGACGTCAGCGCCCATCGCGGATACAAGCATATCTGTCGCTGTTCCGCATCCGCTTCATAAACAGCCTGCAATACCGGCTGGCGGCTTATGCCGGCGTCGCGACGCAGTTCGCGTGGGGATTTATGACGGTGCTGCAGTTCGGCGCGTTTTATCGCGCCGGCGGCGATTTCCCGATGGAATATTCGCAGCTTTCGTCATATGTCTGGCTGCAGCAGGCATTTTTGGCGCTGTTTATGTCATGGTTTTTCGATAACGAGATTTTCGCGCTCATCACCGGCGGAAATATTGCCTATGAACTGGCTCGGCCTGTTGATCTCTATACGATGTGGTTTACAAAAAATGTCGCGATCCGCTGTTCCAAAGCCTTGCTGCGCTGCATCCCGATTCTTGCCGTATCTGTGTTTATACCTGCGCCCTTCGGGTTGTCGCTTCCCGCCGATCTGCCGGCGTTTGCAATGTTCTGCGTGACTATGGCATTGGCTCTCTGCGTGGTCGTGGCGTTTGTTATGTTTGTGTATATCGCCACATTCTATACAATGAACCCGCTTGGCATACGCATAATCGCGTCGTCAGCCACCGATTTTTTCACCGGCGCACTCATACCCCTGCCCTTTTTCCCCGACTGGCTGCGGAAGATTGTCGAGCTCACGCCATTCGCGTCGATGCAGAATCTGCCGCTGCGCATTTATTGCGGCGATATTTTCGGCGCGGAGCTGTGGCACGGCGTCGGGCTGCAGATATTCTGGCTTGTCGCGCTTGTCGCGCTCGGGCGAATGTGGATGAACGCGGCGCTGCGGCGCGTAATCGTGCAGGGAGGCTGACGATATGAAGCTTTACATGCGTTATTTTTCAATCCATGTCCGCAGCATAATGCAGTATAAATCCTCGTTTTTCATGACGATTGCCGGTCAGTTTCTTCTGTCGTTTTCGGCATATCTCGTCGTATGGTTTATGATGGAGCGCTACCACGAGGTGCAGGGCTTTGACTTCCGCGAGGTTTCTCTCTGCTTTGCGATTGTGCTGATGGAGTTCTCGCTTGCCGAATGTTTTGCGCGCGGGTTTGACACCTTCCCGTCTGTGCTTGGAAACGGCGAATTCGACCGCATCATGGTCCGGCCGCGCGGGCTGATTTTTCAGGTGCTTGCGCAAAAGGTGGAGCTTTCGCGGCTCGGTCGGCTGGCGCAGGCTGCGGTGATTTTCACATGGGCGATCCCCGCCTCCGATGTCGTATGGACGCCCGACAAGATTCTGACGCTGATACTTATGCTTGCGGGCGGCGTCACGGTCTTTTCCGGCCTGTTTTTAATATACGCCGCGCTCTGCTTTTTCACCGTCGACGGGCTGGAATTTATGAACATCTTCACCGACGGCGGGCGCGAGTTCGGGCGCTACCCGTTTTCGATATACGGCGAAAGTGTGCTGCGGTTTCTGACATTCGGCATACCGCTTGCGCTGTTCCAGTATTACCCGCTGTTATATCTGACCGGGCGCAGCGACAATTTGCTTTATATGTTCACCCCGGTAATCGGCGGCCTGTTTCTGATTCCCTGCCTGCTTATTTGGCGGCTGGGCGTGCGGCATTTCAAATCGACCGGTTCGTGACAACAAGTATATAGAAAAACGCACGGAGAGTTAAATGCTCTCCGTGCACTTTTTATTTGTGGTATTTGCCGCTTTCAAGCAGCCGGTTTATCGCACTGCGCGAAACATTATAACCAAATGCGTAGTTTATACGCTCCGTCAGCGTTGCCTCTCTGTTCCGCCTTGTAACCTCTGCCTCTCTGTTCCGCCTTGTAACCTCTGCCTCCATCCTGCCCTTCAGATAATTGCCGGCCCATATGCGCGTCTCTTCGTCGAGCAGACTGCCATCTGCCGCTTCGTCGCGGTCGAGCAGTTCTGCAAGCTCGGGCAGTGCGGAGTCTGACAGCGAGGCAAAGAGCTCCACATCCACCGTCGGCAGGCTGCCGTCGTAAAACCGCGCAATGTTATACTTTGCAATAAGCGTGTCGGTGTTCGAGAACGCGAGGACGGCGAACAACACGATAAACGCTGCGGTGCATGCGCGCCAGAAGTTAAACTTCGGCGCAAGCTGCCTGATTATGAGGATTATAAACGCCGAGGTGAGCAGCAGCATAAACCACGCCGCCTTGACGCGCGCCGGCGTAAGTCCGTAATTTTCGATGTAGAGGCAAAGCTTCGCCGCCGCAACCGCGATTAGTATGAGCGTCGACAGACCCATGAGAATGTTGTACACCCGCAGACCGGTAAGCGGCTTTGATGTAGCCGCCTCTCCGGCGGAATCAGCCTCTCCGTTTTTGGGAGCGCGGAGGACGAACAGCTCCGACAACAGCACGAGTACAGCGTTTATAGTCGTCACGCGGCACAGCTCGAAAAATCCCCGGCGCGCATAGTCGGCATAAGTAAAGCCCTCTGGTTTGAGCGATGCGAAAGCCGACAGAAAATACGACGACTGCGCCACAAAGAACAGCGCGTATATGACAAGTATCACCGTCAGCGTCGTGTAGACCACGGCAGGCGGGACAAATCCCACCGCACGCATGACGCGCCCGCAGCTTTCCTTTGTCAGCATCTTGCTGCACTTGCGCGAGGAAGCCGATATCATCATGCCGAAGATATACATTGCTACCGGCAGTCCTATCACAAAGTACAGCAGGTTCGCCGCAACGCTCCAGAGAAACGAGTCGTAGAGCAGGTTTATCAGGTTTTCAAATGCGTCGTCGGCAAAAACCAGCATCGCTGTTATTATCGCGCCGGGTATAACCGCCAAAGCCAGACCGATTATGATATGAAACACACGGCGGCCGGTTTTGGTGCTTTTCAGCGCAGATACGGCAAATCGCGGCTGAGCAAAAAACGAGGAGAAAGGATGGACGAAAAATGCCTTTATCATGTCAAACGGCAGAAAGTCGCCTATCCTTGCCTCCGCGCGGCATCCGAACGCCGAAACAAACCAGTATGTCGCCGCCAGAATTTCAAAAAGCAGCGTTAATAACCGCACCCATTCGGCGCCCGAGATGACGAACACCGCCGAAAACACGAGCATTATCGCCGGCATTGCAACCGAGGATACCGACAGGGTCACCCCGTGCAGGCGCATGAACATCGCCCCGCACGCCACAAACAGCAGCACATAGACGGTGACACCGATGCCCGGTCCGCTGAACAGCGCCGCCCGGACAAACGCATAGCCCAAAAATAAGCTGATAAACGCAAACGCGGTGTTCACACGCGCAATTTTTTCATATTCAGCCGTAATACTCTGCTCAGTATTCATGGACTTTCGTCCTCGCTTTCTTCTACATATTCGAGTATATCATGCGGCTGGCAGCGCAGGACACGGCATATCGCGTCGAGTGTGGAAAATCGTATGGCTTTTGCTTTGTTGTTTTTTAATATCGAGAGGTTTGCCTGCGTGATCCCGACACGCTCCGACAACTCCCCAAGCGATATCTTGCGTTTTGCCATCATTACGTCCAGATTTACGATAATCGGCATTTTAGGCACCTCAAATCGTAAAGTCGTTTTCGCGCTTCAGTTCGACCGCTTCCTCGAAGCTGTTCTTCACCACGCGCAGTATAGTGCCCATAAACGCACAGGCAAACGCCATGGCAAACGCCACGAGAAAATAGAACCCGAAAGCGAAAAACACAACACATTCCGCATAGCAGCACCACGAGATTATCCGCAGCGAGCGCACATTCTCATCGCAGAACACCTCGCCTGCGCGTATTCGCCGCAGCAGGAAAAACAGGCTGATATCCGCCGTAAACGCGGGCAGCAGCGCGGTATAGAGGTTCACCATTGTAGGGACAAACAGCCAGTCGGGGCGCTTGTAAATCTCAAGATAGAATCTGAACATCGACGGCAGCAGAAATACCGCCGCAACAAGCGCCGCAAACACAATGATAACCATGACCTGTGAGACCGCGGCGGAAAGCGACTTGTGCCGCATTGCTCTGTTCAGCGCGTTATCCATGTTTTGCTGCGATTTATTGTCATTCATTCGCTTTAAATGCCGCCTTTCCGTTTTTCCTTATTATAGCATATCTATTATCGAGTGTCAAGAGTATTTTATCGTTATTCGATATATTTTATCCCCAATACAATATATGCACTATATGGCCCGTCTATGCATAAAAAAAGAGCCGCCGAAAAGCGGCTCATAATGAATTGGATTTTCTGTAAACGTAATACCACACATCACCGTCGGGATACGCACGGTCAAAGCGAAATCCGGCTCTTTCAAATACTTTTTTGCGAGGGTAGCTGACTTCCGAGCCAGCCGATTTTCATACACATGTCAGCGCTCAGAGCGTCCGGAGCCGAACGCCAGTGTCCGAACCTCGCTTTCGCTCACATGGTTCATGTCGCCCTCTATCGTATGCTTGAGCGCGCATGCCGCCGCCGCAAATTCTACCGCCGCAAATTCTACCGTATCGCCGCACGGTATATCTTTCTGCAGCGACCATATCAGCCCGGCGCTGAACGCGTCGCCCCCGCCGACGCGGTCGACAATGAGAAGCTCGTAAATCCGTGAACTGCAGGCACAGTTTGTGTCGCGGTCATACAGCACCGCGGCGAAACGGTTTTCAGAGGCCGATATCGTGCGGCGTATCGTCACGGCAACTTTGCTGCAGCCGAACCGCTGCGCCACCTGCCCGGCAACATATGCTGCACTGTCAAACGATATAGCGTCGCCGCCGCCGGGCTTTTCCGCTTTTATGCTGAACAGCAGTCCGGCGTGCTCCTCGTTTATGATGCAGACATCCGTCTGTGAGAGCAGTTCTGCCAAAACCGCACCTGCTTTGTCCGCCGGCCACAGCGCGCGTCGGTAGTTGACGTCGCAGCTCACTGTTATGCCGCGCTGTTTTGCAGCAGCAACAGCGTCAGAACAGATTTTTGCTATATTCTCGCCCAATGCCGGCGTTATGCCCGTGAAGTGGAACCATCCGGCGCCTTCCAGAATAGTGTCCCAGTCGTAGTCGCCGGATTGCGACAGCGCGAACGCCGAACCTGCGCGGTCGTATATGACCTTCGGCGGGCGGTCTGAAGCGCCGCGCTCGCAGAAATAGATCCCGAGCCGCTCTCCTCCGCGTGCAATAAAACGCGTGTCCACGCCCCAGCGGCGCAGCTCGCATATCGCCGCCTCGCCGATGGCATGTCCGGGCAGGCGTGTAACATACGCGCTCTCTGTGCCGAGTTCCGCAAGCGCCACCGCGACGTTGGCTTCCGCACCGCCGTAGTATGCGTCAAACGACGCCGCCTGTTCAAAGCGCCCGAACCCCGGCGGGCTGAGCCGCAGCATTATCTCGCCGAAACAGACTGTTCTCAAAGCTAACTCCTCCCGTCAGGTGTTCTTGTCGACGGTTTTCATCTTTTTCAGGTTGTGCATCTTCTTTGACCGCGCGTCAAGTTCTGCAAAAATATCGTCGGGCGTAAGCCCCCGTTCAGCCATCAGCACGATTATATGGTAGATAAGATCGCAAATCTCGCCGGTGAGCGCATCGCTGTCGCCGTTTTTGGCGGCTATTATCGTCTCAGCGCATTCCTCGCCGATCTTTTTCAATATTTTGTCCAGCCCTGCTTCAAACAGATAACAGGTGTATGAGCCTTCCTCATGCATGCCCTTGCGCGACATTACCACGCCGGAAAGGTTGCGAATAATGTCGCCGCCGTTTATGTTGTCCATTTTCCGCCGTTCTCTCCCGTTAAGTTTCGGTAAAAGCAGGAGCGGTTGCCCGTGTGACATGCCGCTCCGGTTTGGTTCACCAGTATCAGCAGTGTATCGCAGTCGCAGTCGTAGCGTATTTCGCGCACATGCTGGATGTGCCCGGAGGTCGCCCCTTTATGCCACAACTCGCCGCGCGACCGCGACCAAAACCAGGTCTGTCCGCTATCAAGCGTCAGCCGCAGCGAATCTTCGTTCATATATGCGAGCATCAATACCTCAAGTGTATCCGCATCCTGCACAATCGCCGGTATCAGCTCGCTTTTCTCAAAGAAGCGGTCTAAATCGACGCTCATGCTCCGCCCTCCGCGCTTCTGCGAACAGGTATCCCGTGACGGGCAAGGCAGTCCTTTACCTCTCCCACGGTCAGCTCGCGGTAGTGGAAAAGTGTCGCGGCGAGCGCTGCGTCGCAGCCGG
Source organism: Clostridia bacterium (assembly GCA_033808535.1). Lineage (GTDB taxonomy): Bacteria > Bacillota > Clostridia > Oscillospirales > CAG-272 > DTU078. Next base: position 9,403 of record JAPXNL010000077.1, read on the forward strand.
TTTGTAAAAACACCTCCACAAAATGCTCTGCGGTGCCGCCGCCGCCCGACGCAATGACCGGAATCTTCACCGTATCGCACACCGCGCGGGTCAGTTCTATGTCAAAACCTGCTTTTGTGCCGTCGGTGTCCATGGATGTAAGCAGAATCTCGCCTGCCCCGAGTGACTCGGCTTGAGCCGCCCACTCAAGCGCGTCTATGCCCATGTCAATCCGCCCGCCGTTGCGGTAGACTGTCCAGCCTCCGTCCGGACGGCGTTTTGCGTCGATTGCGACAACCACGCACTGCGAGCCGAATTTGTCCGCGGCTCGGCTGATGAGCTCCGGTTCAAGCAATGCCGCCGTGTTTACCGCGACTTTATCCGCGCCCACGCGCAGCAGCGCGCGAAAATCGTCGGTGCTCCTCACCCCGCCGCCGACGGTAAGGGGCATGAACACCTCGCGGGCAGTGCGCTCCACAACATCGATGATAGTATCGCGCTGCTCGTGCGATGCGGTTATGTCAAGGAAAACAAGCTCGTCGGCACCCTGGCTGTTGTAATAGCGCGCTATCTCGACCGGATCGCCCGCATCGCGCAGGTTGACAAATTTTACGCCCTTTACAACCCTGCCGTCCTTGACGTCAAG
>JAPXNL010000078.1:0-9901 GCA_033808535.1 Clostridia bacterium
ATGGTAAAAGAGACTCTTGCCTACTTTAAAAAAATGGGCAAGGAAGTGATTTTTGACGCTGAGCATTTCTTTGATGGCTATAGCTCAAATCCCCAATACGCATTTAAGGTTTTGGAAGCAGCAGTTGAAGGCGGAGCCGATTGTTTGGTGCTGTGTGATACTAATGGAGCCTGCTTCCCAAGTACCATATTCGATTTGGTCAAGAAGGTGAAGGAAACCTTTAAAATTAAAGTGGGGATCCATACCCACAATGACTGCGGGATGGCCGTTGCCAATTCTATAATGGCTGTGGAAGCAGGAGCGGAGCATGTACAGGGTACATATATAGGCTTTGGTGAGAGATGCGGGAATGCAAACTTAAGCACCATCATTCCGAATCTGCAGCTTAAAAAAGGAATAAACTGCATTCCTGAAGAAAAGATGAGCAGCCTTACATTTACGGCAAGGAAGATAGCAGAAATTGCAAACATTTCACTAAACAAGCGTGATCCTTATGTCGGAAGCAGTGCATTTGCCCATAAGGGCGGGATGCACATCGACGGTGTATGCAAAGCCTCGGCATCCTTTGAGCATATCGATCCCGAGCTTGTAGGCAATAAGAGAAAATTCCTTATGTCCGAGGTCTCAGGCAGAAATACCATTCTGGAAAAAATCCGTGAGATAAATAATGACAAATATACTTATCTATACACTCCTGAACAATATACCCGGTATAAGATTGAAGAAAAAGAAGAAGCCGATGCTTCAAAATTTGAAATCATAAACGACACAACTTCTTATATAAAAATAACCAACTTTTCCGAATATACATGGGAATTTATGAAAAGCAAGATATCGGAGATTCAAAATTATCCTAATCTAATTATAGATATGCGAAACAATTCCGGTGGTTTGATAAAATCAATGAATAAGATGGCAGAATTGTATTTACCCAAGGGCAGCATAATTACTATAGATAAAATGAGATTATTTAATAAAACATATAAATGGATAAACAACATGCGCCTGCCGATTCCACCCCGGCAGGCGCATTTCTATTTTACAGCCTTACACCATATCCTCGTCAATACCCTTGCGCAGCATGCGCGCGTAGGCAAACGCAAGCGACGCGCGCGCCGGCGCAAACTTCTGCACGACGAGCGCAAGCTTCATCCCAACCCCCGGCACAATAACGCGCTTGCCGGCAAACATGCCGTCAACTCCGCACTGTGCCACATACCGCGGCGGCATGCCCTTGCCGTCGATATTTTTCACATTGGCTTTGAGGTTGAATTCGGTCGGAACCGGGCCGGGGCAGAGCGCGCTGATTTGCACCGCGCTGCCGCTCTTGCGCAGCTCCTTCCAGATAGCCTGCGAAAGCTGCAGCACATATGCCTTCGACGCGTAATAAGTCGCCATCAGCGGGCCGGGCAAAAACCCCGCGGAGGACGAAACGTTGAGTATATAACCCCTGTTACGGCGCTTGAAATCTTTTAAATACAGCTTGGTCAGGATATGCACGGCGCGGATGTTGAGGTGAATCATCTCAAGCTCGGAGTTGAGCGAAGTTTTATCAAACGCGCCGGCAAGCCCGAATCCTGCGCAGTTGACAAGCACCTCCACATCGTCGCCGGAAAACCGCTCGTGCAGCGCACGGCAGGCGGCTTCGTCGGTGAGGTCTGCAGGATAAACGGTAACATCCGTGCCAGGAAGCTGATTTTTCAGTTCATTGAGCAGGTTTTCGCGCCGGGCAACGAGGATAAGCCCGTATCCCCGCGCGGCGAGAATTCTGGCAATCTCCCGCCCTATGCCCGAACTTGCTCCGGTTACAATAGCTTTCATTTATAATCGCAGGCAGCCGTACCGCAAAAGCCGCGGCTGCCGCATCCTTCCGGGTAAAATTAGCGGCGCCAATTCGCGGCGCCGGGTAAAATATCAGATGACGCGCCTGAATTTCGCCATGAAAAATCCGTCGGTGCCGAACTCCTGAGGGAAAAGTGTGCGCATGCCGAACCCGTCAAACTCAAACTCCGGATTTTCCTCGATGAAGCGCTGCACAACACCTTCGTTTTCGGCTTTTGAAAGCGTGCAGGTCGAGTAAAGCAGTATGCCGCCGTGTTTTACATATTCGGCGGAGGCAGAAAGCAGGCGCAGCTGCACATCCGGCAGTCTGGCAAGGTCGTCGGGCTTTTTGAAGCGCAAATCAGGCTTTTTCGCGATAACTCCCAGCCCCGAGCAGGGCGCATCGCACAGCACACGGTCGGCAATCCCGCAAAGCGGCGGGAAGGGAGTGTATCCGTTGTGCGCTTTGGTTTCAATTATATTGAGCCCCAGCGCCTGCGCGCCGCGGCGGACGAGCGACAGCTTGTTTTCATGCAGGTCGAGCGAGATGACGCGCCCTTTGTTTTCCATTGTCAGCGCGCAGCCGAAGGTCTTGCCCCCCGGACAGGCACATGTGTCTATAACGGTTTCGCCGGGTCGGGGCGCGAGCTCCGCAACACAGAGCTGCGACGCCTCGTCCTGAATATAGCACAGCCCCTCGGAGAGCCAGTGCAGCTCGGAGATGGGCACAAACTGGTTCAGTTTGATCCCGTACGGCGACAGCCGGGTGGGAGTGCAGGCGATGCCCTCCTTTTTGATATCCTCGTATATCTCGTCGCGCGTGGCAAGCAGGTTGTTGATGCGCAGCGTCAGATACGGGTGGATATTCATAGCCTCGAGTATGCCGCGCGCCTTCTCCCCGCCGTACATGGTATCCCACATATAGCACAGCCATTCCGGGCAGGAGTAGAGCACCGACAGATGCTTGTACGGCTCGGTATCCTTGTCGGGCAGCGGCAGCTTGTCCAGGCGCCGTGAAAATTCGCGCAATACGGCATTGACAAACCCGACAGCGCCCCGGCTGCAGTAGAGCTTGCACAGCTCCACACTCTCGTCGCAGGCGGCGCGCGGGGGTATGCGGTCGAGATACAGCAGCTGGTACGCGCCCAGCCGCAGGATTGTAAGCACCTTTGGCTCAATAACGTCAAACCGCACTGTCGAAAATTTTTCGATTAAATAATCGAGCGTGATTTTTCGCTCGATCGTGCCGTATACAAGGTTGGTGTAAAGCGCGCGCTCCGCGCCGGTCAGCCCGTGCTTGCGTATTGTGGAGTCAACTTCGAGATTGGAAAACTTCTGCGCTTTCTCGCATTTGAGCAGCGACAGGAACGCGAGCTCCCTCGCGCTGTTGGAAAAAGCCATTTCAACCACCGTTTACAATGGTGCGCTCCGACCCGCTTTGCGGCGGAACGGGGCGCCCAAAATCAAGTGTTATTTATTTACCTGCGCCGCCTGCCCACAAGCGTGAAAAGGCGCGCCATGTTAGCAACCGATACCGCAAGCGCCGCGAGATATGTCAGGGCTGCGGCACGCAGCACCGACGAAACGCCGCCCAGATCCTCCGGAGAAAACCTGGAGCTGGAGCGCAGCGACTCAAGCGCGCGCGCGCTTGCATTGTACTCAACCGGCAGGGTTATAAGCTGGAAAACCACGACCGTGCCGAACAGCAGCAGGCCTGCGTAAGCGAGCGGGTAAACCGATAAGATTATGCCGAGCAGCACCAGAGGGAAGGCGAGGTTCGAGCCGATCTGCGTCACCGGGATAATCGCGGCGCGCAATTTCATCGGCGCGTATTTCTCGGAAAACTGCACGGCGTGGCCCGCCTCGTGCGCGGCAATCCCGATCGCCGAAACGGAACTTCCTTCGTATACGCTGCGCGACAGCACTATCTCGTTTGAGCGCGGGTCAAAATAGTTGGTCAGCGCATCGCTGTCGATGCTGCGCACCGTCAGGTTGGAAACACCATGCTGCATGAGCACAAGCTGCGCGGCTTCACGCCCGGTCAGCCGTGCATAGTTTGGCTGCGCAGCGTATTTATTATAAGTTGACTTCACGTTAAACTGTGCCCAAATCGCAAGCAGCAGCGTCGGGAGCACAAAAAATACATAGGTCCAGTCGAAATACATTGCAATAAACCCTTCACATATCCGATCCGTAGAACAAAAACATCGTATACTCTATTTGTCGCAGTAAAGCCTGTCGCCGGCGCAGACATTGCGGCCACGGTAATAGTCCGATGCGCACATCAGCCGCTTGCCGGCGGGAATCAGCTGCGTGATCTTCAGAAAATCGCGTCCGCAGACGACGGTTATGGTGTCGTCGCAGCGCAGTATCCTGCAGCTTTCGAGCACGCTGTCGTTTACCGCCACGACTGTTCCGGGCGGAGTGTCCGGCGGCACGGCAGGCGCTTCGGTCGAGTCAGCGGGCACAAAACGTGACGCCGCAATCTTTATTTTATTCCCCCTCAGACAGCAATATGCAAGCGGCTCGGGCGAAAGTCCGCGGATAATATTGTGAAGCTCGAGCGCCGGGCGCGTGAAATCGAGCATCCCGTCCTCACCGGTGAGTTTAGCGGCATATGTCGGCTCGCCCGTCTGCGGGGTATATTCCGCCGTGCCGGCATATATGCGGTCCAGCGCCTCGCAAAGCAGCTCAGCGCCAAGCTCTGCCAGCCGGTCGTGCACGATGCCGTATGTGTCGTCGGGCGCGATAGGCAGCTCCCGCCATAAAATCATGTCGCCGGTGTCAAGTCCGTCGTCCATTCGCATTATCGTCACGCCGGTAACCGTGTCGCCTGCCATGATGGCGCGGTTAATCGGCGCGGCGCCCCGCCAGCGCGGGAGCAGTGAGGCATGCACGTTGATGCAGCCGAACTGTGGATATGCGATGACGTTCGGCGGCAGGATTTTGCCGTATGCTGCGACGGCGATCAGCCCGGGGTCAAGCCCTGAGAGCAGCTCGGCAAACTCGTCATTTTTCAGCGTATTTGGCTGGTAGACCGGAATGCCCAGCGAGAGCGCAAGCGCTTTCACCGGCGGGGGTGTCAGCACCTGCTTGCGTCCGACCGGCTTATCGGGCTGCGTGACAACCGCGACGACATTACGCCCCGCGCGGGTCAGCGCCGCAAGCTGAGTCGCCGCAAACTCAGGCGTGCCCATGAAAACAATGCGATCGTTCATCTGTTTTTATTCTTCGCCCCGCAGCGCCTTAATCTCATCCTCGGTCAGCATGCGAAGCGCATTGTCGGTGAAAAGTATCCCGTCGAGATGGTCCAACTCATGGCAGAGCGCACGCGCCAGAAGCCCGGTGCCGGTTACCTCGTATGTCTCGCCATTACGGTTTTTGGCGCGCACCGTGACCTTTGCAGGGCGTTCGGTGATGCCCCAGCAGCCCGGAATCGACAGGCAGCCTTCAATTTCCTGCTGTGTGCCCTCGTGCGCTATAATCTCCGGGTCGATAAGCTCGTAGATCGTACCCGGCTCGGTTTCCACGACAGCGATGCGGCGCAGCACGCCGACCTGCGGTGCGGCAAGCCCGCAGCCGTCATACTCGTGCAGGGTTTCAATCATGTCGTCGAGCAGCTGTGTGATGCGCGGCGTTATGGCATCTCCGACCTTGCGGCTGACTTTTCGCAGCGTCGGGTCGTCGTCTGATATAACTTTCAATGTTGCCATGATAACCGTCTCCTTTTATGAAAAGCGCAAGGGCAAAATATCTGTAATTATATTATCACAAAATAATGTTATGCAGGTATTAAGCTTTCGCAAATAATATATTATATCAAAAGTTACAAATGTGGCTATATTGGCTCATTTTTTATATATGCTGTGGTTTGCCTTATTGCGTTCATGCCGTCAGCAGCACATATTAACCGGTACTAATGTACGCAACCGGGGCTTTATCAACTCATCGCCGGCTGCGCCCGCATATAATACGGCAGCATTTCGGATTTAAGTGTTTGTGTTTTCCCGGCGAAATCGGTCTCCTTGTTTTTGTTACAGTTCGCTTGGGTTGACGTCGGCTGAAATCGCCACACTCCGCGCAAGCTGCGGCGGCAGAACATCGAGCATCGCCCTGACCAGTGCCCGCGCGCGCGAGTTTATATTGCATTTTATGATAAAGCGCAGCCGGAAAATGCCGTTCAGCTTGTAAACCGGCGGCTCGATAGGGCCGAAAAGCTGCGTTTCAAGGTCGGAGTATTCGTGCGCGCATAATTCCTTCAGCCGTTTGTCGGCAATCATCGCCGCTTCACCGAGATGCGGCTCCGATTCGCTCTGCAGCGTCAGCGACACAAGGTCGCAGAACGGAGGAAAGCCGCGCGAGCGCCGCATTGCCTCCTCGCCTTCAAACATGCCGCGGTAATCCTGCGCCGCCGCAAGCCGTATGACGGGATGATCGGGGTTTGAGGTCTGCACCAGCGCAACGCCCGGCTTGTCGGCGCGCCCCGCGCGCCCGACCACCTGTGTGATCAGCGCAAAGGTTCGCTCGTTTGCCCTGTAGTCGCCCATGAACAGCGAGCTGTCGGCGTCGAGCACTCCTACCAGCGTCACGTTCGGGAAGTCATGGCCCTTTGTCACCATCTGCGTCCCGATTAAAATGTCGGCCTCTCCGTCCCGGAATCTGGCGAGCAGCTCATCGTGCGACAGCTTGCCGCGCGTCGTGTCGGCGTCCATTCGTATGATGCGCGCCTGCGGGAACAGCTCGCGCAGCTTTTCCTCAGCCCGTTGCGTGCCGTACCCGACGCGGCTGAGCGGCGCAAACGAGCACTTCGGGCAGGCATCCGGCATCGGGCGCTCGTGCCCGCAGTAGTGGCAGACCAGCCTGCCGCGGTCGCATGAGCGCCGCTCCGGCGCGTGGTAGGTCATCGCAACGGAGCAGTTGGGGCACATTATAGCCTCGCCGCATTTGGGACAGCTTACAAAGTTGTTGTAACCGCGGCGGTTTACAAAAAGTATGGACTGTTCGCCGCGTTCAAGCCGCAGCGCAAGCTCACAGCAAAGCCGCTCGGATATGAACCCGCCGGGCCCGCGACGTGCGGCACCTCTCATATCGACGATGATTCCGCGCGGGAGCACAGCGTCGCCGTAGCGCTGCGACAGCTCGACAAGTGTATATATTCCGCGTTTGGCGCGGCTGAAGCTCTCGACAGAGGGCGTCGCCGACGAAAGCAGCAAGAGAGCGTTGTTTCTGCCGCAGCGGAACCGCGCGACGTCGCGCGCGTGGTAGCGGGGCGTCATCTCCGATTTGTATGTATGCTCCTGCTCCTCGTCGATGACAATCAGCCCGAGGTTGGGGCAGGGCGCGAAAACCGCAGACCGCGTGCCGATGCATACGTCGGCCTCGCCCGAGCGTATTCGCCGCCAGGCGTCAAAACGCTCGCCGGCGGATAGTTGCGAGTGGAGCACCGCAATGCGCCTGCCGTAAAACGAGCGGAACAGCCCGACGGTCTGGGGCGTCAGCGCGATTTCGGGGACAAGCACTATGGCTTGACGCCCGGACGCCGTGACGCTGTCGATGACAGACTTGATAACCCGCGTTTTGCCGCTGCCGGTGACGCCATAGAGCAGCGCCGCGCGCGGAGCATCCTCAGCCGCCAGCTCAGCCAGCTTTTTTGCCGCCGCTGCCTGCTCACAGGTAAGCATGTTGTCGTCGGGCGGCAGCTCCGTGCCGACACTGTCATAGGGATTTCGCGAAATTTCGATTGTTTCCGACAACAATACGCCGCGTTTTATAAGCGGCGCAAGCTTGTCCCGGGCAACACCGGCAAGCCTGCAAAGCTCCGTCGCCGTCATGCTGCGGCCCGACTCGCGCAATACCGCGGCGATGACGCGCTGCGTATCGCTTTTGAAGATTTTGCTGTCTTCATCCGCCGACAGCGCAAAATCGGCAAGCCGCAAAAACGACTCGGTTTTTATATTTGACGGCGAGTTGCCGTGCTCAAGCCCGCGCAGTGCGGCTGACGGCACGACCGCCGAAAGCGCGTCCCCAAACGTACAAAAGGCGTGCGCGCATAAAAAATCGCACAACGCCAGCTGTTCTTCGGTGAGCCTGTATTCGGGAGGGCGCAGCTTGGACACGGTCTTGAGCCGCGCGGGATCGGTTTCGGGCACGCTCCGCAGCTCAACAATGACGCCGAGCATGCGCCGGTTTCCGCCACCGAAGGGAACGATTACAAAATCGCCCTTTGCGACTTTACCGCGCATATCCTCGGTCAAAAGGTACTCATATGCGCGGTCGGCGCGGTAGGGCACGCTCTCAAGCCGGACGGCGGCCGCAACCGGCAGGACACCGTCCGCTTTATCGTGTGTCAAAAAAGCCGACACGCCGCCCTCCACTGGTAACTGTGCCATGTCAGTCACTGTTCAGTGATGAATCCACAATCCGGTACTCGCCCTGATAAAAGCGGTTTATGGCTGTTTTAACGGGCTTTTCATCCCGGATATCGCGGCGGAGCATCGATGCTATGCTCTTGTCGGTCTCCTTGTTTGCGATGAGCTTTTCAGCCATTTCGCGCTGTTCAAGATATTCATCGGTGACCATCCGCGCGCATTTGGAAATGGCAATGCACAATACGTATCTGTTATATTTGTTATTCTGAGTAAGTTCTTCAAGCGAAGGATAAATCATGGAACCTCACTCCGGTAGTATAAATTATCTATGTTTTTTGCGCCGTCAATCTGCCGGCGCGCTTTTCTTTGCGTGGGATTGGATAAAACTGTCGATTAAGTCAAGGTTGCGTTTGGTGCGCCTGCGCTCGCTGTTGACAATGCTGATTATCTCGGCAGCAGCTTCCGCGCATTTGCCGTCGCGGTTCATCACCACATAGTCGTATTTAGCCATGCAGCGCACCTCCTCGAGCGCGCGCTCAAGCCGTTTGCGGATCGCCTCCTCGGATTCGGTCCCGCGGCCGCGCAGCCTCGCTTCCAGCGTTTCATAATCGGGCGGCAGCAGGAACACCGACACGCAGTCGGGGTATTTCTGTTTAATTTTCTCGGCGCCGTACACCTCAACCTCGAGAATCAGGTTCATACCGTCGCGGTGTTTTGCCTCGATCTCGCGTTTCAGCGTGCCGTAATAATTGCCGCAGTAGTTTACATGCTCTATCACTTCGCCGGTCTCGATCTTTTGCTCAAATTCCTCGCGCGACATGAAGTGATAGTTGACACCGTCAATATCGGTGGGGCGGGGAGTGCGCGTGGTTGCCGACACCGAATAAGTGAACTGGGAGGATTGCTTGAACAGCTCGGCTATCACGGTGCCTTTTCCCGTACCCGCCGGTCCGGATATAACAAGCAGGATTCCGTCGTTCATCTTTGCTCCTTAGTTTTCAAATCAGGCATTTACGGAATAACTATCAATGTTAATATTTATACCACGGAATATTATTCCGCGGTATATCATTCCGTAACCTCTTCGTTTTCTACGGATTCCTCATCGCCGGTGAGACGGTTGGAGATTGTTTCAGCCTGTATGGCGGACAATATCACATTGTCGCTGTCGGTGATGATGACCGACCGTGTCCTGCGCCCGCAGGTCACATCAATGACGCGGCCCTGGTCGCGCGCGTCCTGAACAAGACGCTTTATCGGCGCGGATTCGGGGCTGACCAGCGCGACAATGCGCGTTGACGCCACCATATTGCCAAAACCTATATTAATAAATTTCATATCTGGCGCGCTCTCCTCATTCGATATTTTGAATCTGTTCCCGTATTTTCTCCAGCTCGCACTTGCAGTCGACAACAAGCTGCGCAATTTCCGCATCGCAGGATTTGGAGCCGATCGTGTTGATCTCCCGGTTGATCTCCTGCATCAGAAAATCGAGTCGTCTGCCGACCGGACCTTCCGATGCCATTGTGTCGCGAAACGCGGCAAAATGGCTGTTCAGCCGAACCAGCTCCTCATCCACCGCAACCCTGTCGGCGAAGATCGCGCACTCGGTCAAAATACGCGCGTCGTCGGCCTTAACGCCCAGGTCATCAAGCGTGCGGCGCAGGCGCTCCTCCAGCTTGGTGCGGTACAGATTTATGTTCTGGATGGAT
>JAPXNL010000079.1:0-9677 GCA_033808535.1 Clostridia bacterium
TTTTCAAACTGCACTTTTCTTGACAAGTCCAAAAGAGTAGAAATATTTATTCAAAAGTTTTTGGGGGGTGTGGGGGACTTTTTCCAAAAAGTCCCCCACATCGCATCCCCTATACTATCAGTTTTAATACTCCTTAAAAATACAGCTTATACTTCTCGCAAATCTTGCCGACCTCGGCGCGGATATGGTCGGCGCTGTTTTCGAAGTCGAACGCTGCGAGCCTAATGAGGTGCGCGATGGTTTTCATGTCGTCCTCGACCAGCCCGCGCGACGTCACCGCAGGCGTGCCAACACGTATACCGCTTGTAACAAACGGGCTCTGCGGGTCGCCCGGCACAGTGTTTTTATTGACGGTGATATAAACCTCATCCAGCCTGTGCTCCAGCTCCTTGCCCGTGATGCCGTCCTTGCGCAGGTCGACCAGCATCAGATGGTTGTCCGTTCCGCCCGACACAAGATCAAACCCTTCATTTTTCAGCGCGTTTGCGAGCGCCGCCGCGTTTTTGACTATCTGCTGCTGATACGCCTTGAACTCAGGCTTGAGCGCCTCGCCGAAGCACACGGCCTTCGCCGCGATGATGTGCATCAGCGGTCCGCCCTGCGTGCCCGGGAACACCGCCTTGTTGAACTTCGGCGCGAGCTCCTCGTTGTTTGAAAGTATCATACCGCCGCGCGGCCCGCGCAACGTCTTGTGCGTCGTCGTGGTCACAACGTCCGCATAAGGCAGCGGCGACGGATGCAGCCCCGCCGCGACCAGACCAGCGATATGCGCCATGTCAACCATCAGATAAGCCCCACACTTGTGCGCGATGTCGGCTATACGCTCGAAATCAATGATTCGCGGATACGCGCTCGCGCCCGCGACAATCAGCTTCGGGCGCTCGGCCATCGCCTGCGCTTCGAGCTTGTCGTAATCGATGCGGTGGGTTACCTCGTCCACTCCGTACGAGATGAAGTTATAGTAAAGCCCCGACAGGTTGACCGGACTTCCGTGCGTCAGGTGCCCGCCGTGCGCCAGGCTCATGCCAAGTACCTTGTCGCCGGGCTGCAGCAGCGCCACATAAACGGCGGTGTTGGCCTGCGCGCCGCTGTGCGGCTGCACGTTTGCAAACGACGCGCCGAACAGCTTCTTTGCGCGCTCAATGGCGATGGTTTCGACAACATCGACGCATTCGCAGCCGCCGTAATAACGCTTGCCGGGATAACCCTCGGCATATTTATTTGTAAGCACCGAACCGGCCGCGCTCATGACCGCAGGCGACACGAAGTTTTCGGAGGCGATAAGCTCTATATTACGGCGCTGGCGGTCATACTCCGTGCGTATCGCATTACCGACCTCGGGGTCGAACTGTGAGACAAAATCCATATTTTCTAAAACCATGCTGAAAATACCTCATTTTTCGTTTTATTTTATTTTTATTATACCGCGCACGGCTCGAAAATACATGTATTTTATGTTAAAATTGTGTCCGAAAGAAAAAAGTATGATATATTTTATAATTAAGCCAACCTTTTCGATTTGCGTTCCACTATATAATCAAACGGCGCCGGAAGATTTATTATGGATAAACCGACTGCAGACAAAGCTCTGATGGTGATGGATATTCGCTACGGAAACGGCACGTTCACCCGCTGACCGAAAACGAAAAAGTCACTACCAACCTTATTATGTTCTGCGACACGCTTCCCGCATAGCAAAAAAGCCCCCGGGCGGCTTTTGACCGTCCGGGGGTGTTATTCAATTGTAATGTATGTATCACGTCCTAAAGGCTTAAATAAATGATATCTGTGTCACGAGGGCGGTAATGTCGTCCCGCGCCTCTCCGCGGAGCTTTGCTTCGTCAACGATCCTGCGTGCGAGCGCGTCGGGGTCAAAGCCTCTTTCAATCGCTGCTTCCTGTTCGGCAGCCAAAAGCTCCGTGAGCCATACGCTTTCCGCCGGCGCATCAGTATTAGGCACGACGCCGTCGCTGACCATCACAATTACATCTCCGTTTTCAACTCTGAACTTTATCTCCTGCGCGTTTATCTCCCGCGTCAGCCCCACGGGCATTGCGGCAGCCGAGATTGCAAACATTCTTTCGTCCCGCAAAAGATACGATGTTGCCGCGCCGCTCTTTATAAAGCTCGCACTTCCGTCGAGCAAATCAATTTCAAGTAAATCTACGGTGGCATGACATTCTATATTCTTGCAGCGGATGAAGTTGTTGAGCATCTCGAGCGTTATGCTCTTGCGGTTGCCGGCCGAGAGCATTTTTTCGAGAAAAACGCAGCAGAGCCTTGACGTTAAGGCAGCTTCCCGCCCGCTTCCCATGCCGTCCGACAAGATGGCATAATAGAAGTCCTCCGAACTTTCAAAGGAGGTATAGGTGTCGCCGTTCGGCTCACCGTCCTTTTTCGCGCAGCCGGAAGCCGCCGTCTGCGCCGCAAAACGCCGGCGCGCTGTGAGCGTCATTGTAGCATAGTCGCCGTCAAGCTCGAACCGCGGGGGTCCGAAAACGGTACCGCAGACGCGTCCGAAAGCATCTGACAGCTTAGACGCCGACAGCTTTATCCGTGATAAGTCCACACCGCCTGCGATTACGCTGAGCCTGCGCTTGCCGTATACCGCGATGTTCGACGCCGCGAAATCCATATTCCGGGCTGCACGCCTCAATTTTTCGCTGAGCACCATATCAACTGCATATTCTTCGCGGTTATACGCGGCGGCCTCGGCGAGCAGCTTCGCCGCAGCACCAAAATCAAGCGCAAATATTTCGGTGTTGTTGAAGCGCGCCGCATCTGCAAGCAAATTCGCGTGTGCTTCGGTAACCTCGGAGCATATCGTTTTAATCTGCCAGCAATCGCGTCCCAGCTCTGATATCATGGGGCTGTCCGCATCGCACTCGCCGGCATAAACGGCTCTCGACAGTCTTTCTACAATGCGTTCCGGCACACCAAGCTGTATGCAGCGTTCGCAGTTGCGGCATTTCGCGCAGCGGCCGGCGATTATATCGTCGCACAGCCGGCGCGCATCGTAAATTCCGGGTCTTCTAAGGCGGTCGGAAAGCGTGAAGAACACCTCTGAAAGCGATTTCATCGCCTCGGACATGGCGTGCAGCCGTTGTTCGTCACTCTTTTGCCGCCGCATCGCGACCGCGGCTTCACGCGCGCTCTCGTCGGGCGGCGCGGCACTTGAGGTGAATATAGCCGTCTTCGGCAAAAGACCCAGCCGCAGTCCCGCGGCATAAAGTCCCGATGCGCCTATCAGATCGGGCACAAGCGTACGCAGCGTCTCAAACCCGCTTGCATATACGCCATACGCACCGCCGACTATGCAGGTCGCGGTACACATACCCAGCACGCCCAGCCCCTGAAGCAATCCCGCTGTCAATCCTGCCAGCCCGAAGGCAGGCGCAAGCTCGGGTTTATATACAAGTCCGCAGATCAGTCCCGCGACGCAGGCGCGCAGCACGCCGCCTTTTTTTGCGACAAAGAACACCGCAAACGCCGCGATGATCGCAGCAACCGAAAATCCGATTATTGTAAACTCCCTGACCGAATAGACCAGCGCGGCAAGTATCGAGAGCAGTCCCAGCTCGCGATAGGGAGCGTCGGACACGGCTCGAAGTGCGTGCTCGACCTTGCTTTTGCGCTCGGTCCCTTCAAACGCGCCGGCGAACATAAACACCGCGGCGGGAGTAACCGCCAGCTCGAGCATCGTACCCAGCAGGTCATATATCAAAAAGCCGCCTGCGACGATGCGCCATATTCCGCTTACCAGCGCCGCCGCCAGTCCCGTGCAAACCCGAAGTGTCAGCGGCTCATGCATTATACCGTCCGGCGGCGATAACGCAAACTCAAGCAGCCTCGACGGCAAGGAGCCTTTTTTTGCGCGCACCGCCGTGTCTTTTGTGTCCGGCGGCACGCCCGTCGCGGAAATCAGCAGTCTGAGTCCTACCGCAAATGTCGCGACGCATAGCCGCATGAGTGCGTTATCTGAAACCAGTGCGGCACCGACAAGACCGGCGTAGATGAAAACCACGTACTTTCCGGCTGCGCAGAGCAGTGCCGTCCCGAGTGGGGTTGCCCCCATCACTGCGGGCGCGCCGCCGAAAAGGAAGCCCAGCCCCGCCATACATATGCCGGTTAATACATACCGTATCCGCTCGGCAGTATCGTCGCCGGAGATTGCCCGCTCTGGCGACGCCGCAACTCTGTCGTCCAGCACCGCCTGGCTGCCTGTCCCGACCGCCGCTGCATTTGCAAGACCATCGCGGTCGGACGTGCGCGCAATATGTGCCGGTGCAGACTTAGTGTCTGTGGCCTCACCGGCGCTTGTCCGGCCGGATGAAATAAACCCTCCGATCCTGCCGAAGAGTCCGGTTACTGAACCGATAAACCCTTTGCCCGCAGCCGGGGCCGTGTTTTTATTATCCGTTTTAACGCACATCCCTTGCTCGTGATTTCGTTTTGTGCGTTAATTATAACAAACCCTTTCTGCCGGTTCAGTCGAAGTTATGGCGTTGTAACAGGCAGGTTGGTGCCGACCGGCGGCACATATTGCGTCTGTGGTAATTTCCATTTTATTTCAGGTCATTTCCGCCTTATTTCTTGACGGCACATCGGGATTATACGGTTATTTCGCGACCGAAAAATCAGTCCGCCCGGACATAATCCGGACGGACTTTGATTATACATATCGGATGGGCATTTTCCTATGCCCCAAAAGCAGGTTAATCGGCTTCGGAGATTTTCTCGACAAACTTATCCATAGCCTTCTGTGCCAGTTTTTCATGCTTTGCATAGAAGGACGCAACGTCTTTGTTGCCGCTGGCCGCGATACCGGCCCAGTCACCGGCAAGGTTGCCGAAAGCAAATACGTCGCCCAGGTCATATGTGCGCGTATCGAAAATAAGGTCGAGCATACCCTCAGACTCGTTGTCGCGCACATATTTGCCTTTTAGCGCTACTTCTATATATGCGGGAATAAGCGTGTACTTCGATTCTGCGGAAAGCGCCTCGAGGATAAATCCGGTGCGGGACGGGTCCGTTGCGGTTTTGGGCACCGTTATAAGGCCGGCAGTGTGGATGGATACCATGCTGTAATAGCGCTTTTGAGCCTCGTCGTACTTCGGAATGGGTAGAATGCCGAATTCCGTTTCGGATGCGCGCATGGACGTAACGTTGTCAAGTCTCATCCAGAAGAAAATACCGTGCCCGTTGACGAAATACTGCTCGAACGCGTTGTCGTCGATGGTTTTCTGCATTGTATGCTGGTTGTAGTAGTTGTCGGAATCGTATATGATCTCGAAAATCTTCTCCGCTACATTATAGTTGCGTTCGGAGCTGAACGACAGATATGGAACGTCGTTTTCATCCTTTGACACAAACGTTCCGCCGCCGCCCAGAAAGAAGCTGCCGGTGACGTCGTGTTTGCCTAAAAACGCATATATGTCGTTTTCTACGTCAATCTGTCCGTCGCCGTTGAGGTCGCGCGACTTGCCCTTGTAAAGGCTCATCATCTTATCCATCGTCCATGCGCCGTCGTTTACGAGCGCATATAGATCCGGGAACTGGTTATCAGTTGCGTACTGCTTGTTGAAAGCCAGTGCCGCGGTAGCATCCTTGTCGATAATGTTGATGTCCGATGCGGCAAGATAGAGCTTGCCCAGCACCGAAAGGCTTTCAACCGAGTTGTGATCCCACCACGGCTTTGTAAAGTCTACATATTCGAGATTTTTTAGATTAAGGAAATAGCCGCCGGTCAGAAGCGAGGTCACGTCAAACATACGCGCATAGACAACGTCGTATGCGTCATCACCGGAGTTGATGAATTTCTGGGTTATCGAAATTACTTCGTTATTCGGCTTATTCTCAAGCGAAAAGGTTACGTTATACTTTTCGGTCATATAGAGGTTGCGCTTGTAAACGGCGTCGTTTATCGGGTCGCCATTCTCAGCCTCCGCATAAATGTCCTTGTTCATGCGGTTGTCCCAGCCGGTTACGTACCAGTGTAGCACCTTAAAAGTGTACCCGTCGAAGTCCATTTCCGGCAGATCGGGATAAAGCCTTGTTTCACCCTCTGTTGTTGCCGCCGTATCAGCCGGGCCGGCTGTCGTTGTTGCTCCGGGCTCGTTTGTATCGTCTGCGCAGGACAAAAGCGCAGTGCCGATCAACAGCACCGCAAGCAACAGCGAAAAAATGCGTTTCGGTGTTATATGGTCCATGATCAATTCCTCCCGCACGTCATACAACGTGCAATTACTACAAAATAGTATTTATGGTTTAGTTGTGTAGTTACTATTATATCATAATGTTTTGTAATATCAAGTATTCTGTTATATTTTTTGCTTCCCCACATCGCCTGTTCATACCGTATACATAAACGCGTGCTACGATAAATCTGCATATAATATGCCTGTTTTTTGCTTTACGGAGCCGTGTAGAGATGCAAAAAAAATCTTCCTTTTTATATACAGCGCTTAGGCCTTTGACAGTGTTTGCCACAGCTGCGCTTCTCGCGGCGCTGCTTTCGGTCGGCGTTTCGGCGCTGGACAACCCCGAAGTCAGCCGCTGCAGGGCGGCGTTGATTTACAACATCGACAACGAAAAGCTGCTGTTCTCAACCGGCGGCGGTATTCCGCTTGCTCCTACATCCACTGTCAAGCTCATGACCGCCGTTATCGCGCTCGACTATTACACTGCCGCCGAGGGTATGCTTGACAGGCCGATAACGATAACCGCAGAAATGCTGAAAAACGTGTCCGGCAACAATATCGGCCTGCGAGCCGGTGAAATTGTCTCTGCACGCCAGCTTATAACCGCGCTTATTGTCGGCGGCTCAAACGATGCCGCGTACGCGCTCGCTATCGACTCCTATGGTTCCGTCGAAAACTTTGTCGCAGCCATGAACGAGCGGGCAAAAGAACTTGGCATGACAGGTACATACTACACAAATCCGACCGGCATTGACAGCGAGGCCATGCGCACAACGCTTGAAGACACGCTGACAATCGCGCTCGAGGCATACAGGCACAACACCTTCATGGAACTGGCGGGAATTGCGCGTTATGCGATGGAGCCGACAAACAGAACGGGTACACGCTATATACATAACCGCAACTACATGATTTCGACTGCCGTAACCGACGATTATTATGACAAAAGCGTCACGGGCATGAGCTCCGGCATGACGGTGGCGGGCGGGTGGTGCCTTGTAGCCACCTCGCGCAGGAACGGCGTCACACAGCTTGCCATTGTAATGGGCGGTGAGCGCGAAGAAAACGCCGACGGCACCTATGGCCCTATATATTCGTATGTCAACGCGCGCCTGCTTTTCGACTGGGCATTTACAGGCTACGATTATATCCGCGTACTTGAAAACACCCGCATGATATGTGAAATACCGGTGACGCTCGGGCGAGGGGTCGACCATGTTACCCTGCTGCCGGAGCAGTCGCTTGACCTTTATCTGCCGACCGACATTGACGTTGAGCGCGATATTGTGCTGTCGTGGGAGCTTGACAAGCCGTCGCTTGTCGCCCCGGTCAAGGCCGGCGACATAGCCGGGCTGCTGACGCTCTACTATAAAGATGAAGTAATCGGGCGAGTCAACCTCGTGGTCAAAAACAACGTCGAGCTTTACAGAGCGCTTGAAATTTTATACAAGCTGCGCTCAATAGTCGAGTCGGAGTATTTCCGTTATGCTGTCGTGGCCGCAGCTGTATTCGGCGTGATATATGTAATCATCGTTGCAATTGTCCGAGGGCGCAGAAAAAGACGGCGCTCGTTCCGGCGGTAAAACCCGAACGTATTGTGACTTACTCAACTGTTATCACCCTGCAGCGATGCAGGGTGATTTTTTTACGCTAAAAAACATCCCCTTAGTGCGCCTTTTGTACTAAGGGGATTTTATCAATTAGCTGTTAGTATCTGATTATGTAGTAGATGACATATATCCAGCCCAATATGCCGTGCAGGATAGCCCAGCCGATTGATTTCCAGGTGGTATAGGATATTATCATTGCAAGGCACGAGCCGAACCCTATACCTGCTTTTGTGACTTTTTTACTTCCCTCCGTTACCTGGTTTATTATTGTATACTGTCTCTTTTCGCCGTATATGATTTCCTCAACGCTGACCTCAAGCGCGCAAGAGATTTTATGCAGCGTATCAATATCAGGCTCGGTCTTTCCGCACTCCCAGTTTGATACAGCCTGCCTTGACACACTCAGCTTCTCGGCAAGCGCATCCTGAGTGAGACCCTTTTCCTCGCGGAATCTTTTTATATTCTTGCCTACACTGCTCAACAGATTCACCTCCTGCCGTTATTATAACCCCGGCAGCGCAGGTTTGAAAGAAATAAAATGTTGCGCCCGGAGTTACAGCGCCACCGGCGGCATTTTACACCGCAATATTCGCTTGCGGGCTATATCAGCCCGGCCAGCCTGAGCCCGAACACGCTGAAAAACAGCGTGAACATGCACACAAACGTCGTCATAAGCGTTATCTGGCCGGTCAGTTCATGATCGCCGCCCATGTTCTTGGCCATTATATAGCCGCTCACTGCAGACGGGCCGCCGAACAGCACGAGTACGACGCCGAGATCCACTCCGCGGAACCCGATTGCAATCGCGGCGGCAAGCGTAGCGGCAGGCACAAGTATCATCTTGACCGCCGTCGCTGTGAGAGCAAGCTTCAGCCCGCCGCGCAGTCCGGAGAAGCTGAATCCTGCGCCCATGCTTATAAGCGAAAGCGGGAGTGTGAGACCGCTTATTGTATTAAGCGGCTTCGTCACAAGCTGCGGCAGGCTAAACGGCAAAAGCGAGACAACAAGCGCCAGGACGATGGATATAATCAGCGGGTTTTTTGCGATACTCAGCGCTATCTTCTTAACCGCGGCGGCGGGCGAAAGCTTTTTATCCTCCGGCACGAACAGCAAAAACGCCGTCACAGCAAGCGCGTTAAAAAGCGCGATGCAATAGGGCATTGTCATCGCCAGACGTCTGACGCCCTCGCTGCCGAACATATTCTGTGCCAGCGGTATGCCGAGGATAACGAAATTCGAGCGGAATGCCGCCTGTATTAGTGTCCCCCGCTGAGGGTTGCCCTTGACTGCAAGCGGTACGATGGCGAGCGCCAGAAGAAACACCGCAAGTATGCCTGTGATGCAGAACAGTGATAGCCCCGCCGCGGAGCCCGCTTTGGCATCCTCCGCCGCGCCGGTTATTTCGATAAACAGCATCGCAGGCAGTGTGACCCAAAAGACAAGCCGGTCTGAGACAGCTATAAACTCGTCGTTTATAAGTTTTATCTGACGGAGTGCATAGCCGAACACAGCCAGTATGAATACGGGTGCAATAGAATTTAAGCTGTAAATAAAACTGTCATACATGAAGTTAAAACCAGATTGTATGATAGAATTCGCCGCGCGGGCGGTCGATGCGCTCGTATGTGTGAGCCCCGAAATAGTCGCGCTGAGCCTGCAGCAGGTTGGCGGGCAGACGCTCGCTGCGGTAGCCGTCGAAATATGCCAGTGCTGACGAAAACGCCGGAACGGGTATGCCGTGCGATACCGCGTCTGCGACGACCTTGCGCCATGCGTCCTCGCATTTGGCGAGCTTTTCGGCAAACCATGGCGCTACCATAAGGTTTGCAAGCGCCGGGTCGGCGTCAAACGCTTCTTTGATGCGGCC
>JAPXNL010000080.1:0-9644 GCA_033808535.1 Clostridia bacterium
AGGTAGGATTTCCAACTATAACCGAAAGGTATTTACTAGTACATTAATTCCTGTTTGAACCGCCGTATACCGAACGGTACGTGCGGTGGTGTGAGAGGTCGGGAATTGAATTAATCAATTCCCTCCTACTCGATTGTTAACAGGTATTGATAGCATAGCAAAAACGGGTATGCTTTCATGCAATATGTGGTATAAAGCCGTTTTTGCAATCGAAAAGAACTACAAAGCTTTGCTTTTTATGGTATAATGTTTGATATAAAAAGCTAATAGACGGAATCATTTATGACTTTTTAATGGGGGGAAAGCAATGCCATTCACCATCGTCCGTCAGGACATCACAAAAATGAAAGTTGATGCTATTGTCAACTCTGCCAACACCGACCTGCAGATGGGCGGCGGGGTTTGCGCTATATTTAAAGCGGCGGGAAGCGGAACAGCTTCAAGCAGCCTGTGATAAACTCGCCCCGATTAAGATGGGTGAGGCGGTTATAACGCCGGGTTTTAATCTGCCTGCAAAATATGTCATCCATGCGGCAGGCTCCGTTTATCGGCGGCAAAGCGCGGAGCAGTGTGAAAAACTCCTTCGTTCCGCCTACATCGAGACGCTCCGGCTTGCCGTAGAAAACAACTGCGAAAGCATTGCGTTCCCACTGATTTCAAGCGGGATATATGGATACCCGAAAGACGAAGCTTTAAGGATTGCTGCTTCGGCAATAGGAGATTTTCTTTTTGACCACGATATTGACGTAATGCTTGTGGTATTCGATAAATCGTCATTTGCCGTCAGCCGCGAGCTGCTCGGTGCAGTCGAAAGCTACATAGATGAGCATTACGTTGAAACACATAAGATAAAGCGGCGGAAACTGCTTGATGTGGAACGGCAGGCTATATCAGATGCAGATGAGTGCGCTATAGAATACACCAAGACTAATATGGAATATATGCCCGCTCCTATTGGTGCCGGCATACAAGTCCCGCTTGATGATTTGGTCGGCAATCTGGATGAGGCGTTTTCACAGATGCTCCTGCGGCTGATCGATGCCAAAGGAATGACAGACGTCGAGGTTATAAGCGCGCCAATCTGGATCGCAAATTATTCTCCAAAATCAGGACGGGCAAAGGCTATATGCCAAGCAAACGCACGGCTATCGCCCTTGCCGTGGCGCTTAAATTAATGCTTGATGAGACCGACGAATTTTTAAAGCGCGCAGGTTATGCGCTCTCCCACGCCGTCAAATTCGACGTTATCGTGGAATATTTTATCGCTAACGGCAAATACGATGTTTTCGAGATAAATCAAGTGCTGTTTGAGTACGATCAGCCGCTGCTATAGGCATTATTTTACAAAAAATATTGCCAAACATTGACAAATATTATCTTTGGTGTTATGATCAATTTACAATTATCATTAGACAGGTGGTGCTGCATGGTTTATTATGCCCATAAATCGGAAGACGGAAGAACCCAGACAATGAAAGAGCACGCGGCCGGCGTGGCGGCGCTCGCGGGGGAATTCGCGAGAGCTTTCGGGTTTAGGGAGTATGGCAAAATAATCGGACAGGGTCACGATGTCGGAAAATACGCTAAAGCCTTTCAGGAGAGGCTGAACGGCGAAAATATCAAATACGAACACTCGTCCGCCGGCGCATATCTGCTCGCGAAAAAGGGAATCGAAACGCATGACCCGGTTTATATGATGCTGGCGCATACTATCGCGGGTCACCACAGCGGGCTGCCAGATACCGGATCGCTGAACTCCGGCGAAGATGAAAGCACGTTTTTCGCCAAGTATAACCGGCGGCATAAAATGCCGTATGATTTCGGCGGCTACGAATCGGAACTCGGACCGTTTATCAGTCATGTTCTGCTGCCGGTACAGTTTAAGAACAATTACAGTCTGCAATTTCTCGGCCGAATGTTGTTTTCGGCGCTTGTAGATGCGGATTTTCTCGATACCGAACTGTTTATGTCGAACGGCGGCGTCAGTCGCACAGGCGGGGATGATATCTCGACGCTGAAACAGCGGTTTGATTCGTATATGAAAACAAAATTTACCGACGCGTCCGGCACGCTCAATCAAAAGCGCTCGGAGATACTCGCCGCCTGCCGTTCAGCGGCACAGGGCGAACGTGGCATTTACAGGTTGACCGTGCCTACCGGCGGGGGCAAAACGCTGTCGTCGCTTGCGTTTGCGCTCGATCACGCGGTCAAGCACAAAATGCGGCGAATTATATATGTTATACCGTATATAAACATCATCACACAGACTGTCTGTAAGTTTACCGAAATTCTGGGTGCGTACAATGTGCTTGCGCACTACAGCACCGCCGAATATAAGCCGGGCGAAGGCGAGGAGCGTTCACCCGCCGAGCTTGCCGCCGAAAACTGGGACTGCCCGGTGGTCGTCACGACTAATGTTCAGTTTTTCGAGTCGCTTCATTCCTGCCGCACATCGCGTTGTCGAAAGCTGCACAACATTGCCGGAAGCGTGCTGATTTTCGACGAAGCCCAGATGCTGCCCGTCGGATATCTGCGTTCCTGCCTGCGCGCCGTCGAGGAGCTGACGAAAAACTACGGCTGCACGGCCGTGCTGTGTACTGCGACGCAGCCGGCGCTCGACGGGCTATTGTCCGCCGGTGTGCGTGAAATCTGCCCTGATGTTGCGGGACTCTATGACTTTTTCCGCCGCGTCACATATCAGGTTGCGGGTGAGCATAGCGACGCCGAGATAGCCGAAATGATAAGCGGCTGCAGCTCCGCGCTGTGCGTCGTCAACTCGCGCCGTGGAGCAAGGGCAATATATAAACTGCTCGATGGCAAGGGCACATATCATCTGTCAACTTACATGAAACCCTCGCATATAGCGAAAACGCTGAAAGAGATTGAGGAGAGGCTGAAAAAAGGTTTACCCTGCAAAGTCATATCGACATCGCTTGTTGAGGCAGGAGTTGACCTTGATTTTCCAGCTGTATTCCGTGAGGAGGCGGGGCTTGACTCGATAATACAGGCGGGCGGGCGCTGTAACCGTGAGGGGCGCAGAAGCACTTACGAAAGCATTGTGACGGTTTTCAGGCGCAGCGAAAGCAATCCGCGTTTTGACGCCGTGCGCGCGATAACCGCCCGGATTTGCTCAGACTATGACGATATAGCGTCACCTGAAGCTATCAAAAAGTATTTCGAAGAGCTGTATTTTGTCAGCCCGTCGGAGGTGTCCGACAAGCTGGACAGCAAAGCGATTATGCCGATGCTTGAAAAGGGCTCGTTTATGTACCGAACTGTATCGGAAATATATAAGCTGATTGAAAACGAGCAGAAGCAGGTGCTGATACCTGACATGGGCAATACTGATTTGTGCGGGCAGATACGGAAGGGTATAAGAAGTCGGGAGATAATGCGCAGAGCTTCACGGGACTGTGTTTCGCTTTATTTATATGAATTTGCGGAACTTGCAAAAACAGGCGTGCTGACTGACCTTGGCGATATCGCAATACTTGAAGATCAAAGCTGCTATGATGAAAATATAGGGCTGATAATTAAGGATACCGGAGATGCGCTTTTTGCATAAAAATATTAGGCACAAAAAAGGAGGTACTATATGCCGAAACCGATCAGAATCCGCGTGTGGGGCGATTATGCACTGTTCAGTAGACCGGAGTTAAAAGCCGAAAGATACTCGTATGACATAATCACTCCGTCTGCGGCGAGGGGCATATATGACGCTATATACTACCATCCGGGGCTGAAGTGGCAAATTAAGCGCATATATGTCCAGAAACCTATACGATTTACCAATGTGCGGCGCAACGAGGTTACAAAGAAAATTCTCGCGTCCGACCTGCTTTCGGCGGCAAACGGGTCGGGCAAGCCCATTTACATCGACCGTGCCGAGGCTATCGCCCAGCGCGCGGCGACAATCCTGCGCGATGTGTCGTATGTAATCGAGGCGAAATTCAATCTGTTGCCCGAAAAGATGGGCGAGGGCGACAGTGCGGACAAGTTTTATGCTATCTTCTCGAACAGGCTGAAGGCGGGCAAATGCTTCACCCAGCCTTATCTCGGATGTCGTGAGTTTCCCGCTTTTTTCGAGCCGTTTCCGGATAATGCCGAACCGGAAACAATATGTGAAGACAGGGACTTCGGAATAATGCTCTATGACATGGACTATTCCGAGGAGGGCAACATCAAACCAACGTACTTCCGCGCTGTGATGAAAAACGGTGTCGTCGACCTGCGGAACTGCGAGGTGATGAGATGATACTCCAGTCGCTTGTTAAATATTACGAGGCGCTCGAGCGTCAGGGTAAGATAACAAAGCCGGGGTGGGCGCCTCAAAACGTATCATATGCCATAGTGCTCGATAATGCGGGCAATGTCAAACGAATTGTGAGCATCAAGGTGGAGGTACAACGCGGCAAAAAGACCGAGCTTGCGCCGGTGAAATTGAATGTGCCAGAGCCGGTTGTGCGATCGAGCGGCAAAAGAGCCAATTTTATGTGTGACAATGCCGCCTACATACTCGGTTTCGGGGATAAACCTATCGATGACGAAGAGAAATTCAGGCTGGCACGGGAGCTTCATCTAAATATTCTCAAAAACGCTGGTTCGCAGGCAGCAGAGATGGTGTATGGTTTCTTTAAAACATGGAACCCGGATAATTTCAGCTCGCTTTATTTGTCAGACGATTATGTTAAAGATATGCTATCAGGTGCGAACCTCGTTTTTACTGACGAATATCTGCATTATCTACACGACGATCCGGCTATTAGAGAAGCGTGGGAAAATTATTACTATGCATCCGAAGCGATGATTGGACGCTGCCTTGTCACGGGTGAAGTAACGAAAATCGCGAGAATACATAACAAAATTAAGGGTATCGCCGGTGCGCAAGCAGTCGGAGCAACTCTTGTCGGTTTCAATGCAGAGTCATTTAACTCTTACGGTAAGGATGGTGTAACCGGACATAACGCACCTGTTGGAAATTTCGCAATGTTTGCTTATACGGCAGTTCTAAACTTCCTTCTCACCGGCAAAAACAAAACGCATATAGGCGACTGTACGGTAGTCTGGTGGTCTCTCGATGCGTCGGAGGCGGCGGAAGAAATGTTCGGCGACGCGCTTTTCGGCGATAATGGCGACGAGAGGCTCGACGACATTATGAACAACCTTGCTGCTGGCAGGCTGCCGTCGGGAGATGTAAACTTAAGCTCGGATTTTTGCGTACTGGGCATATCGCCGAACGCGGCGAGGCTTTCGGTTAGGTTCTTCTGGCGCAACACGTTCGGAAAACTGCTTGAAAACATTGCGGCGCATTACGGCAGGCTTGAGATTGTCAAGCCCGACTTTAAGAGAAAATACCTCACGCCGTATTTTCTGGCACTTGAAACGGTATCACCTAACTCAAAAGATAAGTCTGCGTCGCCGCTTCTTGCGGGCTCGCTGATAAACGCGATTTTAAACGACTGGCGCTACCCCGAAATTCTTTATGAATCGGTGCTAACGCGCATACGCGCCGAGCATGAGGTCACACCGGGCAAAGCGGCGATTATAAAGGCGTATCTGCTAAAAAACACAAAAAATGAAGAATACAGGGAGGTTCTATCAATGGCGCTAAACGAGGAAAGCAACAACCGCGCATACGTTTTGGGAAGGCTGTTTTCGCTGCTCGAGCAGGCGCAGTACGCGGCAAACGGGTCGTCAACAATAAAGGAAAGATTCCTGACGTCAGCCTGCTCCACACCGGGCATGGTTTTCCCGAGCATGCTGATGATGGCGGCGCACCACACCGCGAAAGCGGAAAACGGCGACATTATCGACCGGAAAATCAGGGAGCTTATCGACAAACTTGAGGGAGGCGCCGGCTTCCCGCCGCGGCTCGACAATACCGAGCAGGGACTTTTCCTTTTGGGGTATTACCATCAGACGCAGAAGAAGTTCGAAGAAATCCAGGCGCATAAAGAGAAAAACAAAAATGCCGAAAATTAAGAAAGTGAGGGTAAAAAAATGAGCGAACCGATCAAAAACAGATACGAATTTTCAGTCTTTTTTGACGTGGAGAACGGCAACCCCAACGGCGATCCCGACGCTGGAAATATGCCTCGCATCGACCCCGAAACCGGTTATGGTATTGTAACCGACGTCTGCATAAAGCGTAAAATCCGCAACTATGTCGAAACTGTCAAGGAAGGCACACCGGGATACGAAATATACATAAAGGACGGTGTTCCGCTCAATACCTCGGATAAAAGAGCCTATGACGCCGTATTGGAAAACGGAAAGCTTGATAAGAAGGATTCAGAAACAGACAGGAAACTTCGCGACTGGATGTGCAAAAACTTCTATGACGTGCGCACGTTCGGCGCGGTTATGACGACGTTTGTCAAGGATAAGCTCAACTGCGGGCAGGTGCGCGGGCCCGTGCAGATCGGTTTTGCACGCAGCATCGACCCGATTGTCCGGCAGGAGATAACAATAACACGCGTTGCGATTGCGACCGAGGAAGACTTTGCAAAGAAAGCAACCGAAATGGGGCGCAAGCACATCATCCCCTACGCGCTTTACCGTGCGGACGGGTTTATTTCGGCAAATCTGGCGCGTCGCGTGACCGGTTTCAGCGAAGTCGACCTCGAGCTGCTTTGGGAAGCAATAATAAATATGTTTGAGGAAGACCACAGCGCGGCAAGAGGCAAGATGGCTGTCCGCAAACTGGTGATATTCAAGCATAAGGACGAGCTGGGCAATGCCCCGTCGCACCGCACGCTCGACCTTGTCACCGCCAAACGGCGCGAAGGTGTCACGATTCCGCGCTCGATTAGTGACTATGAAATAAAGATAAACGAAGCTGCCTGCCCGGACGGTGTCGAGATCATATGTCGGGAATAATTCCCGATGAAACGGACTTGCTGATATCGGGGCTTCAGCACTTCTCGTTCTGCCGGCGTCAGTGGGCGCTGATACATATTGAGCGGCAGTGGGCTGACAATTATTTCACTACTGACGGGACTTTAATGCACGAAGCGGCTGACGATCCTTTCTTAACCCAAAAGCGCGGCGGCCTGATCGTCAGCCGCTCCGTGCCGGTGAGGTCTGACCGGCTCGGTGTCTCGGGCACCTGCGACATTGTGGAGTTTCACGAGTCGCCCGACGGTGTTCCGATTGCCGAGCGGGAAGGGAAGTGGCTGCCGGTTCCGGTAGAGTACAAGCGCGGTAAAAGCAAGTCGATAGATGCCGACCGGCTGCAGTTGTGCGCACAGGCAATCTGCCTTGAGGAAATGCTCTGCTGCAGCCGGATCAAGGAGGCATTTATCTATTACGGTGAAACAAAACACCGCGAGAGGGTCGCTCTGTCAGATGAGCTGCGGTCGGAGGTCGAGTCAATGCTCACCGAGATGAGAGGACTTTGGAATCGTGGATATACGCCGGTCGTCAAGCCGTCGAAAAATTGCACATCCTGTTCGCTTAAAGATATCTGCCTGCCCAAACTGCGCAAATATGCGTCGGCGAAAGACTATACATCGGAGATCTGGGCGGTGAACGGGTCATGAAAAAGCTGCTGAATACGCTATATGTCAATGCGCCCGACGCATATCTGTCGCTGGACGGTGAAAATGTTGTCGTAAACGCCGACGGGCAGGAGCTGAAGCGCGTGCCCATGCACAACCTTGAAAACATTGTGACGTTCGGCTGGCAGGGAGCGAGTCCGGCACTTATGCGCCATGCATGTGAGCTTGGGATAGGGCTTGCGTTTTTCTCGCACAGCGGACGTTTTCTCTGCCGGGTCGAGGGCGAGCGGCGCGGAAATGTGCTGCTGCGGCGCGAGCAGTACCGTATCGCCGACGACGAGCGCAGGTCGCTTGCGATAGTGCGCAACATGATAGGCGCGAAAACGGTGAACAGCCGCGCGGTACTGCTGCGCGCGCTGCGTGACCATCCTATGCTTCCCGGGTCGGACAAGATAGAAGCCGTGGCGGATAAACTTGCAAACTCTCTGTCCGATATACAAAACGCTGCCGACACGGATACGGTACGGGGAATCGAAGGCTCGAACGCATCGATGTATTTCGGGGTGCTTGACAACCTGATATTGCAGAACAAAGATGTGTTTACGTTTGATACACGCAGTCGGCGCCCTCCGACCGACAATGTGAATGCGCTGCTGTCGTTTTGTTATTCCATAACGGTAAATGAGTGCGCGTCTGCGCTCGAGGCGGTGGGACTCGACCCGTATGTCGGATTAATGCACACCGACCGGCCCGGGCGCAAGTCGCTCGCGCTCGATTTGATGGAGGAAATCCGAAGCGTATACTGCGACCGGTTTGTTATATCGCTTATAAACCTGCGTCAGGTAAGCGGAGACGGGTTTTTGGTTAAAGAAAACGGCGCGGTTATAATGACCGAAGAAACCCGCAAGGCAGTATTGACCGCATGGCATAAACGGAAGCAGGAAGAGATAACCCATCCGTTTCTCGGCGAGCGTTGCGAGTGGGGTCTGCTGCCGTTTGTGCAGGCGCAGCTTTTGGCGCGTTACATCAGAGGCGATATCGACGAATATCCGCCATACATCTGGAAGTGAGGACAGGCTGTGTTTGTATTGATTACATACGATGTGAACACGGAGGACTATGCAGGTCAGAAACGCCTGCGTCAGGTCGCAAGACAGTGTGTAAATTACGGCCAGCGCGTGCAGAATTCTGTGTTTGAGTGTCAGCTTGATGCCGCAAAACTGCGCGAGGTCGAGGCCAAGCTGAGCAGAATTATTGATAAAGAGAAGGACAGCTTGAGGTTTTATATACTCGGCAACGCGTATGAAAACAAGGTCAAACATCTAGGTGCAAAGCCGTCGTTTGACGTTACTGACGCGCTGATTGTATAGCGCGAACCAGAAGTGAACATAAAAACACTGCGTGGTTCGCGGGAAAAACAAGCACAAATTTAGTAAAAAACGTAGTTTGCATAAACGGTTTAAGTTTATTAAAAAGGTTGTTATGTATAATAACGACCAAAAATTGTGCGTTTTTTTTAAGAAAACTGTGCACAATTGCTGTCATCCCCCGCATGGGGGATGTGGGTTGAAATGTTGATGGCGGTTCAAAGAAGGGCTTGTCACAGAGTCATCCCCCGCATGGGGGATGTGGGTTGAAATACACTCATGCGCTCTGCGATGACTTTGATTTGGTGTCATCCCCCGCATGGGGGATGTGGGTTGAAATCCTTCCCGATATGACCGGCAAAACAATTAAACACGTCATCCCCCGCATGGGGGATGTGGGTTGAAATTACCGAACAAGTCTACAACGTAATTGACACCAGGTGTCATCCCCCGCATGGGGGATGTGGGTTGAAATCTGATGGAAGATATAATGGAGACAACAACAGCAAGTCATCCCCCGCATGGGGGATGTGGGTTGAAATCACAGCGTGGACTTTTTCATGAGTATCTTTGCGCGTCATCCCCCGCATGGGGGATGTGGGTTGAAATATATCGCACACCATGTTCAACCGCTATGGTCGCAGTCATCCCCCGCATGGGGGATGTGGGTTGAAATAGACCGAAATCGCCGCAGATGGCGCAGATATAGAGTCATCCCCCGCATGGGGGATGTGGGTTGAAATCATTCGAGGATTTCGCCCCACTCGCCTTTTATGTC
>JAPXNL010000081.1:0-9319 GCA_033808535.1 Clostridia bacterium
GCTCGGTCTGCAGCGAGATCCACTCTATGTAGTGCTCGGGCAGCATCGGGTGCTCGACACTTCCAACCGTAACGGTGACGATATTGCCGTCAACGGATATCACCGGCACATGCTTTTCTTTCGACGCATCGGTCGTGCCGGGAATAAGCTCCGTCATCTCCTCGCCACAGCAGATGATCGGCACTCCGGACTCCTTTACATACGCGACCATGTTTCCGCAATGCTTGCAGATGAGAAATTTCTGTTTAATCATTATGATTACCCCCTCATTCCATTTTTAAGTTATCAGGACCGAGTCCTCGTTATGATTATATCACAACTAATACAAGATTTCAATAACAAAAATAAAAATAGCTGAAAAATAAATAAAATAGTAAAATCTTACTATGTTTAACATAAAAACCGCTCTATTGGCTTGACTTGTATGCGGCGCGATGGTATAATTGCTCAGAGAAATCAGTCAAAATAATATACATAAAGTGGGGATTTTATAATGGATAATAAAAAGACAAGCATTCCGCGCCCCGAATACCCCCGCCCGCGCATGACACGCGGCGAGGGCACATGGATGAACCTGAACGGCGAATGGGAGTTTGCCATCGACGCCGGCCGCTCCGGCGAGGCGCGCCGCATGTGGGATTCGCCCGACTTTGGCATGCGAATCACCGTGCCGTTCGCGCCCGAATCAAAGCTGTCGGGCATCGGCAACGTCGACTTTTTAAACTGCGTCTGGTACCGCCGCACATTCACGCTCGAGCCGCGCACAGGCAGGACATTGCTCCGTTTCGGCGCGGTCGACTATGAGGCAAAGGTATGGGTCAACGGCAGCTTCGCCGGCTCGCACATCGGCGGTTTCACGCCCTTTGCGTTCGATGTCACGTCGCTGGTCAAGCCGGGCGAAAACACCGTCGTCGTCTGCGCGATCGACGACGCGGCCCGCAACCCGCTCCAGCCGTCGGGCAAACAGTGCCCCGAGTATAAAAACTTCGGCTGCATGTATACCCGATCCACCGGTATATGGCAGACCGTCTGGCTCGAGTTTGTGCCGGATGTATACATTACAAGCCTGAAACTCACCCCCGACCTCAAGAACCGCAGGCTCCGCGCGCTTGTTAAGTTAAGCGAAAGCCGCGTCGGAGTCGTCGTGACAGCCGAAACCGAGTGCTGCTGCGGGAAACTGACGGCGTCGGCGCAGGCCTGCCACGGCTCCGCCGAGCTCGAGCTCGTGTTCCCGGACGGCTGCGAGATTAAGGAGTGGTCGCCCGAGTCCCCGTACCTTTACGGGCTGACCGTCACGGCAGGCGACGACCGCGTCGAAAGCTATTTCGGCATGCGTTCCGTTGAAATCGACGGCAACAGGTTCCTGCTCAACGGCAAATCGGTGTTCCAGCGCCTTGTGCTCGACCAGGGATATTATCCCGACGGAATCTACACCGCGCCCGACGTATCGGACATTGAGAATGATATAATCCTGTCCAAAAAGGTGGGATTCAACGGCGCCCGCCTGCACATGAAGGTGTTCGAGCCCTACACGTCGTATTATGCAGACAAGCTCGGCTACCTGCTTTGGGGCGAATACCCCAACTGGGGGCTCGACGACTCGCGCCCCGAGTCGCTCAACTCCATGCTGGCCGAGTGGCTCGAAGCGGTGGAGCGCGACTACAACTCGCCCGCGATAATCGGCTGGTGCCCGTTCAATGAGACGGGTCCGCGCCGCAACGAGCGGCTCTACCGCACGGTAGCCGCAGTAACGCGCGCAATCGACCCCTATCGTCCCTACATAGACACCTCGGGTTATTTCCACGTCTATGGTCTCTCCGACATATACGACGTCCACGACTATGAGCAGAGAACCGACGAGTTCGCAAAGCACTACGCTCCGCTTGCAAGTGGTGAGGGCAAGGTATTTACCAACTTCGGAGACCACAGACAGAACGATTATCCCGCAGGCAAGCCTTTCTTTGTATCTGAGTTCGGCGGCGCGCACTGGGATATCGACAATGACGGCACAAAAGGCTGGGGCTACGGCGATGCGCCTAAGTCTATAGATGAATTCTATGCCCGTTTCGAGGCGTTGATTACAACTCTGCTCGACAATCCCGGCATCTGCGCGTTCTGCTATACGCAGCTGACCGATGTCATGCAGGAGAAAAACGGCATATACTCGTTCGACCGCCGCGAGAAGTTCGATGCCGAACGGTTGTATAAGATTATGACCCGCAAGGCTGCGATCGAAGACTAAACGGTATCATTCACCGCTACCCGGGCGGCAGGCAGCAGTTGGGCTGGCTCGGTTATGCCTGCCGGCCGGTATATAATCGGGTTGGATCGATATAGAATAACTGTAAGCGCCGCCGAGTTTATGGCGGCGCGAGCTTTTAAGGGGCAGTGATTAAATTCACAGTAGCCTGTGCACTACAGGTATGCGGTGGCACACCGCCGACGCATGTTATAATGTTACTTTCATTGCTCGCCCAAAGAAAGGTAACCACCGTCATTCTTCGAATGACGGCAGAAAGGGCTCTCAAGGCTCTGCCTTGAGAAACCGCTTGAGGGGAGAGCCCTTCCGGCCACCCCTTAACGGGGGAGGTTTCCCCCGCGCCCCCTCTGGGTGCCATGCCATGCGTCCGCCGGACGCCCTTATGACGTCCGGCGGTAGCGCTAACGGTTAGTGTTGCTGAGTTCGGCGGTGTCGCTGTATGCGGGAGTATCTGCTCGCCAGTGCATCGCATCTCCCTGCGGCAACTCAAGCCGCCCCGAGGGGTAAGGGCCCCGGAGGGCGGCGCGGATAACGATAATGCTTGCGGATATGCAGAAGGTGCGGCTCAGTGCTCGCAAAATATGCATATGGCTCGCTGTCAGGCAAATGCTAAGAGCATAATAAAAAGTCAAGTCAGTGCAGAAGTTTTTGCGGGGGTGTGGGGGAGCTTTTTTCAAAAAGCTCCCCCACAAAAGAAAAAATAATCATAAAACAGGAACACTATCATATGAGACAAATAAACGCAAACGGACTTATGATACCCGCGCTGGGGCAGGGCGGGTGGATGATTGGCGACGACCCGGCACGTGCCGACAGCGAGGCTGCCGCGCTCAGGCGAGGGATAGAGCTGAGCGCAAACCTTATCGACACAGCCGAAATGTACGGCAGCGGGCGGTCGGAGACGCTGATAGGCAACGCTTTGCGCGGCATACCGCGCGATGAGTATATTCTCGTATCAAAGGTTTATCCGCACAACGCTGACCGAAAGCACATTACAAAAAGCTGCAATGCGTCGCTGCGGCGGCTGGGGACGGACTATCTCGACCTGTACCTGCTCCACTGGCGCGGCGCCGTTCCGCTTGAGGAAACCGTGTGGTGCATGGAGCGGCTTGTCGCCGACGGCAAAATCAGACGCTGGGGCGTGTCCAACTTCGACGTGCCCGACATGGAGGAGCTGTGGTCGATCGACGGCGGCTCCAACTGCGCGGTAAACCAGGTGCTGTACAATATCACCTCCCGCGGCATCGAATACGACCTTATCCCGTGGTGCGAGCGGCACGGTGTCGCGATCATGGCATATTGCCCGCTCGCGCAGGCCGGCAGGCTGAAAAGGCTGAACGTCGACGTCCGCACCGAACCGACGCTTGCCGCCGTCGCAGGAAAATACAACGCCACCATAATGCAGGTCATGCTCGCATTTGTGCTGCGGCAAAGCTGCGTTTCGGCAATACCGAAAGCCGGCACGGTATCGCACGTCGAGCAAAACTCAGCGGCGGCAGAGCTGCAAATTTCGGATGACGACTGGGCGGCGCTTGACGCCGTTTTCTGGCCGCCGACCTGCAAAATGCATCTTGACATAGAGTAACTTGCATATTATGTTAATAAATCAACAAAAAATGTTAATTACAACATGTTAAAAACGGCACAATATATATTGACTTGTTTTCGGATAAGCTATATAATGTAGTAAAGTTATTATTATAAGGGAGTTTTTAGGTCATGACAAGAGTGTATAACTTTTCCGCCGGTCCTTCCATGCTGCCGCTGCCCGTCCTCGAACGTGCGGCTTCCGAGCTTGTTTGCTACGGCAGTTCGGGTATGTCCGTTATGGAGATGAGTCACCGATCTTCGGATTTTGAACCCATCATCGCGGACGCGGAAAAAAGTTTACGCCGCGTCATGAACATCCCCGAAAATTACAAGGTGCTGTTTATGCAGGGCGGAGCCTCAACGCAATTTTCCGCAGTTCCGCTCAACCTGCTCACCGGCTCGGGCAAGGCCGATTATGTCGTAACCGGTCAGTTTTCAAAGAAAGCCGCCGACGAGGCGAAAAAATACGGCGATATTAAAATTGTCGCATCGTCCGCCGACCGCAATCACACATATATCCCGGTTTTGAATAGCGACTCCTTCCGCCCCGACGCCGACTATGTGCACATCTGCTTCAACAACACGATTTACGGTACAAAGTGGAACTATATACCCGACATAGGCAACATCCCGCTTGTCGCCGATATGTCGTCTTGCATTCTGTCGGAGCCGATCGACGTGTCGCGTTTCGGCGTGATTTATGCCGGTGCGCAGAAGAATATGGCGCCGGCTGGCGTAACGGTCGTCATCGTGCGCGAGGACCTGCTCGGCCGCGCGCACAAGCTGACGCCCACCATGCTCGACTGGAAGGTGATGGCTGAAAACGACTCGATGTACAACACACCGCCCTGTTTTGCCATCTATATGCTCGGGCTGGTCTGCCACTGGCTCGAGGAGATTGGCGGTCTTGAGGCCATGGCAAAGCTCAACAGGGAAAAAGCCGCGATACTGTACGATTATCTCGACTCTCAGGATTACTACATCGCGCCCGTTGAAAAGGAATATCGCTCCATGATGAACGTGACGTTCGTCACCGGCGTCGAGGAGCTTGACAAGAAGTTTGCCAAAGCGGCCGAGACGGCGGGGCTGAAGAACCTCAAAGGCCACCGCTCGGTCGGCGGCATGAGAGCGTCGATATACAACGCAATGCCGCGCGAAGGCGTGGAGAAACTGGTCGAGTTCATGAAGAAGTTTGCCGCGGAAAAAGCGAAATGAGTGAGGAAATATTATGCTTAAGATAAAACTGCTTAATAAAATCGCGAAGGTCGGTACCAGCAATTTTGATCCTGCCCAGTTCGAGGTAGGCGAAAATATAGAAGATCCCGATGCAATACTGGTGCGTTCAGCCGATATGCACCAGATGGAGTTCGGTCCGTCGCTGCGTGCCATAGCGCGCGCGGGCGCCGGCGTCAACAATATCCCGGTTGACGAATGCTCGAAGCGCGGAATTGTGGTGTTCAACACACCCGGCGCAAATGCAAACGGCGTCAAGGAGCTAACAATCGCGGCGCTGCTGCTCGCGTCCCGCGACATTGTGGCCGGCATCGAGTGGGTGAAGTCGCTGCAAGGTCAGACCGGAATCGCAAAATCCGTCGAAGCGGGCAAGTCGAAATTTGCCGGCTGCGAGCTTGTAGGCAAGACACTGGGAGTCATAGGGCTCGGCGCGATTGGCGGCATGGTTGCCAACGCCGCGAAATCGCTGGGCATGGAGGTCATCGGCTTTGACCCGTACATCACGGTCGACGCCGCGTGGGGGCTGTCCCGCGGGGTGCGCCGCGCCACCGGATATGACGAAATTTACGCAAATTCCGACTACATCACAGTTCATGCGCCCGCGACCCCCGAGACAAAGGGCATGTTCTGCGCCGAATCCATAACCAAAATGAAGGACGGCGTGCGCATTATAAACCTCTCGCGCGCTGATCTGGTAAATAACGCCGATATGATCGCGGCGCTCGCGTCGGGCAAGGTGACGCGCTATATAACCGACTTCCCGACCGACGACCTTGTGGGCGTGGACGGTGTTGTCGCAATCCCGCATCTGGGCGCGTCGACAATCGAGAGCGAGGATAACTGCGCGGTCATGGCCGTGCGTCAGGTTGCGGAGTTCCTCAAAAACGGCAATATCAAGAACAGCGTGAACTATCCCGACACATCGATGCCGCACGACGGCGACGCGCGAGTCTGCGTGCTGCACGCCAACAAGCCGAATATGCTGTCGCAGATAAGCGGCGTAGTTTCCGCGCACAACATCAACATTGAGAACATGATAAACCGCTCGCGCGGCGACAATGCGTACACGATAATCGAAATCATCGGCGACGTGCCGGCGGATGTAGTGAGCAAAATATCCGCGCTTGACGGCGTAGCAAGGGTAAACATCATTAAATAAATCCCATACCCGTATAAATAATTAAAAAAGGCCCTTTTAACCCGAAAGGGCCTTTGGGGTTTAAAGGGGTATAAAATGGAAAAATTTAAGTACGAGACCCACATGCACTGCTCGGAGACGAGCGGCTGCGCGAAAAATACCGGCGCGGAGATGGCCGAATTTTACAGCAGGCTCGGCTATGCCGGCGTGGTTGTGACCGACCATGTGATCCCCGATCCCCGCCGCGCTGAAAGTCCCGATACCTGGGCGGCTTATTGCGACAGGATAGTCGCGGGCTACAAGGCGTGTCTGGCGCGGGGCATAGAGCTGGGGCTGGACGTTTTCTACGGCTGGGAGTATTCCGCAGGTGTTGCGCACTTCCTTGTATACGGCCTTCCCCCCGAATGGCACAGGGACAAACCCGAGTCGATGTCCTGGGACGTGCGCAAGTACCTGGAGACCGCGCGGGCTGACGGCGCGTATATAGTCCACGCGCACCCATTCCGCGAGGGTTCGGAGCCGATCTACCTCTTCCCGTCGCTCACCGACGGCTGCGAGGTGCTTTCCGCCGCGCGAATCGACATCGCCAACCGCAGAGCAGGCGAGTATGCCGAAAGCTACGGGCTGGCGCGAGTCGCTGGCTCCGACTGCCACTCGATAAAAGTGCCGCGGCTGTGCGGCGTCGCCTCCGACCGCAGGCTGGAGAGCATAGGCGATTTTATCGCGCTGATTTCAGGCGGCGCGGAGCTGTTTGACGATATGCTTTAAAATGCCGTCATTAGCGGCGGCAGTTAATATAACGGCATGAAACCTGGCGACTGATAACACACAACCGGCGGCGGGTTCGAACATGTTAAGAACCGCCGCCGTTTTTATCTAAACCAAACCGAAAGTTGCGATTTCACCATATGAAGACTGAATACGTTCTCGGCATTGACACGGGCGGGACATACACCGACGCCGTGATTTACAAATTCAACGACGGACAGGCGGACGGCACGTCTGGCGGCGGCGCGGTCATCGCATCAGCCAAATCGCTGACCACCAAAAACGACCTGTGCATAGGCATCAGCACCGCAGTATCGGCGCTCGACCCGGCGCTGCTGAAGCTTGTGGGGAGGGTCGCGCTGTCCACAACGCTTGCGACCAACGCCTGCGTCGAGGGGCGCGGCGGGCGCTGCGGGCTTATCCTCATCGGCGGCGATCAATCGGTCGTTACCACGCGCGCGGCTGAATTCAACCTGCCCCAGGCGAGCAACATCTGCTTTCTTGACGGGCGCATCGACCTCGACGGCAACGTCGCCGAGCCGTTCGACGAATCCGCGCGCGAAAAAATCGCCGCGCTGACTGCGGAGGTGCCCTGCGTCGCGATCTCGGGCATGCTTTCGGTGCGCAACCCAACGCACGAGTATGCGGCGCGCGACATAGTGGCCGAGCTGGGCGGCAGCTCGGTGTGCAGCGTCGACGTTGCGCCTGCCGAGCTCAACTACCTGCGCCGCGCTTCGACAGCATTGCTCAACGCGCGGCTGCTGCCTATAATCGACGCGTTTCTCGACGCGGTGAGCCGCTCGCTTGTAAAGCTGGGCGTATCGGCGCCGGTCAGCATCGTGCGCAGCGACGGCACGCTGATGAGCGCGGAGTTCGCCGCGCTACGGCCTGTCGAAACGCTGCTGTCGGGCCCGACGGCAAGCGTTATCGGTGCGCTCAACCTTGTGGGCGGCAAGGGGCTGGACGCGGTTGTCGCCGATATCGGCGGTACGACGACCGACATCGCGCTTGTGGAAAACGGCGAGCCGGTCAAAACCGGGTTGGGCATCGACATCGGAAACTGGAAGACGAGCGTTTCATCGACATATATCGACACATACGGGCTGGGCGGCGACAGCCGAGTGATACTCGACCGATACGGCATGCTTGCGCTCTTCGATGAGCGTGTTGTGCCGCTGTGCAACCTGTCGGCGCGCTATCCGGGCGTGCGCGACCTGTTGCTGGCGCTGACGGAGTCGCCGTATCAGGGGATATCGCGACGCTGCGAACTGCTCGAACTGGTGAAAATGCCGCCGGCGGGCGAGCTGTCCGACCGCGAGCGGAGGATATGCGAGCTGCTTACGGCGGGTCCGCTGACACTGCCTGCCATCGCCAAGGGCGTGGGGTTTGAGCTGTTTCCGACCGACCTGAAGATGCTCGAGGTGCGCGGCTATGTTATCCGCGCGGGATTCACGCCGACCGACGCGATGCATATCGCGGGACTGTTTTGCGAGTTTGACACCGAAGCGTCGCTGCTCGGCGCGCGGTATTTCGAGCGCAACGCCGGGCTCGCCCCTCATGAGCTTGCCGCCGCGGTGCTCGATATGGCGGCATACAAGTTCTACGCGGGGATTGTGCGGATACTTGCAAGGCGGTATACAGACGGTGCGGGAGAGGACTTCCCGCCGCAGCCGCTGCTCCGCGCGGCATGGGAGCGGGACGGCGGCGCTATGTTCAGGCCGTCGTTTGCCTCAGGCGCGGTGCTTGTCGCGGTGGGCGCGCCGGCGAATATCATCGCGCCGAAAGCCGCGGAAAAGCTGGGCATGCGGCTGGTTATACCCGAAAACGCGGGGGTCGCGAACGCGATCGGCGCTGCGGTGGCGACGATCAAGTGCGAGCGCAGCGTGTTCATCCGGCCGCTGTATGGCGATAATGGGGTAGAGGGCTATATCGTCATGGGCGGCGGCGATAGCGTGACGTTCGAGGAATACGAGGGCGCGCTGGCGGAAGCGAAGCGGCGCGCCGCTGAGCTTGCGAGTGAGGACGCGCGCTGCCGCGGTGTGACAGGCGCGCTTGAGGTAACGCTGTGCGAGGAAAAGCACGACACAACAGGCATATCCGATAGCGG
Source organism: Clostridia bacterium (assembly GCA_033808535.1). Taxonomy (GTDB): domain Bacteria; phylum Bacillota; class Clostridia; order Oscillospirales; family CAG-272; genus DTU078. The sequence continues at coordinate 9,097 of JAPXNL010000081.1, forward strand.
CGAGGTTACCGTCGAGCTGGGCGCGACAGTGACAGCCACAGCCAGCGCCGCAGGAGTTTGAGTAGATCAAGGAGTTTAGTGATTTGGGGATATGTTGGGGGCGTCTGACGCCCCCAAACCCCCGCGATGCATTTCATCTAATAGGTTAGTTTTGCGTATCGACTGTAAGTCATACTGCGCTATAGTCCCGTTTGATTCCGTTTACCGATTAAAAATACAATAT
>JAPXNL010000082.1:0-9318 GCA_033808535.1 Clostridia bacterium
CGTCCGCACAGGCGCAGAGTGACGCCCCTTTGTAATCTTCGCGCAGCAGTCCGCCTGCCCATAAAACGAAAGTGATACCTGCGGATGAAAGGTATGCGTAGATTTTGTCCGGCTCTTCCGTGAACTCATAATCGAGCACGGCGCATTTTACTTCAGGATTTGCCCGGACTGACGCTTCTATATCGGTAAGGCTTATTTTGCTTCCTTTGCTGCCGCATATTACCGCCTGCGCTGCCGTCAGGTTCGGGCTAAGCTGAACTATGCGAGCGCCGGCAGCCGGCACGAGCACACTGGCGCCGTGATATGCGCCGACCGCGCGCAGTACAGCCTCAAGCGCCGTGCCTGCGCTGTGTGTCAGCAGGCAATATCCGACGCCTTTCAGCCGTGCTATCAGCTCCGCTGCTTTTAGTGAATAAGGTCCGATTGTGCCCCATACCCCGCTATGCAAAACTTGCTTTAAAGTTTCAACGCTCATTTACTTGCTCTCCTTTCTGGCTTTGTCTGCAAGCTCCCCGGCATTATCCCAGACTTTTTCAAGCGCATCAGCTATATCGTCCAAACCCTTTGGATCAGAAAGCAGGACCGCCTGGTACAGCCACGCTCCCTCGCGGTATGAAGCTCTCTCGCAGTTTTCGAGCGGAGTTGTGTCAATCCTGCTGCCTGTCATGCGCTCTATAGTATTCGATCTGACACAGGGGAAGGTGTAAAGCGGCATATATCCGCCTGTAAGAGGAATTCCTTCGGCATTAACCGCGCGGAGCACAATATCGCGCGAGAGTCCCTTTTCCGCCAGCATTTCACTGTTAAACCTCATAAGGTAAAGGTGATATGCGTTTACGGTTACTTGTCTCTCCCGCTTCATCGGGCTGACGAAGGGTAGCTGGTTCAGCCTTGCGTCGAGATATGACGCCATGCGCTCTCTTGTAATAATCTCGTCGTCGAGCTTGTCAAGCTGCGTGCTTAAAATTGAGGAATGAAACTCCGTCACATTGTTGTCGGTGAAGAATTTCTCGTGAGTGCCGTCGAGCATGCTACAAATAGTACCGTAGAGAGCGTCGTCGTTTGTGGTTATGATGCCGCCTTCGCCGGAGGTAAGGTTTTTGGAATTCTGGCAGGAAAACGAAGCCGCAGCTCCGAACCCGGCAATATCAACTCCGTTCCACTTCGCGCCAACAGCCTGCGCCGCATCGACTATGAGATGGACGCCTTTCCGGTTTGCAAGCTCCGTCAGCCTATCCAGAGAGGGAGGGCACCCGCCCACCGCGACTGCGACAAATGCGCGGGTCCTGCCGGTTATTTTCGATTCCGCCGATGCTGGGCATATGTTGTAAGTTTCAGGGTCAATATCTGCAAACACCGGAGTGGCACCGGTAAACAGTATCGACGACAGTGTCGCGATGAAAGTGTAGGGAGGCAGGATAACCTCATCCCCGTAGCCGATGCCGAGACCTCTCAAAATCATTTCAAGCGATACAGTGCCGTTTGACACCACGACTGTATGCTTTACTTTGGTGCGTTCTGAAAAGCGTCTCTCAAAAGCTGATGTAACCTCGCCTTTGCTCCACTTGCCCGACAAATATACCTCAGATATTCCTTGCTCGTCGCTTTCCCGGGCAGTCGGCCAGCCGGGATAAGGCTCAGTTCTGACGGGGCTGCCCCCGAAAATTGCCAGTTTGCTCATATCCACTCTCCTTACAGATGTTTGATGATGTTTTTATATTTCTTTATATATCCGGAGTTCAACCTGTCGCCCTCGTCGGTGTTTGCGCTGATGAATACCTCGGGGTTCATCCCGCGTGTATGCAAAATCTCAACGGTTCTTGCGATAATCGCCTGCATTATCATTGCTCCGATAACCGTCGATGTGGGGCTGACCGTCAACCCGTTGACCTGTATCGCCGCGTCGCCTGTGCAGCCGTGGTTGTCGATTACAATGTCGCACACCTCGTAGAGCCTCAGCCCCGAGCTGTGGCGTGAAGTGACGGACTTGGAATGGCTGAGATTTGTGATGCAGATGGTTTTCAGTCCCCGCTCGCGTGCCAGCAAAGCCATGTCGATCGAAACGGTATTCCGCCCGGAGTTTGAAAAAATAAACATAACGTCGCCGGCTTTTACAGAGTCAATATCATCCAGTATCGTTTTGGCGTAGCCGTGGAGGCGCTCGATATCGCTGCTTCGCGCCGCTGATGCGTGAAGCATAAGCAGAGTGTCGAGTATGGGATATACTCTGACAAGTCCGCCCGCGCGGTAAAAAATCTCCTCGGCAAGCATATGCGAGTGTCCCGTGCCGAAAGTGAAGATTAAACCGTCACCGCACAGCGTGTCGGCACAGGCTGCCGCCGCCGCTTCGATGTTAGCCGATTCGCAGTCTTTAACTTCCTCTATCAACCGCTCTATTTCAGCGATATATTCGTATGCCTTGTTCATTGTGACACTTCCTTTAAGCAGTTATCGCGGACATACATTGCTGCCGCTTCTTCCGGACCTACGGACGGTACCACAACGCTGAGATCTGGATAATCAATATGCAGCAGCCTTTCATATTCTCTGCGCACGATTTCGTCTTTTGTCAGCACACTTCCGTATACGCCGACAGTTTTGTTTTCGTAATCCGGATTTGCATCATAGAGCCTGCGGATAAGCTGCTTTGTGTATCCGGCAAGGAACTCTGCCGCACGGTACAGTATCGAGCGCGAAACCTTGTCTCCCAGTTTTGCCTGCTCAGAAACCACCTCCGCAAACGGGGCAATTTCTGGCGGGGGAGAGGCATAAAAAACGTCGATAAGCTCGCACATTTTACTGCGGTTATAGTATTGCGGCAACAGTTCTGTAAGCGTAGTCGCACCGCCAATACCGTCATGGGCGCGCAATGCAGCTTTGATACCGGACAATGCAATGTAATAGCCGCTGCCCTCGTCTCCGGTCAGCCTGCCCCAGCCCCCGACAGTGTAGAGCAGCCCGTTTTTGTCGCAGGCAAGCCCCATTGTGCCGGTCCCGCTTATCATTATAACGCCTTCGCCGCCCAGCGTGTGTCCGTACAGAGCCATAAAAGCGTCGCTGCGGATGAAAATGCGGATTTTTTTGTTCAGCTTTTCGCGCAGTCGCTCCGCAAACTGCTCTGTTCTGGAATTTACGCTGTTTTCGTCTATGGAGCTGTCGCCGAATCCTATATACAGTTCCTCGCCGTCGGGACACAGCAAGGTGACAGCGGATGCAAGGTTGTCGACCGCTGTGTCAATTCCGTCGAAGTTGTAATTTGTCCCGCCGGTGACTGTTCCTTTTATAAACTCACCGCTCAGGCTGAAGGCTTTGAGTGATGTTTTTGTCCCGCCGCCGTCAATTCCGATTATGTATTTCATTTTTACCTCCGGATATCCACAGTGAAATTATATAAAAAAGATAAATATGCGGTCAACAACTTTATTGACAGTATTTAGCATAATTTTGACTTTTAAATTTCTGATATTTTCATGCAGCCATTGACGCCGGTAAAAGTTGTTATATAATTATAAAAGAAGCCCGACGGGAGGGAACAGGATGGAAAAGCGTTATGATGCGATTTCTTTTTCCGACGGTGGTTTCCCGATAAAAATACTGCGTGACATGCAGCCTGTGTATACAAACAAGGATATATCCGTCAACACCTGGCACGAACAATTTGAGCTTTTATATTTCGTGCATGGCGGGGTTGACGTGGAATGCGGGTTCAGGCGCTTTCGGACAGAGGACGGCGATATCATAATCGTCAACCCATGCGAGGCGCATGCGCTGTGTTACCGCTCCGGAACGCCGAGATACCATTGCATTATGATTGACCCTGCTCTATATTCGTCAGGGGCAGATCTTATAGTGAAGAAATACATTGAACCCATGTCGAAACGGCGCCTGCACTTCAATAATCTGATCAGAGATAATAAAAGGGTCAAGTCGATTGTCGAGGAGCTGCTTGCGGAATGCAGCGAAAAGCACTCCGCATACGAAATCGCCGTGCAGGGATACATAATGCTGCTGCTGTCGGAGCTCTTCCGCAACGAGCTGCGCGCCGTTTACTCCGAGGACGAAATTATCCGACTGCGGCGCGGATATGAGCAGATTGCCCCTGCACTGCGGCTTATATCCGAAAACTATAAGCACGAGCTGACGCTTGCGTCTGCGGTCGGATTTTCCGACAGCAACTATTTTTCGCGTCGATATAAAGAAATCCGCGGCTGCGCTCCAAGCAAAACAAGGCAGGTAAATTAAAGTTTTATTATAAATTGAAAGGTGGATATATTATGCCGCTGCTGAAATGTGGATTTGCACAGCGTAATATCACTCCTGTACCCGGCACTGTTTTTCTCGACGGATATGGATTCAGGCTCACACCCGCCGAGGGTGTGCGCGACCGCCTGTATGTCAAGGTGTGTGCCATCGAATGCGGCGATGACAGGTTTGCGCTGTTATCGTTCGACCTCTGCGGTTTGTCGGCGCCGGTTTATGATTACATAGCCGGTCATCTCGAGGCGCTGACAGACATGGATCGCAGCAGGTTTGCGCTTACCTGCACGCATACGCATGCCGGGCCGGCCTGCGGGCTGCTCGACGGGCTGCCGCTCAACTGGGACTGGTATGCGTCAGTAGCCGAAAAGGCGGCTGAAGCTTTAGACGAAGCTTATCAAAATGTCATTCCGGGGCAGTTTCACATATCAATATGCGGGGAGCTGCAGCATTCGTATAATCGACGCGGGCGCTCTCCTATCGACAGGCGTATCCGCTGCGCCGTTTTCACCGGCGAGGACGGTGCTGTACACGGAATAATCGCAAGCGCGGCATGTCATGCCGTGATAAATACCACAATGAACATATCGGCAGATTTTCCCTCTGGACTCACACAGGAGGCGGAAAAGCGGTATCCCGGTGTGCCGGCGCTCTTCATAAGCGGCAGAGGGGCGGATATAAACCCCTATAATCCTGACAGTCTGAATATCGAGGAGATGCTCTCAACGCTGGGGCATGAGCTTGCCGACAGTGTATTAAACTTTGCCGATACCGTGTCCGGTAAATACAAAGAAGCTTTTGATACGGAAACAATCTCTGACTTCAAACTTATAACCGTTCCGATGAAACCATTTGCTTCTGCGGAGAATTATAAGCGCACAATTAAAAGACTCACTGCCGAATATAAAAACGCAAAGGATGCGGTGACAAAGCACTGCACCCTGCGCGAACTGGATTATCAACGCTCGTGTCTGAAAAAGTGTCTGGCCGGCATATCGCCTGATTTAACCGTGCCGCTGCAGATATTGTGGATAAAGAACTCCGTCGTGTTTGTGATGCTGCCTTTCGAGGTGCTGACGCTCACGGGCGACAAAATTGAAAGTATGCTGCACAGCATAGGTTTTGCCCCTGAAGCTGTGTTTATCTGCGGTTATACAAACTCAGTCAACGGCTATCTTGCACCGATTGAAGAATTTGAAGTCGGCGGTTACGAGGTGGCGGGCGCTGCTCACTGGTACGGCATTGCCGAGTGTTGCGAGCAAAGCGAGGAGGCGGTTCTGAAAAATATAGAGAGCATGATAACTGCATATGCGCAAAAGTGGTAAATTGCCCTATAAAAAAGCCTGCGAAAATTTTAACGGGTGATAATACAGTATAACCGTGGTATTTACCACTAAACAGCAAAAGCCCTTTTTCAAGGGCTTTTTGTTGTATCTGCGGTATTTTCGTCAGATGATTTCCTCTGCGGTTGCTTTTTCAATATAACTGCTCGGCGTCGCGCCGCTCTCGCGCTTGATAAAATACGAAAAATAATTTTGCGACGAGAAATTCATGTACGATATAATTTCGGTGATGGGATGACCGTCGCGCAGCAGCTTTATGCTATGTTCGCAGCGGAGATAGTTGTAGTATTTCATTATTCCGCCGCCGGTGAATTTGCGGAACATTGCTTTCAGCGTGCCGGGGCTTTCGGATAAGTCATGGCAGATTTTATCAAGCGTCAGGTTGTTTGTGACGTTGTTTTTCAGATATGCCACGATTTCGGCAAACTGCGCCGCTTTTTTATGCTCCGACACCGAGCACCGCGCGTCGCTGCCCCGCCTGATGAGCGACAGGCATAAAAGCTCCAGATAGTTTTTCACAATCTGGTATTCTGCGTCACCGGGCGAAGCTTTAAACTGTATCGGCTCGAATTCGTTAATATCATACCCCGTGAAAACGTTGGGTATCTCTTTTATTAAGTTTAGGGCGATGTTTCTTTCACAGTCGTCCAGTCTGACTTTTCGCACGGCATTGTATAGTCGAGGCCGTCGCCGTTGAATGAGACGATGAAAACTTGAAGTTCTTATCGCTTGCCGCCCACATGCTGTGGAAAACCCCTGGCCGCTGGATTGTCATGTCGCCTGCAACGCAATCGAAAACTCTGTCGTCTGAGGTGACGCCAGCTTTGCCCTCTATGAAATATGCGATTTCCCAGAAGTTGTGCCGCTCCCCGTAAAAGCGATAGTCGGGCGAAAACTCCAGTACATAGATGGTGTAGAGGGTATGTATAGAAAGTTTTGAAAACAACCTGATCGGATGAAAATCCATGGCTTCATCCCTCCGGCAATCTGCCCGATTTCGAATAAACAATATCCGTTTTAGTATAGAAAAAAGCCGCAGAAATAACTATACTTATTATAACAACGGATTTGCCGATTGTAAAGAATCTGGCGCACGATTTCGAAAAAGTTGTTTTAATATAAAAATCATATAACAGGAGGTAGCAAAATGAAAAAAGTAAGAATGGCGGTTTTGGGCTGCGGTCCGCGCGGAACGATGCTGTCGCAGCTTTACGCCCACCACACGCAGCTAGAAATTGTGGCGTTCTGCGATATCACGGACGAACTTGCGAAAAACGCCGCGGCAGCCGTCAACACAAAATTCGGCGCCGATGCCAAGTCGTTTACATCTTACGAGGAGATGCTGAAAGGCGCGGCGTTTGACGCAGTGTTCATCGCTTCCGACCCGGATGTGCAGGTCGAGTACGCCTGTGACGCGATGAAGCGCGGGATACATGTTATGACGGAAGTGCCCGCGGCGTATACGATTAAACAGTGCCGCGACCTTGTCGACACTGTCAGGGCAACGGGCGCAAAATACCAGCTTGCGGAACAGACGCGCTACTGGAATTTCATCAAGGTGTGGCGCGAGATGGCGCAGCGCGGCGAGTTCGGAAAAATAGTCTACGCCGAAGGCGAATATCTGCACTACGAGCCAAGGTGGGATTATTTCCGCAATAAATCGACCGGGCATCACGTCTGGACCGACGACCCGTCGTATCACGACAGCCCCGATTTTGAGACGACATGGCGGTACAGGTATTTCAGACATCCGATTTATTATCTGCCTCACGAACTCAGCCCGCTGCTCTCGATAACCGGCGGGCGGATCAGCCGCGTCTGCTGCCTCGGTACAAAAATGGAGAGCTACTCGACAAAGGGATTTCATGTGCGCGACCTTGAGACAGCGCTGATGTATAACTCAAACGACATAATCTTCTCGCTGCGCGCAGGCTTTACCATGCCGTATGGAGGCAAGAGCGGCACGGGCGCGCACTGGTATCAGGTGAAGGGCACAGACCGCAGCGTGGAATGGTGCCGCTCAACACTTGACAGACCGAAAATGTTCACTCCCGAAACCGGCTGGACCGAGCAGGACTGGACGCTCGAAGATCCCGCTGCAGACGCATTTATTCGTTCAACGACACATGGCGGTGCGGATTTTTACCCAATTGCAACCTTCGTTGACGCGATTATAAACGACAAGATGCCGCCGATGGACGTTTACCTTGCCGTTGAATCTGCGGCTCCTGCCATCCTTGCCGCAGAATCGGCAGAACGCGGCGGAGTCATGCTAGATGTACCGGATTTCAGAGCGTGACGCATGGTAATATTTCTTTTCGCATTTGCGGTCATTTCGTCCGGGCTTTCTGTTCCGATTTACAAGCAGATTTCAGTTCGAAGCGCAAGCAAATCCGAAACGGCTCTGATGCCGGTTTTGTGGTTTGCCACGCTTGCGGCGGTGTTCGGCGTCGCCGCGTTTATCGGTGACGGATTCCATAATGCGGAAATCTTCCCGGCGGCGCTTTCGGGATTCGGGTCTGCCACAGCGGTATACTTGTTAATCGAGTCGCCCAAGCACAAATCGTATACACTCGCTGTAATACTGATAAACCTGAATTTTACATACCGATTGTTCTGTCCTAGATTTTTCTGAGCGACAAAGCTACACCCCTGCAGCTGTTCGGTATTCTGATTCTTACCGCGGCGATTATTATAATCAATACAGGTAAGAAGACCGAAACTGACGACAAACCGGAAAAATGGGTACTGGCAAAGCCGCTTGCGGCATGCATTGTGAACGGGCTTGTGAATTTCGGCATAAAGCTGCGCCAGTATATTTTGCCCGACAGGGACGGCTTTGGATTTTTCTCGCTGTGTTACCTGTTCGGTATAGCTTTCTGCATTGTTATCTGCATATATAATCGCCGCAAAGACGAAAAAACGGCATTGTCGGGTATGAAGATTAAGAAAGTGATTATAACTGCGCTGCTTCTGGGGCTTGTCACGGGGGTGTGTTATCTTTCGATCAGCCTGTTGTCGGGTTATGTAAACGCGGCTACACAGTTTACTGTATTGACATCACTTTCGATATTGTTAAGCCTGTTTGTCGGGTGGATCAGGTATAAAGAAAAGCTGGACAAAAGAAACGCGCTCAGCATCATTTGTTTCTTTGCTGCGGTAGCAGTTCAGTTTATATCATACTAACTTTATTGCATGGAGGGAATGTTGTATGTCAACCAAAGTGAAATGTTACTTGCACAGACTAATCGCATTCGCCATCCTGACAGCTACAGTGGCCGCATTCGTATCATGCGGCGATACAAAGCAAACAACCGGCGAAGTAACCACCACTGAGGAGGTTACCACTGCAGCCGAAACAGCCTACCCCTATCCTGAGTTCAATTTTGACGGAAAAGAAATCGTTTTCCTTGTTGTCAGAACCGCATATGCCGGGCAGGATTATGACGACCTGTATGTTGAAAGCGACACCGGCGATGCTCTCGACAGCGCGGTGTTCAAGCGCAACATGATTGTCGAGGATAAATACAACGTAAAAATCTCGGTTGTAACAACTCCTGACGCTGTATCCGAAACTGTCAGGATAGTCACCGCCGGTGATGATGCATATCAGGTGATTCAGGACAAGCTCGTGTTCATGATGCAGGTTCTGGCGACCAATAATTATATCTGTGACGTAAACAAAGTGCCAAACCTGACGCTGGAAGCGCCCTGGTAT
>JAPXNL010000083.1:0-6364 GCA_033808535.1 Clostridia bacterium
GGGTGCAGTAGAACGTGGCGCTCATGCGATTGCGCCAGTGGTTGCGCTCGCCGTATGTTATCTGCGGCCAGATCGACGAGCAGTCGTGGATATACTCGCCTTCGGCGTGGACCAGCTCGCCGATATCGCCGCGCATGTAGCGCCGGCGCATCTCCGCCGTGGTGTTGAAATAGCAGTAGTTTTCGGCATAGGCGTACACCTTGCCGCTGCGCTCGACGGCTTCCGCCAGTCTGACCGCCTCGTCGAGCGTCGACACCGTGAGCACCTCGCTCATCACGTGCCTTCCGCTGTCAAGCAGACGTATCGCAAACGGCGCATGCTCGTTTGCATAGTTTGCAAGCACGACGGCGTCCATGTCGTGCTGGATGAAGTCGTCAAAGCGCTCGTACAGCCCCAGCTTGATGCCCCTGTTCTTTGCATCCTCGCCGCAGCTGTCGAGCAGCGGCTTGTATTTGTCGCAGACCGCCACGAGCTGCGCGTCGGGGTTGTCATACAGCAGGTTTATCATTGTCCTGCCGCGCGCCGCGCCGAAAACGCCCACCTTCAGTTTCGCCATAAATTTACACCTCCGCGGTTATTATTATTCCTGATTATTCCCGCGTTTACCTGCAATTATAGTACACCTGCTTTTCCCAGTCAATATCTATGTCCGGAGTTGCTCCGCTTTTTGATTTGTGTCAAGCGAAAAATTAAAAGCAACTGTGAGGGATGCGATTATATTCGCCCCCGCAAAAACGATTGAGCAAATATTTCTTTAGCTTGTCATGAGTTGTCCCGATAGTGATCTAAAACACAACTTGCGTCGCCGAAATGAGACCCTTTCCCAAATCGGCGGCTTTGATTTTACACTATGTTTAGCGAAAATGACGCTGAATGTTCATCATGCGATATTTTAAGGTAATTATAATATTCGTCAACAACACCGCGGACACCAGATACGCTGCAAAAGAAAATGCCCGGGAGGTGCTCTCCCGGGCATGCATAATTTCCGGCTAAAAACGGCGGGTATGGAGCGTTATGCAGTAATAATTGTCGCCCGGCTGCAGAGTTATATTGCGTATATAGCAGAATCTATTTTATCCTGTATCGGCCCGGTGAAAGGGATGTGAATATAACAAAGCCTTCGGAATCTGTAATCGCTCTGCGGCATCTGCACGGGCTGATCAGCTTCACATGTATGCCGCGGCATGGGCCGATGACACAGCCGGTCAACACAATACAGCAAGCGAGGACAGATTGCAGTTGATCGTGAGATTAACTGCTGCACCGTTTCCGTTACTGAGCCGGAAGCGCTTGCTAGCCGCAAGTATATTGCAGGCCATGGGTTATGTCGTTTGAGAAGCTTTAGCCTTGATGATATAGTCACCTTCGGCTACTCCTCCGAACAGTGCATTGAAAGGGGGCAGGGTTTGATTCCGCCGGACACCGCCAGTTGTGCCCGGCGGTGCCGCTAATGGTTAGGGTTGCAGTTTGTTAATGCATTGCGTCCCCCTGCGGCTACATAAGCCGCCCGAGGAGAATAGGTCCGCCGTCATTCGCAAGCGAATGACGTTGATGGTCGGCGCGGGTAATGTATTATATAGAATCAGCGGACAACTTTTGAACAGGTTGCAGAAATAAAGTTCATAAGTTTTGCGGGGGTGTGGGGGAGCTTTTGTAGGGAATGCTCCCCCACAAATCGTTCCCCCTGCAGCCACTAATGGTTCAGCACTTGCCAAAATTAAAAAGCGGCGCACCGCAGAAACGGAACGCCGCATGATATGTATTCGGTTTTATGTATGTCACCCTGCAAAAAGTTCTTCCACTATAGCAGGTAGGTTAGACAGGTCGTCTGTCACGCGGTCGGCGCCTGCCCGGACCAGTGCCTCACGGTCAAACGAGGTTGTCACGCCGAGCGCCGTCATGCCTGCGGCTTTCGCCGCCATCACTCCCGACACGGCATCTTCGACCACCAGCGTCTCTGCCGGTACTCCGCCCGCCTTTTCGGCGGCTTTGAGGAATATATCGGGCGCGGGCTTTTTGCGAGTTACGTCGCTGCCCGTTACTATCGCCGAAAATATCCCGGTGTCTATGCCTATTCGGCGCAGGTTGCACTCCACCTTGACTATATCCGACGCGGACGCCACCGCAAGCCTGTATCCCGTACCGTGCAGCGCGGTCAGCACCGGCTTTGACCACGGGAACACTTCAATCCACTCGGCAGCGTGCTCTATATATATCTCGTATGCGCGCGCTTTCATCGACGGGTCGTAGACCGCGCCGTATTTTTCGCATACGCCCGCTAAAAACTTGTCGTCGCCCATGCCGGTGAACGGCTTGAAATCGTCATATTCCGCGCTAATACCGCGCTCTTTCAAAGTCTGCAGCGATGCGTATGTTATGGCGGGCTCCGAGTTGACAAGCACGCCGTCCATGTCGAATATAATCAGATTCGATGCCATTTTAACTACTCAGATTTTTCGATTTCAGTTTGCTTTTTCAAGTTGAAAAGTGTCCGGCACATATACCTTGCGTATATCCGCGCCGACGCCCTGCAGTTTGCCGACAATGTTGTCGTAACCGCGCTCTATGTGTTGAATCTCCTCGATTTCGGTGCGCCCCTCCGTCGAAAGCCCGGCGATTATCATCGCCACGCCCGCGCGCAGATCGACAGCACGCACAGTCGCGGCTGAAAGCGGTGTTCCGCCCTCGATTATAGCGGTGCGTCCGTCAACTTTGATGTTCGCGCCCATGCGCTTGAGTTCCTCAACATATCTGAACCTGTTTTCGAATATGCTCTCGTTGAGGTAGCTCACGCCGTCAGCCAGACACATCAGCGTGCACATCTGCGGCTGCATGTCGGTCGGGAAACCCGGATACGGCAGTGTTTTGACGTTTACCCTGTTAAGCGGGCCGTCGCGCCAGACGGTGACAGCGTCGTCGTCCTCCTCAATGGAAACGCCCATTTCCTCGAGCTTTGCCGATATGGACTCAAGGTGCTTGGGAATTACGTTTTTGATCCGCAGCCGCCCTTTGGTCGCAGCCGCGGCAACCATGTATGTGCCGGCTTCGATCATGTCGGGGATTATTGCATATGTGCAGCCGTGGAGCTTATCGACGCCCTTGATTTTGATTGTGTCTGTACCGGCGCCGGAGATATTCGCGCCGCAGGTGTTGAGGAAGTTTGCCAGGTCAACCACGTGCGGCTCGCGCGCGGCGTTTTCGATGACCGTCAGCCCCTTCGCCTTGACCGCGGCGAGGATAACATTTATCGTGCCGCCGACGGTGTTGAGGTCGAAGAATATGTTCGCGCCCCTCAGTCCGCCGGGCGGCGCGACGGCCTCTACATAGCCGCCCTCGCAGGTAACGGTGGCGCCCAGCGCCTCAAATCCCTTGATGTGCTGGTCGATGGGGCGCACGCCGAAATCGCAGCCGCCGGGATAACCGGCATACGCGCGTCCGAATCTGCCCAGCTCCGCGCCGTAGAGGTAGTACGAGGAACGCATTTTGCGCACCAGCTCGATAGGCGAGGTGCCGCCGATCGCATGTCTGGTGTCTATTTCGACGGTGTTTTTGTCTATCCTGCGCACATCGACATTCATGCAGCGAAGAATATCGAGTGATGTGGCAACGTCATTTATAACAGGAAGGTTTTCAATCACACATTTATCGCCGACCAGCAGTGTGGCAATAAGTATCGCGCCAGCGGCATTTTTCGTTCCGCTGACTTCTATATCGCCATACAGCGGCCTGCCGCCGTTTATTATAATCTTCTCCATTTCGGATTGCACTGCCGGCAACCGCATATCATATGCCGCAACAAAAAAGTATAAATAGTTTATTTATACTTTGTACGGCAAAGCGGATTTGCCTGCTCCTCCATATATATTTATATCGTTTAAATCGGAGTTTTTCTTAATATTTTTATATATTTAGCATATCGGCTCAATCGTATATTATACCACGTCGTTTTGATAAATAAAAGGGATTTTTAGAATTTCTTTTATATTTAGTTATTTTGTATAAATGTTTCCGTAGACCGCATCTCTGATTCGCACAACAGACCCGTTATATACGAATTTCCAGCCGGGCAGCAGGAAAAATTTCGATCTGTCGGCGGCATTCCACCATATGCAAAGGCAGCTCTCCGCAGAGGTCAGCATATACTTTTCTTCTGTGCCCGATGTGCCGTCAGCGTCCGGGATTCCCGCATCTGTTTCAGCAGAGGCATCCGGTATGCCTGCTGTATCGGCGCTCCCCTGCGCCGTATCGCCTGCCTGCACCAAATCGTCCCCGTCGCCGTAATCCGTTTCGGCTGCGGAGCCGTCCGAGTCGGCGCTCTGCTGCGACAAATCGCGGTTTTCGAGCAGAATCAGGTTGACCTGATCGAGCAGCTCTTCGCTTGAGCTTACTTCAAGGTTGCACAAAATCAGGTTGCCGTCGACATACACGACCTTGCCGTCCCTGACAGCGACAACAGCCTCGCAGCCGTATATAGGCTGGCTGCCCACATACTGCGCAACCGTTGTTATATACAGATTTTTTGCGCTGTCGAAGTACACTTCGCCGCACTTCAGTTTTATGCGCAGCCCGCCGGCGACATCGGAGCCGTTTAATGCCCCGTCCGCGTACAGGAATTTTTTTATGGCTTGCTCCGTATAAAAGGCGTTTATAAAGTCTGTGTCCGGCAGCTTTGCGGTGTAGTCGGGGTCGATCTCAACAATGCCGGCAGCGTCGTTTGCTTTATATACATACCTGAAGCCGAACGGATAGGTAAATTCATATGTGTCGGTGCTGCCTTCGCCCACTACGAAGTTGATTCCGTTGGGGGTGACATACGACACCGACTTCGCACCGCCTGAAAGCAGGTATGCCGTGGTTTCAAAATAATCCTCCGGATATGAGCCGACATAGTATGTGGGATTCTGCTTTTTTGCCGGCAGCACACCGGCAGGCAGTTCCACGCTGCCCGAAAGCAGCTGCGAAAGCCGCTGCAGGTCGGTGCCCGATATATAGTTTGTCTGCCGGTATTGCAAATAAAGCGTAACACCGAAAAACAAATTCACGAGCACCAGCATTACTATAAGGAAATTCTTTATTTTATCCCACTTCATGCCGTTTTTTCCTGTCAATCCGGATTTTTTGCTTGATCATATCTCGGGTGCTCCTAACACCGCAGTCTGTGCAGCAAGTATCACCCAGTCGGGCGCGATCGGGATTTCAGCCGGAATGCGGTCATCCTGCACGCCGTCCGGATCTGTTCCGGCTTCTTCTTCGGACTGTGTTTCGGCTGTACTCTGCGGCGCAGCTGTGTCGCCCGGCTGAGCCTCGCCTTGTTGTACGGTATCGGCGCCGTTTGTTTCGGGAGCCGTCGTATCCGGCTCACCGGTATCGGCACGGACAGCCACCGCGGCGTTGTATGCGATAGTCAGCTCCGATCCTGCGGGGACCGCCGGCTTGTCTGCGGCAAGCGCCAGATCGTACAGATGCTTTATTGCCCACTCCTGCGGCAGCGAAACGCACAGCCCGCCCTTTGTGATGCTTGCCGGCGTCAGTGCAAGCTCTGTCAGCATGCCGTCCGCGAACGCGAGCGTTACCGCAGGCCCCAGCCCGATAATGCGGTAATTGTCATAGAAGTAGCCGAAAACCATTTTCAGACCCGCCTCGCCTGCGGAAACCGAGATAAGACCCGGCACTGCTTCGCCGCCCAGCAGGTCGGGCGATATTTCGGAAATCGACTCGAGCAATGAAGCCGCGGCGGTCAGCAGCTCGAAGTAGGTGTACCTTCCGCCGTATCTTTCATAGCCCAGAAAAGACGAAACCGGGACACCGCCGCCCGTGCTTCCCGCCGACGATACAGCCGTGTAGTCTATGCCGCCTGTGTCGGAGATTCGCACGCGCCCGGATTCCCCGAGATATATTGTGTAACCCTTGCTGTGGTACGGCGCAACGCGGTCAGTGTTTATGCCCAGCAGTTCGAGCAGCTTCTCCTCTGCGCCGCTGTCGCCGATGCGTTTCGAAAGCGATGCACCGGTTTCGGCGATTATATATTTTTGCGTAAATTCGCCGCCTATCAGCACGGTCGTATCGCGCAGCCGGTAAAAGCGCGCCAGACCCTCTGCCGCGTTTTCATCGCCCGCATACTCTGGCTCCTCACCTCCGGAAGCCGCCGTCACGGTGGATATGTCAGCGGCAGTCTCGCCGGAAACAGTATTTTCGTCTTTCTCTGCCCCGCTTTCGCCGATTTTGTCGCGAGAGACGTCTGTTTTGGCCTCAAAATCGCCGAGAAACGAAAATTGGGCAAGCTGCCTGCTGTTATTATATGCTGTAAGCAAAGATTGGTCAAAATCCGGTGCAATTTTGCCCGGTTTATGACTGTATACGC
>JAPXNL010000083.1:6374-9205 GCA_033808535.1 Clostridia bacterium
CGTCCTCAGAGCGCGTGACTATGCAGCAGGGGGAATTCTGCCCCGGGTCTGCCAGCCTGATAAACAGCTCGCGTATATAGGGGACGTCGCCCTCGGCAAGCTCCGTTCCGCCGTCGGAGACAGCGTAGGCTATCGCCGATGCGGGCAGCTCCTCGAAATAGCATATATATACAAAATCGCCCTCGCGAGCGGCGTCCCAGACCGCCTCGCCCTCATCCGCGGGCAGAGTCTTGCAAACGCCTGCAATGAGCAGTTCGGTCATAACGCCGTAGAGCAAGCCGTATAGCCCGCGCATTGTCGTCTCTCCGCCGAACAGCCCGCGCGATACGCCGTCTATGCTGTAGCCGAGAAACTCGGGCAGTATATACGGCGCGATTGTCCCTGATGCCCTGTCGTCGTGGAGCACGAGCAATGACTCGATGTCGATGTCTTCCGCCGGGATGTTGCTCAGACGCTGGGTTTGCACAATCTCCACAGACGCGAGCGTGACCATGGAAAGGAAAAGCAGCACGATTATGACGGTCTTTATAAGTTCCGTCCGTGCCCGGCGCCGTTTTGATTTTTTTCGCTCGTCCGTGTAACCGGTCATCTGTTTATCCCCGACAATCATGTGCTCTCAAGCTTTGTTTTCAGCGGCAGAACAATAGTCACCGTGGTGCCTTCGCCCTGCCGGCTGGCTATGCTTATTTTGCCCCCGTGCGCCTCGGTTATCTCCTTGGCGATGGACAAGCCCAGACCGGTGCCGCCGGTCTCCGATGTACGCGATTTTTCCACGCGGTAAAAACGCTCGAACAGGCGGGGCAGGTCTTCTTCGGGTATGCCCACGCCGTTGTCGCTGATTACGATGCTGGCCGACTCGACCTCGATTTCGGGCACCTTTTGGGTGTTGCGGTTTACATATATGTCAATCTTGCCGCCCTCGGGCGTGTACTTGATCGAGTTTGTAATGATGTTGATAACCACCTGCTCAATGCGCTCTTTATCTGCGGTAATTTCAATATCCTTATCGTAGTCGTGCAGGGTGATGGTCTGGTTTTTCTCGACCGCCTGAGCTGTGAGCATTTGGCGGATATGTGCAAGTGTGTCGACGAGGTCGAACGTAGATATTTTCCAGCGAGTGCGCTTGTTGTCAAGCCTTGATAGCGTGAGCAGGTCGGTGACAATGCGCAGCATGCGGTCGCAGTTTGACACGATACCGTCGAGGTACTCGCGCTCCATCTCCTTGGGAATGTTATCGTACTCGAGCAGAGTTTCGGCGGTAGTCTGAATCGTGGTCAGAGGTGTACGCAGCTCGTGCGACACGTTTGCCACAAACTCGCGCCGCGATTTGTCAAGCTCATAGCGCGCGGTGATGTCGTGCAGGACCACGACGATACCCTCGCGTTCGGTGTTCTCGTCCTGATAGTGCAGCGCACCGATGTTGACGTCGAGCGCGCGGTTATCGCCAAGCTGCACATCGCGCCAGACAAAGCTGCTGCCCTCCTCGTCCTCGCTGATATACGCCTGCGTGAACTCGAAGTGGAACAGGCTGAGCATATACTCGACGTTGAAGCGGTCCTTGTCGTATTTGTCGCCGAACATCTCGATCGCGCTGCGGTTGATATGGATAACCGAGCCGTCCTCTGAAAACGCGATAACGCCGTCTTTGAGGTACGCGAATATCGTCTCGAGCTTGCGGCGCTCGCCCTCGACCTCGGCAAGCGTGTTCTTTAGTATCGCGCCCATGCGGTTGAACGTGGCGGTGAGTATGCCGATCTCGTCCTTTGACTCGACCTCGATGCGTTCGGAGAACCGTCCCTCGGAGATGTTCTGCGCGCCGCGCGTGAGCTCCTGAATGGGCTGTGTAATGGCTTTTGCAAGGAAAAACGACAAAAACACCGCGATTACAAGCCCGAACATGACCGACTGGAGTATGATCGAAAAGAGCTGCCACGACAGCTCGCGCATCTCGTCCTGCGTATCTTTTATATATATGATCGCGGTGCGCCCGTCAGAGCGGAGCGCGATGGCATAGTCGGTGAATTCCGCGCCGACGATCTGCTCCTTGCCGTCATCTCCCGCCATCGCGGAGAGTATGTTTCCGGTGACCGGCAGGCCGCCCTGGGGCTCGTCCTGCGAGCCGGCGAGATAAACACCGCTTGCGTCGAGGATGTAGAAGTTGCGGTATTTGTCGATACCGAGCCGGGACGAATACGCGGACAGGATTTTCTTTTGCGATTCCGCAAAGTCTTCGCCCGACAGCTCTGCCATAAGCTCCTCGCGAAGCTGGCTGCCGGGCGACAGGTATTCGTCCATCTGCGCCACAAACTCTTTGTTGTAGTATATAAAGACGCTGTTTAACAAAACCGTACCGACCACAGCCATTACGGTTATCATGAATACGACAAATATAAGTATTATTCTAAAATACAGGCTGCGGTACATAGTCAAAACCGATAAATCATAATAATGTTTTATTTTTTTGTGACCTCGCCGGGCGCGGTGCAGACAGGCTTGTTATTTCCTTTAACCCGCATGGGGTAAAATTCGCCCGGCGGTGATTTATGTGTTTGTATGCGGTGCGCGGGGTTATTTTGATAGCATTTTCCAATTGGGAAATTATAAGATGAATCCGTATATAAGGAATTGTGACTACCCCGACGGGGTGTATATCAAATCCATTTAAGCGGTGCGCACCGCAGGCGTGATTTATGGTACTTTCAACTTGTGTAAAGAAAGTACCCAAAGAAAGCACACTTAAGGCTCCGCCTTAAGTAACCGCTTGAGGGGAGAGCCCCTCAAGACTCCCCCGACGGGGGAAGTATCCCCCGCGCCCCCTCTGGGTGCAGATT
>JAPXNL010000084.1:0-9052 GCA_033808535.1 Clostridia bacterium
ACTCTTTTCCGAGTTCAATTTTGCAATATGACGATCAACTTAACAGTTATCGACAAATATCGACGTTATTTGCTTTCATAATCCGGAAATGTAAAATTTTTCTGGTTTTTAATACAAAATATTGCAATTATCTAAAAATGGTGTTATACTAAATTTGTTGTGTTCTTTGCATACAATTTTATTTGCATTTCCTTCTGTCACATAGCAAAAAAGAGACACTGTAAAATTCAGCCCAAAATTTAAATGCAAAATAATAAAAGGTGTGAGTGTGAGCTGAAAAGGAGGATTAACAATGCTGATAAAAATACTTTTCGTTGGTGACTCAGCATCTTCCATGTTAATCGTTGAAAAGCTGATTTGCGAACATTGCATATTGACTGCTTGCAGCGGCGCGGAAGCTATGCGTTTGCTCGGCGAGCATCGCGATATAAATCTGCTCATACTTGACCTGAAACTGCCTGACAAAAATGGGTTGCAGGTTCTCCGAACTCTGAAAAGGGACAAGCGGTACAATAATTTACATAAAATAATTCTGGCAGACTGCGACGATGAGGACAGTGAAATAAAGAGCTTCAAGCTTGGCGCTGCCGACTATATCCGCAAACCGGCTCAACCGGATTTGCTTTTGGCGAGGCTTGAAGCTCACATCGCAATTGTGTGTGCGCAAGAAGAACTGGTTAAGAAACTGCGCAAAATAAGCGATGCTTATGAAATGCTGATCAATCAGGTTCCTGTCGGTATTGCAATATCATTTAATAAGGGTCCGTCTTCTTCGATCTCAAATGAGCACTTCACTATAAATGCGGAACTGGAGCGGATAACCGGAAGAACAAAAGAAGAGCTGCTTGCGCTGGGCTGGGTTTCAATAACGCATCCTGATGATGTTGATGAAAACATGCGTTATTATGAAAAACTGCAAGCCGGTGAAATTGACAGTTATGCAATGGATAAGAGATTTATCCGCCCGGACGGTTCTGTCGTCTGGGTATATATGATTGTAAAAAAACTGGTTTTGGATGAAAACTACAGTTATAATCATGTTGCAATTTTCAAAGATATCACGGAAAGAAAAATTGTCGAAAAGCAACTGTCGGAAAGCGAACGGAGCAAATCAACACTGCTGTCGCACCTTCCCGGCATGGCATACAGATGCAAGTATGACCGTGACTGGACAATTGAATATGTCTCCTCCGGTTGTGTTAAATTAACGGGTTATACCCCCGAAAATCTTATAAACAACAGGGACCTGTCATATAACGATATAATCGCGCCGGAATATCAGGAAGTGCTTTGGAATGAATGGGAACGGATATTAAAGGGCCGGCAGGATTTCAGATATGAATATGAAATAATAACGGCTTCCGGTGAGCGGAAATGGGTGCTTGAGCTCGGCCAGGGCGTATTTGATGAAAACGGTGAAGTTGAAGCGCTTGAAGGAATCATCATTGACATATCGGACCGGAAAGCGGTTGAGGACGCTTTAAAATACACCAACGAGCACGATAATCTGACGGGCCTTTATAACCGCGAATATCTGGAATCGCTGCTTAAAAAAGACGCCGGCAAATACAAAAAGATCAAAAGGGCATTTGTTGGCATCAACTTAAGCACGATTCAGATTCTGACAGTCAATTACGGATATAATTATACACAGGATTTGATAATAAAGGTTGCTGAAACACTTTGCAAATATCGCAGGGACAACTGCGAATTATTCAGAACGCATGAAAACCGGTTTTTGTTCTATATGAAAAACTATAAGGACAAAAACGAGCTGTTTGAGTTCAGCGAATCTATTGCAGACGAACTGCAGGCATTGTTTATAACCGACAGAGTCGGCGGAGGTATCGGCATTCTTGAATTAGGCGCCGACGAATCGGACATGAACCTGCTTTCAAGAAAGCTGCTCATTGCATCGGAGCGGGCAATCAACCTCTTCGACAAGGAATTCAAAGCCTGTTTTTACGATGCGGAACTGGAAGCCATAGTCGACCGCGAAGCAGTTATAAGGCACGAGCTTGCCAGGGTCGCCGCTGATGATTCGTGCTGCGACCTTTTCGTGCAGTATCAGCCGATTCTGGATTTAAAGACGAATAGCATTTGCGGATTCGAAGCATTGGCAAGACTGCATACGGACAAGCTGGGTCTGGTTTCACCTGCCGAGTTTATCCCCATCGCCGAAGAGACAAAGCTCATAGTTCCCATCGGCGAAAAGGTTTTCATTGCCGCTTTCCGTTTCATAAACAGGCTTAAAGAGTGCGGATTTGATGATATCAATGTTTCAGTAAACATATCCGCTATTCAGCTGTTAAGGCCGGAATTCATCGACCGGCTGATGGATCTGATCAGGGAGATAAATGTCAATCCCGCAAACATCGGCATCGAAATCACAGAGTCGATATTTGCCGCTGACTATACATTCATAAACAATATAATAAGCAAACTGAAAGACACCGGCATCCAAATTGCCATAGACGACTTCGGCACAGGATACTCATCGCTGGCAAGAGAGAAAGAACTCAACGTCAACAGCATGAAAATCGACAAATATTTTATTGATAAACTGCTGGAAGAAGACGATGAAAAGGCAATCACCGGCGATATCATCTCAATAGCCCACAGGCTCGGGCACTCCACGATAGCCGAAGGTGTGGAAAGGGAAGAGCAGAAGCAATATCTGATCGCTCACGGCTGCGATAAAATACAGGGATATCTGATCAGCAGGCCGCTCGACGAAGACGACGCGATAAAGCTGCTTAAAAAGCACCGATCGAAGAAAATGTAATAAAATAATGCCTGCCAACATATATGGCAGGCATTGAATATTTGGCGGCAGGTACATGTGCTTTACAGCTCGAAATGAACATAACAGCCGCTCACGCATTTTTAACCGGGTGGCGTATCACTGTTTTCAGCTTGTCAGCCGCGACTTTCCTCGGGTCGGAAAGGTAAATTTCGTGGTGGCGGCGGGTTTCGCTGAAATCCGGCAGATAGCCGCTTTCGGTTATAAACCGCTCAAGCGCCATTATCGTTTTCGGCTCGTCGTCATAGGAGCCGATGTGCATCACCTGAACGCACAGCCCCTCCGTCAGTTTTTCAAGCCGCGCAGCCGTCACATCGAGGTGCGGCTTTTTATTTTGCAGCGAAGCTGCAGCCGCCTGGAAAATATTATCAGTCACAAAATCGGGCTGACGTATCATCATCGTCCATTCAAACCGGCTTTTATCAGCAATTGCGGCGCCGCTGCCTTTGAAATCAGGGTCGGCAACGCTCCAGAATCCTTCAAGCGGCGGAACGACATACTCCAAAATTTCCTTATTGCCCATCTTGATGGCATATGACAGCCCATACAGCAGCTCGACCGCGGCAGCATATTCGGCGCTTGTGTTTGGGTCGCCTTTCCCGTCAACCATGATGAACGTCATTTCGGGCACGTCGACCACCGACGGTGTTGTTTTCGGCTGGTATAATTCTTTATATTCTTTTTTGAAATCGAGCACTGCCGTCACCCCTTCGCGTTATATTTCATGCCCATGTATGCGTCGCCGCTTTTCAGTTCAAGGGTCATCTGGCGCAGCCGTTTTTGGCGCGTTTCCTCGCGCCTGGCACGCGTGATCCAGCCGATGTAGTCGTTCTGCTGGTACGGCGGTCTGGCGCGATAGCGCTCCCAGAGCGCCTCCCTGTCAAGCGCCTCAGCGACATAGTCGGGCATGTCGTAGACCTGACGGGTCAGTCGCGAGCTGTCGATCTCGTTTTTCATTTTTGTATACCTCCGGCCTGTTCATCTACCACCACTTTGTTAACAGACGTATAAAAAGTGTCATTCATTTTCGTTTCCCCTCAGCCTGTGCAACTCTCCAGCGGGTGATGTCCGCAATCAGATCGAAGTCTATCGGTTTGCCAAGCGGGAACTGAATCGTTCCTTTAGCGGTTTTGTATCCGGTCAGCCTGTCCGCAAAGAACGCGACCGCCTCATCGCCCGGAAAAATGCTGATGTGATTTTTGAATGCCGCAAAGTGGATGAGGTTTTCACCCTGCCAGAAAGTCGGCATCTGCCACGACATTTTCTCGACGGCGTCTGGCGCGGCGCCCTGTATCGTTTCGCGGATTTTGCCCAGCAGGGGCTGAATATCTTCGGGCTGCGCGGCGATATATTCGTCTATCGTGCCGATCTTGCTGCAATAGTGGCTTTGATTTGTGTTTTTAAACTTTCGACCGCATTCCGGGCACTGCCACATGGGTGAGGCTCCTTTTCAACACATGATTTTAACCTGCCCGGCGGAGTATAGAACAGAAGTCTTGCCGGATAGCAGCACACGCAGGCTATTTATCGGTATTATTATAACCTATAAAGCGTTTTATTTTCAATAGGCTAAAAATAAAATCATCTGCTTATATTCTCCTCCTGATGTATACTGCTCACTCTGCCCGTTAGCGGTGCGCACCGCGGGCATTGTTATTGCGCCTTTCTTTTCTTTGGAAGAAAAGAAAGCCACCCAAAGAAAAGAACACCGGAGGGGAGCGCCCCTCCGGCCAACCCCTGTGGGGGAGGTTTCTCCCGCACCCCCTCCGGGTGCAGATTCGTGCGTCATCCGGACACCGCCAGTGGTTTCCGGCGGCGTCGCTGGCAAATAATGTTTCTGCTTACCTGTAAATCGCTTCGCCGAATCCCCCTGAACCACTAAAGCCGCCCGAGGGGAAAGGGCCCCGGAGGGCGGCGCAGATTGTGTATTTGTTAAAGTGTAAGCTTGCGTTGTAACACAGTATCCGAAGGATTACGCATACGAGAATTGTCGTGTGTCTACGAAAGATAAAGAACAAGTTATGACGTGTACAAAAGTTTTTGAAGGGTGTGGGGGACTTTTTTCAAAAAGTCCCCCACATCGTATCTTACTTATAGATTATAGAATTAGATTATAGATTCACTTAACATAATAGCCAAGCCCGCGCTTGGTGAACAGATACTCCGGCTTGGTCGGGTCGACCTCGAGCTTTTCACGCAGGCGGCGGATCGCGACGTCCACGGTGCGGATATCGCCGTAATAGCCGTCGTAGCCCCACACCTGCTCAAGCAGCTCCTCGCGCGTGAACACCCGCCCCGCGTTTTTCGCCATGTGCACGAGCAGGTCATAGTCCTTTTTGGTCAGCGGCACCTCAACGCCGTTGTTTGTGACGTAGTATTTATTGCAGTCGATGACAAGCCCGCGCAGTTTAATAATATTTTCTTCGGGCGCCTGATCGCGCACGACCTCGCTCGACGCGCGCCGGATGTTCGCCTTAATGCGCGCCATAAGCTCCCGCAGCTTGAACGGCTTTGTCACATAGTCGTCCGCGCCGATCTCAAGCCCCATAACCTTTTCAACTTCTTCCTCGCGCGCCGTCACAATGATAATCGGTGTGTTTACCTTCGCGCGGGCGCGGCGGCAGACCTCGAATCCGTCCATCTTGGGGAGCATCAGGTCGAGCAGGATAAGGTCATACTCGCCGGTCAGCGCACGGCGCAGCCCCTCCGCGCCGTCGGACGCTATGTCGTAATCGTACCCCGCCTGCATCATGTTATAGGCGAGCAGCTGCGCAATGTTGCGCTCGTCCTCAACAATAAGTATCTTTTTCTGCCCGCTATGTTTCTGCTCGTTTTGTACCTGCATCAAATCCCTCCGCAACTAAAATTACTCCGCGCAGATTTCTTCAAACCGCTTCACCGCGTCCATATTGCCACGCGGCAGCTTTGACAAACGCTCCGTGTAGATGTCGCACAGCCCCGGATCGCCCAGCAGCTTTTTCAGGCCGCTATACAGCCCTTCCTCACCGATATCGGTTATCATTCCCAGTCTGCCGCCCTCAAGCTGTTCATCAGCCGACAGGTAGCGCGACACGAGAATGGGTTTATACATGATTTTTGCTTCCTCGACTGTGATAGGCTTGCCCTCGTAGCGCGAGGGCAGCACGAAAATATCGCAGTCGCGCATATATCCATACGGGTTGGTTTTCGTCCCGAGCAAAAACAGCTTGTCGGCCACCTCGCATGTCAGTGCCTGCATCTTCAGCCTGTTCACGTCGGCCTCATCGCCGTCGCCCACTATATACCAGCGCAGCGGCAAGCCGTTTTCGGTCAGCCTGTTCAGCACCGGCGGGATGAAATCCACGCCCTTCTGATCGCAAATCCGGGCGATTGTCAGAATCCGCTTGCCCGTAAACCAGCCGTCGGGGAAAGACTCGCCGCGCAGCGCCATGTCCCAGATCAGCTTCGGGTCGTTTATATTCTCAAGCACCTCGCAGCGGTCCGCGATCTGCGGCAGCCGCGCTTTCAGCGCGTCGTCAACCGCTTTTGACACGTTTATAATTTTATCGCACTTTTCAAAATAAGGTAGATAAAGCTTGTCGTCGCGCGGCGGGTTCGAGTAGTCGAAATGCAGCCACGCGATTTTTTTGCGCGCCTTCACTTTATCGACCATATAGAACATCGTCTTGTCGCCCCAGAACGCCGCGGCGACATCGTATTCGCCGGGCACCGGCGGCATTTTGCGCATCAGCCGCACCCACAGCCGCATGGCGGTAAATGCCCGCTTCTTTTTAAACAGCGCCGACTTCACGGCATACGGGAAAATCCCGGCAAGCACCAGCGGGTTGCGCTTAACGTAGCAGTTCCATATCGCCTTTTTCGCGGTGGCGCCGGTCAGCGTGAACATCTCGCCGTATTCGGGCATCTCAATAACTTTAATCTGCTTGGGAATCTGATCGAACATCAGCCCGCCGGCTTTGGCGAGCAGCAGCGTCACGTCAAAGCGGTCGTAGTCCAGGTTGTTAGCCAGACCCAGAAACGCTTTTTCCGTCCCCGCGCAGTTCATTGTGATGCCCAAAAATAGCAGCTTAATCTTTTCGCTCATTCGCGTGTTCCCTCAACAGTAAACGGCGGCTCGACCTGCAGGTTCATGGTGACATAAGCCGTCGCTTTATCGCCGCAGAATTTTATCTCTGCCGTTTCGGTGTACGCATATTTTGTCAATATAAATTTGACGACCAGCGCACCGTTTTTGTTCCACGCCCACGACGCGGCGAAATCGGGGGCGATCATAAATCTGAACGGCGGGGCAAATGTCCTGCCATTATTCTCATATTCAAGTCTGTTGTAAATGTGCCGCCCGTAACCGGCTTTAACCATATATTGTTTGCCGTGCACATCAACCGCAATATTCAGCATGTCGCCGTCAAAATCAAATTTTGCGTCAAACGGCGTGCCGCGAAACTCGAATTTATAGCAGGTGCCCCCGATATTTGCGGCAAGCGGCGAGCTGTCTCCGCTCTCGGCGGGCGGCAGCGAAAGACCTGCCAGCATCGCGTCGAGCCCGGCTTGTCCGTCGTTGGTGCAGCTGCCGCCCAGTCCCGGCAGCAGCTTGTCCCACACGCTGAACAGAATGCCCTGCATGTCGCCCGTACCCGCGGTAATCGCAAGCACCGCGTCCTGTCGCGGCATGACAATGCAGAACTGGCCGAACGCGCCGTCGCCGCGGTACACGCCCTCGGGTATGCAGCGCCAGAACTGCCAGCCGTAGCCCATGCCCCAGTCGTTTGACGGGTCGACGTCGGCGGAATAGTCTGCCAGCGCCGGGTCGTCGAGCCAGGGCGTCTGCGACGAGCCGCAGTTTGATATATGCCGGCGCGATGCCTCGTCTATCAGCGCGGCGTCAAGTATGCGCTTGCCATTGAACTCTCCGCGGCCCAGATAAAGCATGCCCAGCCGCGCGATGTCGTCGGTCGTCACGTTCAGCCCGAACCCGCCGTAGCAGATGCCGTCGCGTGTCATCTCAGACCAGATTCCGTCGCTCATGCCGAGCGGCTCGAACAGCCGCGGGCGGAGGAACTCGACAAGGTTTTGCCCGGTCCGCGCCTGAAGCGCCGCCGACAGCATGAAAGTCGCGCCGGTGTTATATGAAAAGCGCCCGCCCGGCTCGCCTTTGATCTCGCTTGCCAGAAACGCCGACACGCAGTCGTCCTCCGCAAAGATGAAGTCGGCGGACGGCTCGTGCCCGGTGCACATCGAAAGCAGATGCCGCAGCGTCAGCCGCCGCATCTTCTCCGAAATATTGAGCCTTGCGGCTTTTTCGGGGAAGAATGATATGACTTTGTCGTCGGGCGAGAGCAGCCCCTCCTGAATTGCGAAAAGTATCGCCGTCGAGGTAAAGCTCTTGCTCAGCGAGTTGAGCATATGTACATCGCCCGCGCGGTAAGGCGACCAGTAGCCTTCCGCAGCGACCTTTCCGCCGCGCAACAGCATAAATGAGTGTATCTCAAGCCCTTTTTGCGCCCAGTCGCGCAGCATATCTGCCACCGCGCGGGGCGATACGCCGGCCTGTGCCGCCGGCACCCGCGGAAACTCGTATCTGTCGGCCATATATTGCAATATACTGCGTTTGCACCGATAAACTGCGGCACAATCGCGGTTTCCTTTCCGTTATTTTTATGTAAAATCGGCTTGGAATTGACGAGTGTAAAATTATTTTGTATCTGTCCCTTTGCTCAACATTCGATGTCTGTTTTTTCTATATTTAATTTTGAAAAGTGTCTGTTCCAATTGCTTTTCAACATTCTATCCATCACGCCACTTACTTGTTCAAAATGATACGGCTGTAAAATAAACAAATAGTCACGTGTTGTTCCACGGCTGAATTTCAAACCCAGCCATTTTGCTGGTGAGAGTCCGTTTCGAATTTGCAGTGGTTTAAATCTTTGCATATATATATTCTTTTTCTCTGCATCGGTGATTAAATAACGCTTTTGCCAGATAATTTTCATGTGCAGCGACGCTTCTACAGCTTTCAACAACACTACGCAGAGCGTTCAGCAGTTCATCATCGCATCCCTGATATATTTTATTATACAGATATTATATGTCTGCCATCCTCTTTGGCATGTTCTTACGGCTTATATGTACGATACCAGTTAATGCCCACTTTCAATCCCGTACCGGCTATTTGTCTGAGCAAACCCGACTTTCCGAAATCGCCCACATCACCGGCATATCTGTCCTGCAATTATTGCACCTCTTGTTAAT
>JAPXNL010000085.1:0-8891 GCA_033808535.1 Clostridia bacterium
AGATGTGTATAAGAGACAGATCGTAGGGCGACTCAAGCGTGAAGTCGGTTATCATCTGCTTGTTGAACATGAGAATCCATGTTGCGTCGTTTGCCATTATGGATAGGTCGCCTGTGCAGAAGTACAGTTTTTCCGCGATGGAGAGTTGTTTAACCGAACGCTGGTCCCACCAGTCGCGGGTTAAATCCATGTACGGTATATCTTTTAAGTTATAAAAAAGATGCTGACTGGCAAGAGTCGCGCTTTCGCTGGTATTCGCCATGCAGACGTCATAGTCCGCGGAACCTGCAACAATGCTCTTGCGCGCTTCGTTACCGACGTCACTTGCGCCGTATTCACGGATTTTCATATTGTATTTTTCTTCAAGGAAGACATTTCTTGCATAGACTGCGTCGACAATCGGTTCGCCGTTCTGCTCCTCAACGTAGATATCCTGACTCTGCCATTCTACATATGCAGGACCACGGACGATAAACACAAATTCCTTACCCTCCATGTTTACATCGGGCAGATTCGGCTGTTCTTCGACTTCAGATTCCGGTTCGGTTTCGGCAGAAGTTTCCGATGATGTGTCGGTTGTTGAAATTGTATCGCGTGAGGCACAGGCTGCCGCTGCAAAACAGAGCAGTGCCAGCGCAAGAAACAACGCGATGAATCTTGTGAGATGCATAAAATCCTCCTGTGTCCGTGAAAATATATAAAAAATAAATACCAAAATTATAAATATGTCACATATGTTTCCTGATGTGTTAATATTATTATACACAACTGAAAAATAATTGCAAGAGGATTCGATTTGTTTTATAAAATATCAATAAAATGGGTACAAGCGTAGTATCAATATCAAGTTATGCAGTAATTTGAAATATTATAATAAAAAAAGCTGCATTGTCACACGAAACGACAACGCAGCTTTACAATTATTATTGATTGTATCTATTAAGGTTGTGTAACAAAACACACCCCGCGATGCGAGGTGTGTCAATTTATGCGGAATATCCGCTGGTCGGAGTGAGAGGATTTGAACCTCCGGCCTCTTGGTCCCGAACCAAGCGCTCTACCGAACTGAGCCACACCCCGGCTGCGGGCTGATTTTGCCCGCGTGCGTCATATTATACCACAGCGGCGGCTGTTTGTCAATAGCAGTAGCCGAAAATGTTGCTCCAACTCTGAAAATCCGTAATTTTTTGTTTCGTTTTATCGCATACTTTATACCGGAAAAAATCATCATTTAACCTAAGATATAATACACATTTGCATTAAATTTTATAATTGACAAATATGCAGGCAGAGTTTACAATAAAAATGTCAAAACCCACCACATACGGCTATTTTAATCGTTTCGGATACCATAAATATAAAATAATTTACGCGTAAACTATTCTATCAAGCTCGTATAACCAGTTACGGCGTGGCAACGGACAGATTTATTTGCCTCCTGCCTGCTGTTATTAGTGATGAATTGCAGTTTCAAAAAATCATTTCGGAGGCATCCGCATGAAGGAACTCAAGCCCGCGATTAAAGCCATGCGCGAGCGCATAGGCGAGCTTGCGCTGACTGCGAAGCAGGCCGGCCTGCCGGTTATTATACTGCTGGAAGGCTGGGGCGCGTCGGGCAAAGGTGAGATCGCCGGTAAAATCATTGCTGAAATCGACCCGCGGTTTTACAAAGTTTACTCCGTCGAAGCGCCGGCCGCCGACGACCTGCGCTACCCGTTTATCAGGCGGTACTGGAAAATGATACCCGAGCATGGTAAAATGGCTGTGCTTGTGCGAAGCTGGTATCGCGAGATCAACATAGCGGCGGTTGAAGACAATCTGAATAAGCGTGAGCTGGACGAGCGCACCGCCGAGATACTCGAATTCGAGCGCATGCTG
Source organism: Clostridia bacterium (assembly GCA_033808535.1). Lineage (GTDB taxonomy): Bacteria > Bacillota > Clostridia > Oscillospirales > CAG-272 > DTU078. The sequence continues at coordinate 1,879 of JAPXNL010000085.1, forward strand.
TGCGACGACGGCTATCTCATCCTAAAGTTTTTTTTGCGCATATCAAAAGAGGAGCAGGAAAAGCGCTTTCGCAAGCTCGAGCAAGATGAGGCAACTTCATGGCGGGTTACCGACGCCGACCGCTACCGGCATAAACACTACGACGAATACCGCTCTGCTTTCGATGTCATGCTGGAGACGACGAACACGACCGAAGCGCCGTGGTATGATGTCGACGCCACCGATATCGACGCAGCAACGCTTGTGGTTTGTTCGAATATTGCGGCTCGCATGGAGCGTGCTCTCGGGCAGTTGAAGGAGCCTGAGCGGGTGCAGGACGAGGTTCGGACATCGCCGGATATTATTCCGCTGCCGATAAAAAAGCTCTGCGAGGTTGACACCTCGCCGGTTTACCCGGAGGATTTATACCACAAGCGGCTGGACGAGCTTCAGGACGAGCTTTTCGAGCTTCAGAACCGGCTGTATCGCATAAATAAGCCCGCTATTGTGATATACGAAGGCTGGGACGCGGCAGGGAAGGGCGGCAACATCAAGCGCCTGACCCGCGGGCTTGACCCGCGAGGCTATGAGGTTATACCGGTCAGCGCGCCGACACAGCCCGAGCAGAACAGCCATTTTCTTTGGAGGTTCTGGATGCGCATACCGCGCAAGGGGCACATTGCGATATTCGACCGCTCGTGGTACGGGCGGGTTTTGGTCGAGCGCGTCGAGGGACTTTGCACGGAAACGCAGTGGAAACGCGCATACGACGAGATCAACCGGTTTGAGCGGTCGCTTGCAGCCTGCGGTATGGTGATCGTAAAGTTCTGGCTTCACATCGACTCCGAAACGCAGCTCGAGCGGTTTATAGAGCGGCAGAACACGCCGGGCAAGCAGTGGAAAATAACCGATGAGGACTGGCGCAACCGCGAAAAGTGGGGCGAATACGAGATATGTGTAAACGAGATGCTTGCACGAACCAACACCGAGTATGCGCCGTGGATTATAATCGGGTCAAACGATAAAAAATACGCGCGGATCGCGGCGCTTGAAGCCGTTATCGCGCAAATCAAAAAGCATATTTAAAATTAAAAAATATATAACACATAAGGGGAAAACAGAATGATAAAGCTGTCAAACGGCATTATTTCCGCTGAGATTACAGCGATGGGAGCGGAGCTGCAGAGCCTTAAAAAGGGAAGCACCGAATATCTCTGGGACGGCAAGCCGGAATACTGGTCAGGGCGCGCGCCGATATTGTTCCCGATATGCGGCGGTGTGACAAACGACGAGTACGAGTACGACGGGAAGCGCTATACACTGCCCAAGCACGGGTTCGCGCGCAAAAAGAAGTTCACCGTGGAGTCTGCGGGAAGCGACAATGCGGTCCTGCTCCTGCTCGTCGACGAGGAGACTCGCGCGGGGTATCCGTTTGATTTCGAGCTGCGCGCTCGGTTTGCGCTGATAGGCGAAACGCTTGTGACCGACTACATCGTGACCAATTGCAGCGATAAACCCATGCCGTTTTCGGTTGGCGCGCATGAAGCTTATGCCTGCCCGGAGGGTATAACCGGGTACGAGCTGGTATTCGAGAAGCCAGAGCAGCTGCGCGCACATGCGGTGCACGGCAATCTGTTGGGGCATGAAACCACGCCGGTTCTTGACGGCGACACACTTGCGCTCGACCCGAAATATTTTGAGATTGACGCGCTTGTGTTCAGCGAGGTCAGATCGCGCGCGGTAACGCTCCGCAATAAAGCAACCGGACGGGGGGTAGCCGTGCGGTTTGAAGGGTTCCCGTATCTTCTGATATGGCAGAAGTGCGGCGCGCCCTATATCTGCATCGAGCCGTGGTGCGGGCTGCCGGATTTCGTTGACGCGACCGGGCGGATCACCGACAAGCCCGGCATCATCGTCGCCGCGCCCGGCGAGACTGTCGTGCGCACGCATACCGTCAGGTTGATATAACTACTATTGTGGTGCTATATTGTTACATAGTATAGGGGATTACGTCGGGGGGACAACGGTCCCCCGAACCCCCGCGATACTGTTTAAACAATGTAAACGTTGAAAGTATTTGCAGCAACCTTTTGTAAACACAAAAATTTATGCGCCTTAATTTTCGGTTAATACCGTTCATGTTGAATAATTGCTTTTTACGCCGCGCATTTTGGTCCCTTACCCAAACAACGCGGCTCGGTTTTTTATGCAAGTGGTTATGGCGGTGCGCTGATGGTTAGGGGATGACAATTCCTTCGCGCCCCGGCGAACAGTTAACCGCTCCCTGCGCATTACCCTTAGTTAAACGCGCGGCTTATTATGCCTGTACCGGCGTATCGCACATCTTTATTTCAAGCACGCCTCCTGCCATGAGTTCACTGGCGCGCAGCTCAAAATCATCTAATCTGCGCCCGTTTAAGGTTGCGGACTTAGTATAAATACCGCTGCCGGTTACTTTTATTGCAAGCATAGCACCGGAGGCAAGCTCCATTTCGGCGTACATTACAAGCGGCGAACCGATTATCATTTTATCCTGCCCGCTGACGGGAAAAAGTCCGAGCGCGTTCCAGATCCAGCAGGAGGTCAGCCCGCCGGAGTCGTTGTTGCCCGGCACGCCGCCGCGCCCGACCGAAAACATATATTTATTGCCGGTGTGCAGCACTTCCGCCATCCGGTCGCGCCTGCCCGCGAAATGGTATATGTAGGGCGTTTCCATGTCGGTTTCGTTGTTAAAGCCCTCGAACTTATCGCCGCCTGGCGCAAATCCGAAGAATCTGTCGCAGTGCTTCAGATATCGCTCTCTGCCGCCGGCGAGCGCTATGCGCTTCTCCGGTTCAGCCGCAAGCCGAAACGAGTAGTTGACGCGCGTGCCCTCGTAATACCAGGAGTCGGACCGCATAAGCCCGTCGGCGTCGTAGACTTCCGGCCAGCGCTCGTACAGAGTCAACAGCCGATGGACAAGCTCAGTGCGCCCGCACTCTGCCGCTACCTGTGCGATCGCCCGGCATGCCTCGCACATATCGAGATGCTGTGTGGCCGACTCCACGCGGCCGCCGGATGTAAAGTCGCTGTACTCGGGGCGGTATATATCGCGCTCCGCGGCATCGAGCAGTGCTGCAGTCGGGACTCCGCGCACAGTGCCGTCGGGCGAGCCTGCCCGGCGGAAATATGCGTCTGCTATTGAAAACTCCGCCAGTGCGCGCGCCTGTTTTATTTCTATATCGCGGTCGGCGGCAAGCAGCAGCGCGTGAGGCAGCCTGCCTGTGCGCTCAGAAAGCTTATGGAATGTTTCCGTAATGCCGCGCGTTACATCAGGAAAGAGTGTGAACACCAGCGGAAGCTGCGTTTTATAAATATCCCACATTGTGCACAGGTCACAGTAGAACTCGCCTTCGCAGCCGAAAAGCCTCTCACCCGTCCAGTCGCATGGCTTAAGCAGCGTGTGGTAAAGGTACGAGTAAAATTTCGGCTTAAGCTCCTCATCATCTCCACCGAGCCTGATTTTCGACAGTGCCGCGTTCCACATCTCGCGCGCCTGCAGGCTAGCTTCATCAAATCTCCCGTGATCGGCATGAGCATGACTGCGCGCCCGCTCCATGCTGTGCGCAGATATGCACAATGTCAGCTCTGCTGATGTACCGGAAAGGTCGAAAACGCATCCGAACAGCTCGTCTACATGAGCGGATGCGTCATATGAACTATCAGACATCTCGCTTTCGCCGCAGAATAGCGTGCTACGCGCTGCGCCGCCGCAGACAACATAAAAGTACAGCTTCACGCCCTGCAGTGTGACCTCTGCACATACCTCGCGTTCTGAAATGCGGGTTATAACGCCCGATGTGGGGCGGGAAAAAGCCTTAGTGCGCCTGTCAAGCCCGTCGTTTGAAAAATCGATTGCAATGCGCCCGCCCTCCGCGCTGAAGCTGTACCTGTGCAGTGCGCACGCCTTTGTTACGGTAGCGGCTGCATGTATTCCGCCCGACTTGACGGAATAATACCCGGGGATTGCTTCTTCCGCATCTATCGGTCGCAGCTCAAACGCCGCAGACAGCGCGCCGTAAAACGGCGAGGTCAACGCATAATTATAGAACACGCCGATATATCCTGTGCCGCTGTGGTGGAAGTGCGACAGTCCGGCGAACATGTTTTCGGCAAACAGGTGCTTGATAGGCCCGCCGAAATTAGGCATATTGCGTCCGTATCCGGCCGAATATGCGCCGCTGTAGCAGCAGCAGCTCATACGCCCGAAAGGCAACACGGCACCGGGGTGGTTGTTGCCGCACAACCCCTTGATATACCGCCACTCTGCGGCGATACCCTCAGGCTTCGGCAGGTCAATGCTGTCGCAGCCGAGAAACACGTCGACATATTTTGTAAAATCGGTCATAGTCATCACCTTTTTGTGTCGTCGGTCTTTGCTGCTCGTTCAGCTCTCCGGTTCTCAGTCCATAGTTTACCACCGGGCGATTCATTTATCAATACCACATCAAAAAATAACCCGGGGGAGCTCTATCCCTCGGGTTGTCGCTTTATTACAGGCGAATTTCTATGCCGAGCTTGTCGCGCACCGCTGTGACGGCGCGGTTAATCGCGTCGTCTGCTTCGGCATCGGAGAGTGTCCGGTCAGCCGCGCGCAGCGTCAGCGCAAACGCGAGACTCTTTTTGCCCTCGCCGAGCTGTGCAGAGCGGTAAACATCGAACAGTTTAATATTCTCAAGCAGGCTGCCGCATGCGCCGGCGATAACATCCACGATAGACTGAGACTCGACCGCCTCGTCGCATACAAACGCAAGGTCTCGTGTTACGGCGGGGAACTTGGGCAGCGGGACATACTTGCGCTCAGTCGTACGGGCGGCAAACAGCGCCTCGAAATCAAGCTCCGCGGCATATACGGGTGTGTCAAATTCGAAATTCTCAAGCGCTTCAGGATGGAGCCCCCCCAGCACGCAGAGCGTTGCACCTTTTCGCGTGATTTTTGCGCAGCGGCCGGGATGGAACAGCGGGATATCAGTCGCCGCTTCATACCTTACATCTGTTATGCCGAGGAAGTTTATCAAAGCTTCACAGATGCCCTTGACGGAGTAGAAATCGGTATCCGGACCGTACATGGCTATTGCAATGCGTATCGGCTCGTCGGGCAGACCGTCGCCGCGTTTGATGTAGACGGGCGCGTTCTCAAACAGCGCGCAATCGGCAATCCTGCGGCTTTCGTTGCGCGACAATGCCTCGAGCACCGACGGCAAAAGCTGCGTCCGCATGATAGATGTATCCTCGCCGAGCGGGTTTACCAGCGTAACTGCGTCGCGCAGCGGCGAGTCGGCGGGCATGCGCGCCTTATCAGCGAGCTTTGGCGACACAAACGAGAATGTACAGGTCTCAAAAAGCCCGAGATTGACGAGCAGGTCGTTTATCTTCTCGCGGCAAGCCATCTTCTCCGTCATGCTGCCCACGCCTACCTGCGCAGAGAACAGAGTCGACTCGATTTTGTCATAGCCGTAAATGCGCAGCACTTCTTCCGCAAGGTCGTTTACACAATCAACGTCCGCGCGCCATGACGGCACACCGATTTCATAACCGCCGTCTGTTTTGCGCACATCAAACTCGAGCGAGCGCAGTATTCGCGCCATAGCGTCCGCGTCGAGCGTGATACCAAGCAGTTCGTTTATGCGTTTCACATTGAGCGGCATCGACACCGGTTCTTTTTTGCCCGGGTATATGTCAATTATATCGTCCGGACCGCCGACAACCTCACCGGCGCCGAGCAGCTCGACAAGCTCACATGCGCGCTGCACGGCTGGTAGTGTATTTTCGGGGTCTAGCCCCTTCTCAAAGCGGCCTGAACTTTCGGTGCGCATGCCGAGCGCGCGCGAGGTCAGCCTTACCTGGCTGCTCTCGAAGTTGGCGCTCTCAAACACGACGGTTTGCGTGCTTTCGGTTATCTCACTGTTTGCACCGCCCATAACGCCGGCGAGCGCAACAGTACGAGTTTCGTCGGCGATAACAAGCATGCCTGCCGACAGGGTATGGTCAATGTCGTCGAGCGAGCGGAACTGCTCGCGATCACGAGCCTCGCGGACAACTATCTTTTTTCCGTTCAGGCAGGAGTAATCGAAGGCGTGCATCGGCTGGCCGTACTCGAGCATTACATAGTTAGTAATATCAACGATATTGTTGACGGGGCGCACGCCGGATGCGTGCAGACGCATTCGCATCCACAGCGGGGAGGGCGCTATCTTTACGTTTTTCACTACGCGGGCAGTATAGCGCGGGCACAGCTTGGGTGCAGCAATGGAAACCAATAGGTAGTCGCTTGTACTGCCGTCCGAGCCGCGGACAGCAGGCGTGTGCCAGCGTGGTTTTTTATCAAATGTAGCGGCGGCTTCGCGGGCAAGTCCGATCACCGAAAGGCAGTCGGGGCGGTTGGGCGTGATTTCAAACTCGACGGCGACATCGCGCATGCGCAGCGCATCGCCGATATCGTCGCCCGGGTTCACGCCTTCGATGCCGGCGTCGGCGAGGATGAAAATACCGTCTGAGCTTGCGCCGGGCATTTCGCGCTCTGTCAGCTCCAGTTCAGAGATTGAGCAGAGCATGCCGTTAGACTCAACGCCGCGCAGCTTGCCTTTCTTGATTTTCACGCCGCCCGGAATCTCCGCGGGCGCGGCGGCAACGGGAACGACCGCGCCGACGTAAAGGTTCTGCGCGCCGGTGACAATTTGGCGTGGCGACTGTTCGCCTATATCGACGGAACAGACCCAGAGATGGTCGGAGTCGGGGTGGCGCTCAAGCGAAAGAATGCGGCCTGCGACGATGTTTTTCAGCTCCGAGCCAAGCTCCTCCCAGCCCTCGACTTTCGAGCCGGACATTGTCATCGCATCGCAGAATTCTTTTATAGATATACCGTCCGTGTCCACAAACTCGGACAGCCATTCAAGCGATAATATCATATATATGCTACCTTTCTGTCGTTATTTTGAGGTGATGCAAAACATATAAGTGATTTTAGGGGACGCGCCGGGGGGATAAGATCCCCC
>JAPXNL010000086.1:0-8878 GCA_033808535.1 Clostridia bacterium
GGGTACACCCGTTCCCATTCCGAACACGGAAGTTAAGCTGCGCAGTGCCGACGATACTTGGCCGGCGACGGCCCGGGACAATAGGTCGGAGCTAACACTTGATAAAATCAGTAAAGGGGTTCATCTATAGGACTCCTTTGCTGAGATTTAAGGGCCATTAGCTCAGTTGGTTAGAGCTACCGGCTCATAACCGGTCGGTCCGGGGTTCGAGTCCCTGATGGCCCACCAAGATTGTTGACATACGAACCTAAACCACCGATTTATTTTTACTTAAACGGTTCGTTTGGGGTAGTATGTAAACGATAATAGTAAAAGACAAGGTATTATGCCTTGTCTTTTTTTTGTTTACAACAGGTCGTAGGTTCGAGTCCAACCATTAGCTCTCCATTTCCGCCAAATTAAAACAAGCCTAATAAGCTAAAAAACAGCTTATTAGGCTTGTTTATTACGTTTGTGACCTGTGCACACATGAGCCACAATAGGGTGTTTTTGGGCATCCTGGGATCAAAACGGGGTCAAAAATTTGGCTCAATTCCATTGTGTTTTGTGCCACAATTGAATGAATACTGTCTTTGTCAAAGAATATTGAACAAGTATGATAAAAGCCTGTTAATCAAAAATTTTAATAAGCATTTATTTATTAACATAGTAAACAGCTTAATATTATGGAAAATAAACAGATAATATTGTATTTTTGTTATTTTTGTGCTATTTTATATATAACTATAGTTAAAGCAGGATAGTACGGAGGAAAAATGACTGATAGAAACGACAGCAACGCGACGAATTGCATAGAGCAATATGGAGTATTGCAGATGATCTGCGTGGCAGCGTTGACGGCTGGGACTTTAAGAGCGCCTGCTGCTCTATGTCGGCGCCGCGCCGGTCAGCGCGCTGTTCGGCTATGCGGGCAAGTACATATTCGAAAATCCCGCTAAGATAAAGGCTCTCGGGAAGGCAAAAGACGATCTGCTGCCCGGACCAGAACCGGGCGATTTGGATAATATCGAATAAGGGGGAATATAATGGAATACATCGATCTCATGCCGGTTGTCATCGGCGTTATCACGCTCATCGGCGCGCTGTTGACTGTGTTTGTAGTGCCGTATATTAAGTCGTCGCTGTCGGCCGACAAGCTGCAGCAGCTGCAGATGTGGGTCAAGGTGTTTGTGAACGCTGCTAAGCAGCTGTTTGTTGGCAGCGGGCGCGGCATGGAGAAGCTGCAGTATGTGGCAGAGATACTGCGAAAGAATGGCTACACGATCGACGTTGACGACACGACAGATGCGATTCAATATAAAAAAAGCCCACCTTGTCGCCCGCGCGGCATTTGATTTGCGACATATGGCAGTAATAGAAACTGCGCCCGCCCGCACAGTCAACACGCACATAGTTGCCCCACTGCCACGTTGAGCCGCCGGTCGACTTCGGCACACTGCCCGCGAAGCCGACAACGCCCACGCAGACGTATGTGATGTTCTGCGACGACTTGCCGACGATATCGAGCCCGTAGTGCGGGCTGGACGCGGCGCCGGTAACCGGGTGCGTGCGGTAGCCGATCGCGACGTTATGTAGGTTATGTAGAATATACCGCCCTCAAACGGCGTGATGATACTCATTTTACGCCCTCCCTCCACTCAAGCTTTGTGATCCGACCTTCGTGAGCGTTTATCCTTGCCCGCATATCCGCGCGCTCCTCGCTGTTTATGCGCCTGTCTTCGCCGATTGTTTTGTCAAGTGTGGCGAGTGTTACGTCAAGCCGCGTCAATGTCCGCACGAGTCTGGCAAGCACTGTGCCAAGCGACACGGCAGCACCGCATATTGCGATGAGTCCTGCTACTATCTCCCAGGTCATATGATTACCTCGACATGCTTTCATGATATCATTGTATCACTCATTTAACGGAGAGTCGTCCCCACTATGTCCCATCTTCATCAAGCCCGTCCGGCTCCTCTTTCGGGTATGAGTCGCCGATCTTCAAGCCCTCGCCGTCCACGCACAGCGCGTCGGGGATGAGCGTCTGCGCAAGCTCTACACTCTCGCAGACGATGAGATTTACAACAAGGTTATCTACAACGACCGCCACTGTCACAAAAGACACCCCTTATCTGTAACCGAACACGATAACAAGCCCGTTTGATCCGGGCTTATTTTTCCATCCGCCCGCACCGTAGCCTGTCGCATTGGATGTTTCGGTCGCACCCTCACCGTACCAGCTGTTGCCGCCGCGAGTGGACTTACCCGTTTCACCCGTGAATGCGCCTGTTGAGCCGCCTACGCCGTATGAATTCGAAGTCGCCGGTTTTTGCCTCCGGGCGCAATATATTCACCGAACTTCGTATCTCCGCCATCGGATGCGACTGCGGCAGCGCCGATCGTCACCGTTATGGGTGTGTTCAGCCTTTCCGGCGGGACAACAATATCTGCATACTGCATGGCGGCCGCTCCGCCTGACCTGTCATATACGCCGGAGGAGGTATTGTAATACCCGCCGCCGCCCGCGCCGAGCAGCATCACGATGTACCGGTTGCCGGCAGCCCTTATTATTTCAAGTAAACAAAAAAGATTTTTATATCATCAAAATCTTCCTTTAATATAAAAATTAAATGTAAGTCTTTCATTTTCCGACATAAAATGTTATAATACAAAACTGATGAGTATAAAGCAGCATAAGAAAAAACCATGAATATTGAAACAACCGAGAAACGCTATTGTCCCGAATGCGGCGTACCAATCAATTTTGATAGTGTTCTCGGTGCCAGGCTTCTTGCCGTCGGTTTGTATATGGCTTTTAGGAAGGTGAAAACAGAATAATGGCACTGATAAAATGTCACGAATGCGGGCGTAATGTATCCGATAAAGCAGCGTACTGCCCCGGCTGCGGACACGCCATCAATGTGCCAATGCCTGTTTTAAATAAAAAGAACAACAACAAGGAAATCATTATATTGATATGTGCTATATTGCTGATAGGGATAGTATTGGCAAACAGAGACAATAAATCAGAGGAACCCGATGACAGCTCATATAATGCTCCACAAACCGGTCAGGTAGGAGCATTGGCTAAAGCGGAATCGTATTTAAGCTCAGGCGCATATTCATATTCGGGATTGATAGATCAGCTTGAATTTGCAGGATTTTCTGTGGATGAGGCTACATACGCTGCCGATAATTGCGGCGCGGACTGGTTTGAGCAGGCTGCAAAAAAGGCAAAGTCGTATTTAGACTCATCTGCCTTTTCATATACAGGACTGTTTGTCCAGCTTGAGCACAACGGATTTACCGAAGAAGAAGCAAGATACGGCGCGGATAATTGCGGCGCGGACTGGAACGAGCAGGCTGCAAAAAGGGCGGAATCGTATCTTGCGACATTTCCGGACTGGACAAAAACAAGGTTAATCGAGCAGTTGGAATTTAACGGCTTCACCCCGGAAGAAGCGTCTTTCGGCGCCGACAACTGCGGAAATACATGGTAAATACGAACTAAATAATACATAAGAGAGTATGCAGATTACATACTCTCTTTTTTACTCTATCCCACGCATCATACCGCACGCTCCCTCATATAAAACTCCGCCGAATGCATATTATTGTACAAACAGCGTGGCTGAAATCAGTCCGACATGGGAGAAAAGCTAATGAATATACAACCCGGGCACTCGTTTTTCGGCACCACCAATATGCCCGTGAGCGCGAATATAAGGTTACTGAACATTATAAGAGAAGCCGGCAATATTTCGATGTATGTCAACGACCAGGAGTATTTCTGCGAAGTGCCGTTCGCTACGTTCACCGGGTATACGGTAATACCGCCCGGCATGTTTGACGTGGCATTATACAGGTCTGGCGACTACGCCAGTCCGCTTATCGAAACCCCGGTAACGTTTAATGTCGGCAATTCATTCACCATAGTCGCGACCGGTACCCCCGGATACATAAAGCTGTTTCAGATACCCGAACCATATTCGGCGCCGGTTCCGGGCCTGCGGTCGCTTTTGCGCCTGGTAAATATGGCCGACAAGTCGCTGGTGCTTGACGGAACGCTGCAGGACAACACGCAGATATTCAGCGGCGTAAAATATACGGAGGTCTCCTCATATGCAAGGCTTACCCCGAACGTGTATACGCTGACGGTCAAATCCGCGGACACAGGCGACATAATCGCCACCGCCAGCAACATTCTCCTTGAAGCCGGCAGGATATATTCAGTCTACATAGTTGCAGGCGAAAATGGTGAGGAGCCGTTTCTCGCACTGTTTACCACCGACAGCGAAATAACCGAGTCGGATGCTTTTTGCAACGAGCGCGAGCACTTGAACCTCCGATGATATGATACCGGCGGTCAGATTAAAACGACAAAATGCATACTTTATTCAGCCATAGCTGTAACGCCAGTACTTGCCCCAATTTATATTTTGCAAAAATGAACAATATAAGCATGATATCTTGACAATTCCTGTATATTGTGTTAAAATTGATTTAGACTTATCGAAACAGGAAGGGGCGTTTTTATGTCCAGGCGACTAACAGCGTTATTTTTGGCTATTATCACCGTAGCGGCGATCCTGTCCGCATGTGCGGAAGATACCAAAGACAGCAATTTGCCTGCCGATACAGCACAGACAACCGAAGAAGCCACGGAAACAAAGCTCCAGAGCAAGCTGCCGAAGCTCAACTATAACGGTGAGACAATCAGAATCAGCTATTTCGGTTATGAAGACTCGGTTATGTACGATGCGGTCGGCGAGTTCAGCGGAGATGTGGTGACAGACGCAGTCTACAACAGAAACATAAGGGTCGCCGACCTGCTGAACGTCAAATTCGACTGGATCGTCGGCAGCGACAGCTGGGAAGCGTATCCCGAAGCGATTAAAAAGTCCGTAATGTCGGGTTCCGACGATTATGATCTGATATTCATGGAAAGCTCCCAGTGCTTCAGGCTTTCGCTGGACGGATATTTCAAGAGCTTTACAGGCGCGCCCTACATAGATTATGAAGCGCCGTGGTGGTATACGGAATTCATGAATGAAGCCTGCATCACGCCCGACCAGCGCTATTTTGTGACAGGCGCGTTCTCGCTTACGACAATGTTGTTTGCCTCGGCGATGTATTTTAACAAGACAATATACGACGACCATTTCGACGACAACCTGTACCAGAAGGTGTTTGATAAAACCTGGACCTATGACGAGCTGATCAGAATCAGCCGCACGGTTTACACCGACCTCAACGGCAACGGCGAGCCCGACGACGGCGACCTGATGGGATTATATACGCACGGTCAGCGCACCGTCAACTACCTCTCCATGTCGACCGGGCTTACCTATATAAAGCGCGACGAACGCGGCGTGCCGGTGCTCGATATTTATAACGACGACACGCTCAAGTGGGTCGACACGCTTTACACAATGTGCTTTGACAAGACCATATCGCTGCCCGAGCCCAACGTGAAAGCTTTCCTTGAGCAAAAGGCGCTGTTTTACCTTATGATGCTCTCCAACATCAAGGAGATACGCGAAAGCGAGTTCGCCTGGGGCATCCTTCCTTATCCGACGCTTTATGAGGGAATGGATTACAAGAGCGCGGCGGGTACAGTCAACGGCAACAGCGCCGTGATTCCGACCACCGCCGATGACTCAAAGTTTGAGATGTGCTGCGCGGTGCTCGAGGCATTGTCCTTTGACGCATACGAGAATGTCGTTCCCGCCTGGTATGAGATAGCGTTGAAGAGCAAATACTCGGACACCGAAATGGACTCCAAAATGGTGGATATTATCTACGACAGCATCTACTGCCCGTTTATAATGGTTATTGACAAATACCTAAACCTGGGTTCGTTCTTCTATAACAGCGTATACCAGCAGAAAGTCGACGCCGGTAAATTCGCGTCATACTGGGAGAAGGTTTCAAAGAGCAACCTTTCACAGTGGGATAAGATGATAAGCAGATATTTTAAAATGGTTGAAGACAGCCAGAAATAATAAATACAACTGCATGAAAAGAGAGCATGCCGCCCGGCATACTCTCTTTTTTTTGTCTGTGATGGGACAAAACGGGGATGACTATCCGGTAAATAGCTGATATAATGTTATCATGCGCGGCGGGTGCGGGAAACGCTTCCGCCGTACTGTTTTAACCCGCAGCGCACGACGGAGCGAACCGCGCATGTGATTCACATATACAGACGCTTTACTGCAGCATTGCACATATGTTGCAGATTTTATTTTAACCGGAGGAAAACAAATGACATGGGAGATAGTCGCAGGTCTGATCGCAATATGCGGCGCAGCCGTTTCGCTTGGCACCGTGCTTGCCAGACTTGTGCGGACATTGACACGGCTTGACATTACGCTGACGGCGCTGGACAAGTCGGTCGGTGAGGACAGGCGCGCCAACAGCGAGGAGCACGCGGATATCCGCGCAAGGCTGAATGCACACGAGGGGCGCATAACAAAACTTGAGTGGAGGGATGCAAAGTGAGCATCGTCACGCCGTTTGAGGGCGGCGTGTTTAGCGTAACGTCGGCAATCGGCTACAGGACGCACCCGATCACCGGCGCAGTATGCAGCCCCCACTACGGGCTTGATATCGTCGGCAAGTCGTCGCAGAACATCACCTGCGTCTGCGACGGCGTCGTCGGATTTGCGGGCAATGTGCCCAAATCCACGGGCGGCGCGACGTGGCAGTGGGGCAACTATGTCCGCGTGGACTGCCCGGGCGGGCGCAGCTTCTATTACTGCCATATGTCGAAAATCAAATGCCGTGCGGGCGACCGCGTGAAGGTCGGCACTATCCTCGGCGTAGCCGGCGCGACGGGACTGGCGACGGGCGTGCACCTGCATCTTGAGCTGCGCGTCGGCGGCAGGCAATGCCGTCTGCCGGCAAATGAAAGCGACCCCGCCAACGTCGCCGCATTCATCGGAGTCCCAAACGCGGTCGGACTATACCGCGCGCCCGACCCGATCGACGAGATAATAAAGTCCGCCGGCCTGTCGCCGGTATGGAAAGCCGCGATGACAAAGTTCATGCAGTCGCACCGGTACGGCTACGAATTCTGGCGCAAGATTTCGGAGGCGACAAAATGACAGAGCCGGTGAAGCCGGATAAAAAGAAGCGCCTCGACCTGCTCACCGAAAAAGACCTCGGCGAGTTTTCGAAGCGCATAATTGTCGCGCTTATCCGGTACTGGTTTGCCTTTGCGATTTTCGGCGCGATTGTAGTGGCAGTTCAGGTTGTGCGTGGCGATTATACAACCGACCTGTCCAGCCTGCTGATGTATGTGGGCGCCGCGCCTGTCAGCGCGCTGTTCGGCTATGCGGGCAAGTACATATTCGAGAACCCGGCGAAAATAAAAGCGCTCGGGAAGGCTAAAGACGACCTGCTGCCCGGTCCGGAGCCGGGCGGCGACGATTATTTTGATTAAGGAGTGACTATAATGGAATACATCGATCTCATGCCGGTTGTAACCGGCGTTATCGCACTTGTCGGCGCGCTGCTGACGGTTTTCGCTGTGCCATATTTAAAGTCGGTGCTGTCCGCCGACAAGCTTGAGCGGCTCTCGACCTGGGTCAGGGTGTTCGTGCAGGCCGCCGAGCAGCTGTTCTCTGGCTCCGGGAGGGGCAGGGAGAAGCTGGAGTACGTCGCCGATATGCTGCGCAAGAAGGGCTACACAATCGACGTCGACGACACCACCGACGCTGTGCGGGCTATGATTGAGGCGGCGGTGCTGGAGTTGAATAACGGATAGCAAAAGCGGGGGCATGTGCTCCCGCTTTTGTTGTTATATATATTAGTAATATAAAATTTAAGTAATATATTGACAGTAACACTTACCTGTGATATAATGTAACTAAGTTTCAGTTACAACGGAGATATGTTCTTTGTAAATGGGCAACAAGTTTGATAAAGCAGTTGAACGATTAAAAACAGCTCCAACAGACTATACTTACACTGAAGCAAGAAATATATTAATTCATCTTGGATTTACTGAATATACTAAAGGTAAAACATCTGGTTCTCGGATGAAATTTTATCGTGTTGACATCAATGCTGTTATCTTATTGCATAAACCACATCCTGGAGATGTGATGAATATTGCAGCTGTTAAACAACTACGATCTCAATTAATCGATCTTGGGTTAATATAAATGGTGATTATTATGAACAACATACTAAAATATAAAAACTATTATACAAAAATAGAATTTGTCGCTGATAGTAAAACTCTTTTTGGTAAAATTGAAGGAATTCAAGACTTAGTAACATTTGAAAGTGATGATATAAAATGCATTGAAGAAGAATTTCACAAAGCAGTTGATGAATATCTTGAATTTTGTGAAGAAGTAGGAAAAATTCCTGATCGCACGTATAATGGATCATTCAATGTTAGAATAGATTCTTCATTACATCGTGAAATATCATTATATGCATTAAGAAATGGAATATCATTAAATCAAGCTGTTGAACAATCAATAAGGAATTTTTTATCTTCGGAAAGAACATATATTAAACATGTATTTTCATTTATAGATATAGATTCATTATTTAAAAAAGTAGTTGAAGGTAATAGATATTTATGGGAATCTAATAAGCTATTAGATCCACCTATTTTAAAAAATAAAACTACTATTTCTATATGTGGGGTTAGATAAATGCTTGATTTAGATAGATATTTTCTTCCAGAAATTAATTTATACTTAATTGCTATTAATTATGAAAAAAAAGCTGATGTTAATGATTCATCAAATTTGAAGTTAGTATGTTCAGATGATCTAGATGTGTCATATAGCGATACTGGTATTCAGTTAATTTTTACTAGAAAACTCGAATTTATACCTTCTGCTCTATATATGCTTACAATATCGTATGGTGCTGAGT
>JAPXNL010000087.1:0-8830 GCA_033808535.1 Clostridia bacterium
CGTCAGCGACCGGCTGGCTATAATATACGAGGAGATGGACGAGCTTATAACCATGTACCGGCCGCACGCGATGGCGGTGGAGGAGCTGTTTTTCAACACAAACCAGAAAACCGCGATAGCTGTCGCGGAGGCGCGCGGGGTGCTGCTGCTCTGTGCGAAGCGGCGGGGCGTGGAGCTGTTTGAATACACTCCATTGCAGGTGAAGCAGGCGCTTGTCGGCTACGGACGCGCCGAAAAAACGCAGGTGATAGCGATGGTTAAAACTATTTTGGGGCTGAATGTCTCGCCGAGGCTCGACGACACCGCCGACGCGCTGGCGATCGCCGTCTGTCATGCCCGCACAAGCTCATCGCGTATGCGCGAATACTTCAATAATTAACTTAACAATTCTGGGCTTAATCAATTCAGGATGTTTTCTGAACTCGTAAAAACACGCGCGGCAACAGCGGAGATTTACTATGTATTATTACATATCAGGCGAACTTGTTCATACGGAACAGAATATGGCGGTCATCGACGCCGGCGGCGTCGGGTACAAGCTGACAGTCAGTACAACAGCACTTGGCAAGCTTGCCGGCAAAACCGGGAAGGTTAAGCTATATACCTACCTTTCCGTGCGTGAGGACGCGCTGGAGCTGTTCGGGTTCTATTCGACCGAGGAAGCGGCGGTATTCCGCATGCTCATCACAGTTTCGGGCGTGGGTCCGAAGGCGGCGATGTCGATTCTGTCGACACTCTCGCCCGAGCAATTCGCGCTGGCTGTTACCTCGGGCGATTCCAAGTTGCTTTCAAAAGCGCCGGGAGTGGGCGCAAAGACCGCTGCGCGCATTATACTCGAGCTAAAAGACAAGCTGCTGAAACAGGCCGACGCGCCGACACCGGATGCGGCAGCACCAGTCGCGGGACCGCCGCCGTCAGGTATTATCGGCGAGGCGCAGAACGCGCTGCTTGTTTTGGGCTATACACGCGCCGAGGCGGCCTGGGCGACAAAGGACGCCGACCCCTCCGCGGGGCTTGAAGCTATCATCCGCGACGCGCTGCGGCGGCTGATGAAAAACTGACAGCGGGCGTTCCGGCTAATATTATTTACTTGGGTTGAATAAAATGATAAGACGCGATTATGAAGCGCCGGACCAGGGCTATGAGTCGCGCGTCGTATCGTCCGCATACACGGAGGAGGACGCCGCATCCGAGTTGTCCTTGCGTCCGCGCACGCTCGACGAATACATTGGGCAGGCTAAGGCTAAAGAAAATCTGAGGATATACATCGAAGCGGCAAAGCGGCGCGGCGAGGTACTCGACCACGTTCTGCTCTACGGCCCGCCGGGACTGGGAAAAACCACGCTTGCGACTATAATTGCAAACGAAATGGGCTCGGCAATCCGCGTAACTTCGGGGCCTGCAATCGAAAAACCCGGCGATTTGGTGTCTTTGCTCACAAATATAGGCCAAAATGATATAATGTTCATAGACGAGGTACACCGCCTCCAGCGCACGGTTGAGGAAATTTTATATCCGGCGATGGAGGACTATGTAGTCGACCTTATCACCGGCAAAGGCCCATCGGCAACCAGCATATCGCTTTCACTCGCGCATTTCACCTTGATAGGCGCGACCACGCGCGCAGGCCAGCTCTCGCAGCCGCTGCGCGACCGCTTCGGCGTCACACTGCGACTTGAGCTTTATACTCCCGAGGAGCTCACTGCAATAGTGAAGCGCAGCGCGGGTATACTGGGCATTGATATCGACGAATACGGCGCGCGTGAGATTGCGACGCGCTCGCGTGGCACGCCGCGTGTGGCTAACCGCCTGCTCAAGCGCGTGCGCGACTTCGCACAGATTGTCGGCGACGGCAAAATCGACAGGCAAATCGCTGACTTTGCGCTCGGCAGACTGGAAATTGACAAACTCGGACTCGACGCGCTCGACAGGCGCATGCTCGAGGTTATAATAAAAGTATACGGCGGCGGTCCGGTCGGACTTGAAACGCTCGCGGCGACCGTCGGCGAGGAATCAGTGACAATCGAGGACGTATACGAGCCGTACCTGATGCAAATCGGATTTCTGGCGCGTACCTCGCGCGGCCGGATGGCGACAAAGCTGGCGTATGAGCATCTTGGGGTTGAGTATAACCCGCCTGCTCAGGCGTCTGTGCCGTCCGACGACGGCGATCAGCTGAAGTTTATCTAACCCCGTCGCGCCGCGCACAAATCTTGTTAATATCATGGTGACTATATGGGCAAATTGTTCGGTACCGACGGCATCCGCGGCATCGCAGGCGAAGATCTGACCGCAGACTGTGCGTTCAGGCTCGGTCTTTCGCTTTCGCAGAAGCTGCGCGTCGCCAAAAACGGTAAACCTAATGTTATAATAGGAAAGGATACCCGCCTTTCCGGCGATATGTTTGAGGCTGCGCTCACCGCCGGCCTGTGCGCAGGCGGCACGGATGTGTCGCTTGCGGGCGTAGTCCCGACTCCGGCAATCGCATATCTGACCGTAAAGCTGGGCGCCGACGCGGGCGTGATGATTTCCGCGTCGCACAACCCCAGCGAATACAACGGGCTGAAGGTGTTCGGCTCCGGCGGATACAAGCTCACCGACGAGATGGAGGAAGAGCTTGAGCAAATGATTTTGGGCGAGATTCCGCTCGAGCGGACCACGCGGGAAATCGGGCGCGTATACGATATAACGGCAAGGATTTCCGACTATATAGAGCACATCACCGCCGTGATGGCAGAGGTAAGCCCCGCGCACGGCACGCATAAGCGAATACTTTTCGACCTTTCGAACGGCTCCGCAAGCGCCACGGCGAAAAAGATCTTCACGCCCGACGCAATGTACGGCTGGCACGCGGATTTTATTGCCTACGACCCCGACGGGGTGAACATCAATGACAACTGCGGCTCCACGCAGATGGATAAACTATGCGAGCTTGTCGCCGGGGGCGGCTACGACCTCGGGATCGCCTTCGACGGCGACGCCGACCGCTGCCTGCTCGCCGACGAATGCGGCAACCTTATAAACGGCGACATGATTATCGCGCGGCTTGCCGTCGAGCTGCAGCAGGAAGGACGGCTGACCGGCGGGACGGCAGTCGTAACAAAGTTGTCAAACCTCGGATTCCACAGAGCCGCGAAAAAATACGGCTTTTCCGTGGCTGTGACCGATGTCGGCGACCGGTACGTGCTCGAGGAGATGCTGCGCGGCGGGTACGCTATCGGCGGCGAGCAGTCGGGTCATATCATACTGTCCGAGTATGCGACGACCGGCGACGGGCAGCTTACCGCCGCAAAAGTGCTGTCACTGCTCGCCAAATATCCCGGTCAGCGCGTGTCGGAGCTTTTCTCCGTAATGCAGCCGCTGCCTCAGGTTTCGGTGAATGTGTGCGTGCCGGCATCCATGACGCCCGACGAGCGCAGAAAGCTAATATCGACCGGCGCAGTAGCGGCGTGCGCAGAGCGGGTTACCGCGGCGCTGGGCGACTGCGGCAGGCTTGTGCTTCGTCCGTCCGGGACAGAGGCGCTGATACGCATAATGCTCGAGGGCGAGAGCGAGGAAGAACTTATGGCTTATGCCAATGAGCTCAAAGCTGCCATTATCTCCGCCGTGTCGGCGGCTGAAGCCGACAAAACCGCATGATTGCAGCATCCGGCTGGCGCGACTATGAGCTGCTCGACTGCTCCGACGGCGAGCGGCTGGAGCGGTGGGGCAAATATATCCTCGTCAGACCCGACCCGCAGGTTATCTGGAACGGCAGACGCGCCCATCCGCTGTGGCGCTCCCCCGACGCGATCTACACACGCAGCAAATCGGGCGGCGGAAGCTGGAGCGCAAATAAACTCCCTGACGAATGGCGTATTTCATACGGTGAACTAACCTTTACAGTCAAGCCGATGGGCTTCAAGCACACCGGTCTTTTCCCCGAACAGGCCGCAAACTGGGACAGATTCATGCCGATTATCAAATCCGCCGGGCAACCAGTGCGCGTCCTCAACCTTTTCGCCTACACCGGCGGCGCGACTGTCGCCGCAGCTGTGGCAGGCGCGGAGGTATGCCATGTTGACGCGGCGAAAAACATGGTCGCGCGCGCAAAAGAAAATGCCGAGCTGTCCGGGCTTGGCTCAGCGAAGATACGTTATATTGTAGACGACTGCATGAAATTTGTCGAGCGAGAGGCGCGACGCGGCAACACATACGACGCCGTGATAATGGATCCGCCCTCCTACGGGCGCGGCCCGTCAGGCGAGCTTTGGAAGCTCGAGGACAATGTGGACGAGCTGATTGCGAAAACCGCGAAACTGCTGTCTGATAATCCTCTGTTCTTCCTTGTTAGCTCGTACACCGCGGGACTTTCACCGTCTTCAATCGGATATATGCTGAATCTCGAGCTTGTCCCGCGCTTCGGCGGCACAGTTGCCTCGGACGAGCTCGGACTGCCGGTGACACAGACCGACGGCGTGCTTCCATGCGGCGGCGCTTCGATGTGGACGGCGAAACCTGTCTGAAACTCTGTGCGCCTGCTGTAAAATACAGGACTATTGAGTAAATATAAAACGTCCGTACAATAAATAAACGAAATATAAAGATAAATGACAGACACTCCATTTATTAAAACCGAGAATCTCTGCTTTTCCTACGATTTGACCGAGGAAGGCGGGCCGCGCCGCGAGCTGCAGGTAATAAAAAATGTCAGCTTTGAAATAAGGCGCGGCGATTTCGTCGCGATACTCGGGCACAACGGCTCGGGTAAATCGACGCTTGCAAAACTGCTCAACCTGATTTTAACGCCGACCTCCGGTAAAATCTATATCGACGGGCGAGACATAACCGACTCCGCCATGACCGAGGACGATGTGTTCTCCATCCGGCGCAAAATCGGCATGGTGTTCCAGAACCCCGACAACCAGCTCGTCGCTACCATTGTCGAGGAGGATGTGGCGTTCGGGCCCGAGAATCTGGGCATCCCGCCCGCCGAGATACGCAAGCGGGTCGACGACGCGCTTGCCACTGTGGGTATGCAGGCTTACGCGCGACATTCGCCGCACCAGCTTTCGGGCGGGCAGAAGCAGCGCGTCGCCATCGCGGGAATTATCGCAATGCTGCCCGAATGCATTGTGTTCGACGAGTCGACCGCCATGCTCGACCCCTCCGGGCGCAAGGAAGTTATGAACACGATAATCTCGCTCAACCGCGACCGGGGCATCACCGTCCTGCACATCACGCACAACATGGACGAGGCGGTGCTCGCCGACCGCGTTATCGTCATGGACGACGGCGTTATATACCTTGACGGCACGCCGCGCAAGGTGTTCTCTCATGTACCCGAGCTGCAGAGCGTCGGGCTCGACGTGCCGCAGGTCACAGAACTGCTCTATGAGCTCTCGCTGGACGGAGTGACAATGCCCGACGGCAGTCCCCTGCCCCGCGGCATATTATCCGAGGAGGAAGGAGCGGACATCCTCCGCGCTCTTATGTAATGACGACAGACATATCCGGTACAAAATATATAATCGAACTTAAAAACATAAACTTCGTTTACGGCGAAGGCACACCCTTCCGCAGCGAGGCGCTGACCGATGTGAGCGTCGGTGTAGAGCGCGGGAAGATAACGGGTATCATCGGGCACACCGGATCGGGCAAATCGACACTTGTGCAGCTATTGAACGGGCTGATCAAGCCCAACTCCGGCACGGTATTGCTCGACGGGCGTGATATCTGGGCAGAACCGAAAAAGATAGGCGATGTGCGTTTCCGCGTCGGACTGGTGTTCCAGTATCCGGAGTATCAGCTTTTCGAGGAGACCGTGCGGCGCGACATCTCGTTCGGTCCGCGCAATATGGGGCTGTCCGAGGACGAAATCGACCGGCGCGTGCGCGAAGCTATGGCTTTTGTCGGGCTGGATGAAAAAATTGCCGAAGCGTCGCCGTTCGAGCTGTCCGGCGGGCAGAAGCGGCGCGTCGCGATTGCAGGCGTAATCGCCATGGAGCCGGAGGTGCTCGTGCTCGACGAGCCGGCGGCGGGACTTGACCCGATGGGGCGCGAGGAGATTCTGGGCGGCGTATGGTCATACCAGCGGCGCAGGCGCTCAACTGTGATTATTGTCAGCCACAGCATGGAAGATATGGCGCGCTTCTGCGACCGGCTTATCGTCATGCGCAGCGGGCGCGTCCACATGACCGGCACATGCAGCGAGGTTTTCGCGCAGACGGACAAGCTGACCGACACCGGGCTTGATATCCCGCAGATAACGCGGCTCATGCTTGCACTCAAAGCGCGTGGTGCCGATATTGATACGAATATATTCACAATCGACCATGCCAAAGCCGTGATCGAGAATAAAATCAAGCAAAAAAGGAGCGGCGGCAAGTGCTGAAGGACATCACACTGGGTCAGTTTTTCCCCGGCAACTCGCCGCTGCATAAGCTGGACCCGCGTGTCAAGCTGGTTCTGACCACTTTCTATATAGTTTTGATTTTCGTCGCACGCGGTGTTGCGGGATTTGCGGTTATTTTAGCGTTCACGCTGACAATGATTGGGGTCTCGCGCATACCGGCGAAGATTATACTGCGCGGGCTGAAACCGCTGATCTTCATCATCGCGTTCACGGCGTTGATAAACGTGTTCTGGACAAAAGGCGAGCATGTGCTCGTTCAGTCAAAGTTCGTTGAGATATATTACGAGGGCGTGCTGTACGCAGTGCTTATGGTGCTGCGCGTGGTGCTATTGCTTCTGGGCTCATCAGTGCTGCTGACCTATACAACCTCACCGATTGCGCTGACCGACGGGCTCGAGCGGCTGCTCTCTCCGCTTAAAAAGATACACCTGCCCGTGCATGAGTTTGCGATGATGATGACCATCGCATTGCGTTTCATACCTACGCTCATTGAGGAAACCGACAAAATCATGAACGCGCAGAAGGCGCGCGGCGTCGATTTTTCAACAGGCAGCCTGATCCAGCGCGCAAAAGCGCTGATTCCCATTCTTATCCCGCTGTTTGTGTCCGCGTTCCGGCGTGCCGACGAGCTTGCGATTGCAATGGAATGCCGCTGCTACCGCGGCGGCGAAGGTCGCACCCGCATGACCGTGATGCGGCTCGCCACACGCGATTTCATTGCGTTCGGCGTTTTTGCGGCGTTCTGCGCCGCGGTTATAGCCGCGAATTTTGTGCCGTGGCTTACTACATGATGCGGGTGCGGATTTGAGATTTGTTCGGAGCAGGCGACAGCTTAAAAAGACTTTCCGTGGATGCGGATTCATTGGTAGTGTGCGGAGCATAAGTACCTGCCCCGCCCGGGTTTCTTTCGACAACCTTCTCCTGAGGCAGGCACAGAACAGTCCGCAGCAGTTTGCCAGTCTTTATTGATTATTTCTACGAAACACCGCGCCACAATTTATTTTTAAGAAATTTTTGCGTTATATATTTATGAAATTACTTATCGAGATTTCTTTCCTCGGCACCGCTTATTGCGGATTTCAGGTGCAGCCGAACGGCATTTCGGTGCAGAAAACCGTTCAGGACGCAGCCGAGATGCTGTTCGGGCCGGTTTCGCTGACCGGCTGCAGCCGCACCGACAGCGGCGTCCACGCCCGCTCGTTTATCTGCACTGTCGAGGGCGAGGGCTGCGGACGCATTCCGCCCGACCGGGTGCCGATTGCGCTCAATACCTTTCTGCCGCCCGACATAGCCGCGAAATCGGCGCGGATTGTCGACGACTCCTTTCACCCGCGCTACTCGGCAAAAGGCAAGGAGTACCGCTATCTGATCCTCAACTCCCACATCCACGACCCGTTTCTCGAGGGGCGTGTCTACCGTTACCCGGGCGAGCTCGACGCGACACTTATGGATGCGCTGGCCGCCGACTTTATCGGACGGCACGACTTCGCGGCTTTCATGGCTGCCGGCTCGAGTGTTACCGACACGGTGCGCACGGTCAGCATGTGCCGCGTCGACAGGGAGGGCGAGCTTATAACCTTCTCAGTCGTCGCCGACGGGTTCCTTTACAACATGGTGCGCATAATGGTCGGAACACTTATCGATACGTCGCAGGGTAGGCTTGAGGATAACAGCATCAGAAGCATAATCGCCTCGCGCGACCGCCGCCGAGCCGGATTCACCGCTCCGCCCGAGGGGCTGTACCTGTGGGAGGTATACTACTGACACCGCGCGTTAAATTCCTTTATCGCTGTCATAAACCGATTACCGTTCATTATCCGGAGGTGAGGGCGCTCCATGCGTATAAATACGCCGCGTGACAATACGCCGCGCAGTAATACGCCGCGTGGCAATATGCCGCCCGAGCGCAGACCGTTCGACGGACGCGGCAGGAAAACCGGCATGAGTGTGCGCTCCTCTCAGAGCGGTAAATCCCCGTCGCGCAGCTCGCTTCCCGAGGGAACGATTCCGGTGCTTGCGCTGCAGCCGGACAGCGAACCGGTGCGGGAGGAGAACAAGGTCAACAAATACTACCTCTCGCTCTCGACGAAATACAAGGTTATGAAGCTGATGACAATTGTCACGCTTGTAGCCTTCTGCGTGGGCATGGTAACCATATACCGCGAAGATATCACTGTCGAAAACTTCAGGTACATGCTGCGCGATTTTGACATAAATTCAACGAAATATACCGGCGAGTTTGATAAAATAACTTACAGCGCAGGCTCCGACTCACACTGGGCGCTGTTTAAAGGCGACCTTGCGGTCGTATCGCCCGATTCACTGTATATCTACAGCATGTCGGGCCAGACCGAGATGAGCGAAACCTTCAACATGACCGACCCGCAGATTAAAGCCTCCGACCGATATATACTCGTGTACGACACCAGCGACACA
>JAPXNL010000088.1:0-330 GCA_033808535.1 Clostridia bacterium
GCCAACGGGTGATTCGTCTGATATAAGGCTTGCAACAGGCATGTAGAATATGCTCCGCAGCTGCGTCGCGATATTGTTTAAATATATGTCGTTGCGCAGCAGACCTGTTTTGGCTTTCTGCGTCCAAAGCTCAATCTCTTTTTCGCTCATCTGACTCTTCTGATCTTCTGTCAGAGGCTTATAGTCGGCGTCATACTCCTCCGTGAGCTTGGTTGTTATCATCGAAAGCAGTTTGTTATAATCCGAAACAAACGTCTTGATTTTTTCCATCAGCGAATCAACATCGCGGCTCACTGTAATGCTGATTTTCTCCTGCGCACTGTCCTCAGC
>JAPXNL010000088.1:340-8810 GCA_033808535.1 Clostridia bacterium
AGCCATGCCGTTCAGCGTAATATTGACGCCGTCGACGTTGAACGTGTTTGTGCTGCGCGTGATGGTGATAAAATCATCGGGGTTTGTGGAGCCATTGACGCTGAGTCTTACCACCGCGTCTGTGCCGTTTGTTTTCACGCCGCTTCCGAATAATGCGCCAAGCAAGCCTCCGGAGGTGTCGCTGAATGTTATATCAGAAGCCGACCCGGATTCGTTTGATGTCATCGTGAACTTGTCCGTCAGCTGCGAATATGTAATCTTAACGCCTGCTTCGCTGTTGTTGATTTTCGTTATAATTGTGGCAAGCGTATCAGAAGATGAATAGGTAAAAGTTTTGCCGTTTATTGTAAACTCTCCGCTCTCGCCGATACCAGACGCAAGTCCAGACAAACCGACGGAAACATTCATATCGACCCTGTTGGATGCATAGCTGTCAAAGCTCAATATCTCTGACGGGTCTGTTCCCTCTGTTCCCTCGCCGGTCGGAGGCTTTATTATCAGCGTGCTTTTATCAGCCGAAAGCGTCAGCGTATCGCCGTCAATCGAA
The DNA here is from genome assembly GCA_033808535.1 of Clostridia bacterium. Taxonomy (GTDB): domain Bacteria; phylum Bacillota; class Clostridia; order Oscillospirales; family CAG-272; genus DTU078. Next base: position 888 of record JAPXNL010000088.1, read on the forward strand.
ACGGTTACCCTTCCGCTACCGAAAGCACTGTCGAGCAGGGACTCCAGCTCCGCCCTTACATCGTCTGCGCTTGTGTATTCTATATCGGAGAATACGAGCGTCTTCTCAACTCCGTCGAGGTTTACGACAATGCTTTTACCCGAAAGCACGCCAAGGTTTTCGGTATTTACAGTTATAGCGGGATCAGAGCTGACCCTTGCGCTGCTTGTAACCTGCGTTTTGGTGGCAAGGCTTATGATATCGTCGATGTATATGTTTTGCGCCGATGAGGATGCCGATGAAGTCACCGATACAAATGGCGAACTCGACGTCGCCGTCATGCCTGTCAGCGCGTCGCCCAAAAGCGACGATGTGCCGCTGAAATATTTACTTTGAAAATTATAAAGCGCCGACGCTATTTCCTTATAAAATTCCTGTTTCCACTCAAGAATCTGCTTTTTCTGCTCTACTTCATTTATTTTGAGCTTGCTGGCTTTCATCAGATCGGCCACTATCGCCTCTGTATCGAGTCCGGAAGCCAGACCTGAAATCCGGTTGGTAACCGGGCTGCTTATTATGCCTGACATTTAAGCGGTGCCATCCTTTTCACTCAAAATTATAAAAATATCCGTTAACTTATATATCGTTTAAAAATAACAAAAGATTAGCATCCCGCGGCATTTTATCCGGAATTTATTGTTTTACCGCGGATATTATAGCGTCCGGGATCTCTTCCAACGGATATTGCTTTTCCACGGCGCCTGTTTCAAATGCCGCTTTGGGCATGCCGTAAACTATCGACGTTTTTTCGTCCTGCCCGATTGTGGTCGCCCCGCTGCAGCGCATCTCATACAGCCCCTGCGCACCGTCTCGCCCCATGCCGGTCAATATTACACCGACCGCGTTTTTGCCGTATTCTTTTGCCACAGAAGAAAAGAGCACGTCGACAGACGGACAATGTCCGCTTACTTTTTCTCCCTCAAACACCTCAACCGCAAATCTATTGCCCGCGCGGCACACCCGCATGTGCTTGTCTCCGGGCGCTATCAGCACTTTGCCGGGCTCAATCTGCTCGCCGCCCTGAGCTTCCGCGACCCGAAGCGGCGTTTCCTTATCCATTCTTTCGGCAAACATTCGCGAAAACACAGGCGGAATATGCTGCACAATTACAATTCCCGGCATTGTCGGCGGCAGGTTTTTCAGTATTGAAAACAGCGCTTCGGTGCCGCCAGTCGACGAACCTATGGCGATTATCTTTTTACAGTCAAACTGTTTTTCGCCCGTGGTTTGCGGCAACACCGGTGCGGCGTCGGCAAGGTTCAGCCATGCTCTCACCTTAGCACCGGCAGCTGCTATAATTTTTGTTATAAGCTCCCGGGCAAAAACACTTATATCCGCAGGTGTATGGCTGTCCGGTTTTTGGATAAAATCGACCGCGCCTGCCCTCATGGCATCGAACACCGCACCTGTTACCGAGCTTATGATTATCACCGGCATCGGATACTGAGGCATTAGCCTTTTTACAAATTCGATGCCGTTCATCTTCGGCATCTCGATATCACAGGTCATCACATCCGGCCTGTATTTAATTATCATGTCCCGCGCTTCATACGGGTCTGATGCTTTTGCGACAACCTCAATGCGCGGGTCCCGGGAAAGACTTTGTGCAAACACCTCGCGGAATAAAACAGAATCGTCAACAATAAGAACTTTGATTTTTATCATTGCATTGATAATTCACATAGCAGATACCCGCGCCGGATATTGCGCTATTTGCTTCGCCCGTGCAATAATTTAAAGTGCAAAGAAAATTTAAAACCTTATTTTTCATCACATACATCAATCAGGCGGTGATAGTCGAGCAGAAAAATTATACTGTCACCCGCTTTGCCGATACCGTTTACAAACCTGTTGCGCGTTTTGCTTGTTTCCGGAGGCGGCAATATATTTTGGTCCGGGACGGTCAGCACCTCTGACACGCTGTCAACAATCAGGCCTATATCCATTCCGTCGATATTCGATATAATTATGCATGTGCGTTCGCTGTATTCAACCTCTTCAATATTGAAGCGCAGCCTTACATCCATTACGGGGATGATGCTGCCTCTAAGGTTTATAACGCCTTTAAGATAAAGCGGAAGACCCGGCACCTTTGCTATCTGCGTGATATTGATTATCTCTGTCACATATTTTATTTCGATGCCGTAGTGCTCGTCGCCTGCTTTATATATAAGATACCTGCCAGTCAGGGTATCCTCCCCGGCCTCGCTCAGATTATATGCTATATCCGCCATGGTTATATCATCACCTCCGGATTATCTGATATCGGAATTGACAAGCCAGTTTATGTCAAATATCAGGCTTATGCTGCCGTCGCCCAGCAGCGTGCAGCCGGAAAACCCCTCTGCAAGCTTTGCTTTCTTTAATAGTTCAGGCATTGATTTCACGACAACCTGCTGTTTTCCGATAATGCTGTCGGCGAATATACAGCGGCGTTTTTCATCCTGCTCAACCATCACAAGAATACCGTCGGCCAGTTCTGTGACATTCGTTTCGATATTCCACTCTTTACTTAGCCTGACTATGGCGTAACATTCGCCGCGCACCATGATCATTTCATTGCCGTCCGAGTCTTTAAATACGCTATTGATGCCGGGCTTAAATGTTTCTTTGATGGCGGAAACCGGTATGGTAAACCGGCTGTCGCCAACCGCTATGTTCATCCCGTCTATAATCGCTATCGTGAGCGGTATCTTCATTATGACAGATGTGCCTTTGCCGGGCATGCTGTCAACGGAAACAGCGCCGCCGATAGAGATTATATTCTGCATAACTACGTCCATGCCAACCCCGCGGCCGCTGTATTCTGTCACGGTGTCGCTGGTAGAGAACCCCGGAAGGAATATCAGGCTGTATATTTCCCTGTCCGTCATGCTTTCGGGGGGCTTTTTTAAAAGATTGTTTTTTATTGCTTTATTTAAAATCTTTTCCTTGTTCAGTCCGCGCCCGTCGTCGCTGACTGTTATATATACATAGCTGCTAAAGCTATACGCCTCGACCGACACCGTGCCGATTTCCGGCTTGCCGGCAGCGATTCGCTCCTCACGGCTCTCAATTCCATGGTCGAGCGAATTGCGCACAAGATGCAGCAGCGGGTCTGAGATATGCTCTATAACGTTTTTATCTACCTCGGTCTCCTCGCCGATAAAATTCAGCCTGACCTCCTTGCCCAGTTTCCTGCTCATATCCCTTACGATACGATTTGTTTTCTGGAAGGTTGTCACCAAAGGCACAAGCCGCATCGACATGACCTGATCCTGCATTTCGCCAATGATTTTGTGCAATCTCGAAGCCGCACGCTTAAACGATTGCAGCTCAAGCCCTTTCAGATCAGGATTTTCGACAATCATCGACTCGGCAATCACGAGCTCGCCGACAAGGTTCATCAGCTTATCGAGCTTTGATACGCTCACGCTTATAATGCTTTGCACCGGCTGGTGCATGCCATTTCGCAAGGTGCCCTGCGCGTCAGGTTTTTGGGCTTCGGTTTCCGGATTTTCGCGCACAGTCGCAGCCGGATTTTCCTGTGCGGCAGCCGTTTTGACCTCGGCTCCGACAGCTGCAGCCGGCATGTCCGCGTTACCAGACATGCCATTATCCGGCTTGCTGAGATCCTCGAGGTGTAATATAATATCTATAGGTATTATAGGGTTTATGTCCGTGTGACTGCCGTCGCTGCGATCTTCTGTATCTGCAAGCGAAAGGTCGACATCCCGGATAAACGGCGTCTGCACAAAGCGACGGAGCAGCTCGTCGTATGACTTATCCGATTCGAAATATACAGTAAACCCGTTTTTCCTGATTTCTTCTGTACCGCTGTCGCCTTCGTCTATATCTTCGGGGATATATGATATAACCTTTGCATATTCGGACATATCGAGTACGATGCCGTATGCCCTGATGTTCTCCATTTCACAGCCTTCGTCGAAAAACAAAACGGCTTTAAAACGGTTTCTCTCTGTCTCTTCCTGACCTTGCAGCGCTTCATTTTGGCTTAACGACTTGACCCTGGTAAGATAATCCTCAATAGCCCGGCAAAGCGACTCCGACCGCATAGTATCTGCGTCTTTTGACTCTCTGATGCCCTCCAGCTCGGAATTTATGTAATCGGCAAACGACAGGACGAAATCCGAAACTACAGCTATATCATAATCGGCCGAAGGATTTTCGCGGATAAAATAAAACAAGTCTTCGGTCTTATGCGCAAGCGACGATATATGCGCATATGACATCATCGCGGCGGAGCCTTTGACCGTATGCATTATTCTGAATATCTCGTTTATAGCCGAGTCCGGAAATTTATCACTTTCCCCCGTCTCTAAAATTATCTTCTCAAGCCTATCGGTACTCTGGAGCGTTTCAAAAATAAACAAATCAAGCAGGGAATCGTCTTTCCTATCACCCATCAGTCAGACCTCATGTTCCGCTTTTCATCACTTTAAGAAGCGTTTGTACGATGTGTTCTTCCTTATACGGCTTAACAATAAAATTCTTTGCACCGTTTAATATAGCTTCTTTAACCATTCTTTCCTGACCCATGGCGGAAATCATGACCACCTTTGCATTCGGATCAATTTCCCTGATTTTTTTGAGCGCATCTATTCCGGTCATATCAGGCATTGTTATATCCATGGTCACGATATCAGGTTTGCATTCTATGTATTTTTCAATGGCTTCTAGGCCGTTTTTAGCATCAGCAATCACCTTAAAATTATTTTTTTCAAGCACATTTTTGATTGCCAGTCTCATAAATGCGGCGTCATCTACGACGAGTACTGTATACAAAGTGTCACTCTCCTAAAATTTATCTGTCCTTATCGATTCCGATCACGGTCACATTGTAAAGTGCCGGATCGTTGTATAAATCATATATATTTTCCTCACCTGAACCTGCCTGGTCAGTATGCAAGCGAATTTTCGGCCTCATAATGTTGGCAGGGCTGTTTTCGACAACCGTTCCTTTTCGCCCGTTGCTCAGCCTGACAACCGTGCCAACCGGGTAAAGCACAACCTTTTTCCTGAATAAATTTACGACATCCGGGTCGAACATCATGCCGGAATTGCCCATCAGGTGCTCGATTGCCTCGGAAGGAGAGAAAGCCTGCCTGTACGGCCGGTCCGAGGTAATTGCGTCATAGTTATCGCACACCGAGATTATCTTGCCCTCGATAATCTGCTTATCCGGCGGTAAACCCAGCGGATATCCTTTCGAGTCATATCGTTCATGATGAGTCAGAACCGCGAAAATGGATTCCGATGGAAGCGCGTTCTGCTTTTTCAGATAATAACTGCCATACTGGCTGTGCTTTTTCATTATTTCCAGTTCTTCAGGGGTAAGCGGTTCAATTTTATTTAAAACTTCTTTCGGTACGAAAATTTTGCCTATATCGTGCAGTATCGCTCCCATGCCGAGCCTATACAGCCCGTTGCGGCTCATTTTGGCGGTAACGCCCACCATGATTGCAAGCACCGCAACATTTACGCTGTGGTTGTATGTATATTCGTCGAAAACCTTCAGATCGGCAATATTGACCAGCGCGCTTTTATTTGATGATATTTCGTTTATAATATCGTCAAGCACGCTTTTAATCGCGTAAAACGAGAACTCGGCCATCAGGGTATCGCCGTTGCTCACGGCGATGAAATATTTCTTAATAGCGTCGACGGCGTTATCCTTGAGTTTTGTGCTTATAACACCCTGTTTGACGGATTTGTTGTCTTTTTTTCTTTCGGTTTTAATGCCGGCATCCCATATTTCTTTACCGGGCTCTCTTACATAAACACCGCCGCAGCCGACCCGCTTTATTCCGTCGATAAGCGCTTCCGTTATCACTGTCCCGCTGACAAGCAATAAATTGTTTCGGTCGCCGTACAGATCTTTTGCCAGAACCATGCCCGGCCTTAAATCAACTAATGTTACAAATTTCATATATCACCGCAGACTTATGCGTTGATTTATCGAAAGTAAGACAAGGAATAGCCGCGGGGGCGGCATTTTCGACCTTGCTCGCCCCCGCGGAGCTTAAACAACTGCCGATATAACGGTTATTGTAACTTTTTTTATCTGAGGAGCTGGAGTATGCCCTGCGGCTGTGCGTTCGCCTGTGCGAGCATCGCCTGCGCCGCCTGCAGCAGGATGTTGTCCTTTGTATACTCCATCATTTCCTCCGCCATGTCGACGTCGCGTACTCGCGACTCTGCCGCCTGGAGGTTTTCCTTTGTGGTCGCCATGTTGTTGGACGCATGCTCAAGCTGGTTCTGCAGCGCACCGTAGTTAGCTCTTGCCGTATTAACTTCGGTTATTGCAGCTTCAACGTCGGCTGTTGTAACCAATTTAGCTGCGGCGGCTTTGGTTGTATTATCTCCCGTAATTGCTGCAGTTTTACCGGTTAATGCTCCGATACTAGCAACACTAATTGGACTAATTGTAACAGACTGACCGCCATTTTCACCGTATGCGATTGTTGTTGTTACCGGAGTACCGGGATCAAACGAACCGTCGGATGCGTCATATGTATAACCGCCAAATACGGATATACCGTTAAACTTTGTATTCTGGTATATGTCACCGATAGCAGTACCAAGGGCGTTCATTTCGGCGCCGATGTTGGCTTTGTCATCTTCACTGTATGTTCCGTTCATTACCTGCACCGCAAGCTCCTTCAGCCTTACGAGCATGTCGGAAACTTCGGTCAGCGCACCTTCTGCGGTTTGCAGGAACGAGACACCGTCCTGAGCGTTGCGCGTAGCCTGCGTAAGTCCGCGGATCTGGCTGCGCATCTTCTCGGAAATCGAAAGGCCTGCCGCGTCGTCTGCCGCGCGGTTGATTCTCGAACCGCTGGACAGCTTTTCCATGGACTTATTTGTGCGTATAGAGTTTGTGTTGTACTGGCGATATGTGTTCATCGCCGTGATGTTGTGGTTGATCCTCATTTTTTATTTCCTCCTTGAAATATACGGGGATTCCTTTCCCTATGCGATTTTGTTTAGATTACTGAAGGAGCTGGAGTATGCCCTGAGGCTGAGCGTTCGCCTGTGCGAGCATCGCCTGTGCAGCCTGCAGCAGGATGTTGTCCTTTGTATACTCCATCATTTCCTCCGCCATGTCGACGTCGCGTACGCGCGACTCTGCCGCCTGGAGGTTTTCCTTTGTGGTCGCCATGTTGTTGGACGCATGCTCAAGCTGGTTCTGCTGCGCACCGTAAGTAGCGCGAAGGGTGTTGACCTCGGTGATTGCGTCTTCGACCATAGTGGTGGTTACAGCTTCAGCTGTAGTTGCATCAACGGCAGCATAGCAAGCAGTGGTTAGAGTCGACAAATCTCCAACGGTAGCCGGTTTGATTTCAACTATCTGGTCACCGTTTTCGCCATAATGGATTTCAACCGAATCGGAACCTTGTGTTATTGTACCGCTGCCATCAACTGTGGGGGTGCCAAATACATTTATGCCGTTGAACTTGGTATTTGTATAAATATCGGTTATCGCCTTGCCGAGAGCGTTCATTTCGGCACCGATATTTGTCTTGTCATCGTCGCTGTATGTGCCGTTCTGTACCTGCACCGAAAGCTCCTTCAGCCTTACGAGCATGTCGGAAACTTCGGTCAGAGCGCCTTCTGCGGTCTGCAGGAACGAGACACCGTCCTGAGCGTTACGTGTTGCCTGCGTAAGTCCGCGGATCTGGCTGCGCATCTTCTCGGAAATCGAAAGGCCTGCCGCGTCGTCCGCCGCGCGGTTGATTCTGTTGCCGCTGGACAGCTTTTCCATGGACTTGTTAGTGCGTATCGCGTTTGTGTTGTACTGGCGATATGTGTTCATCGCCGTGATGTTGTGGTTGATCCTCATTTTTTATTTCCTCCTTGAAATATACGGGGATTCCTTTCCCC
>JAPXNL010000089.1:0-8561 GCA_033808535.1 Clostridia bacterium
ACTATGCCCGGCGCCTGGGTCTGAACAGTGCCCGCGTCTTTCTGGCCTACATCGTCTACGAGCACGAGCCAAGGGCCTTCCTCCAGCGGGTGCAGCACTTTTTGCGCGCCGCCCATGCCCGCGTCGCTGTCGGATGTGATGCCGAACAGTTCGTCATACTCGGGCACAGGCGCAAGTTCATGGTCTGTCATGCGCCCGACCGCAAATACCACGCCGCCGGATTTCACATAATCGACTATGCGCAGCAGCGTTTCACGGCTCGTGAAGCCCGAAACAGGCATGATGAGCAGCTTATAGCGTACCAGCGCTCCGTCGGCAATCATGCGCTCATTCACCGGCATGACCGTCGCCATGCGGCGGATAAACGAAACGACAGGCCTGATTCCATCAGGTATCCCGCGTCCGAGCGCACCCATCATGCTGGGCCAGAAGAACGCCGTGTCGCATTCGGTTCTGCGTTCGGTCAAAAGCGGCAGACCCTCCATAAAGCGTTGCGTACGCGCATCGTATATCGATGTATTCTCGCCGGACGGCGTTTTGAAAATGTTGCCGTAGTAATACATAATCTGACGGTTGCCATAGATAGCCGAGCCGAACATGCGAGCCCCCACGCCTTCGGGTGTCAGCCCGCCGACAGGCTCAAGCCCGAGATACGCGCCGTAAAATTCGCAGGCGGAATGGGTATATGAAGTCAGAAAGAAGTTTTCGATGAAGCGGTTGCATTCGTTTGTCAGACGTATGCCTGCGTTGTATTTAGCGCATACCTTTGCCTGCGCCGCGAAATCTGACGCGTGCTCTGGTTCCTCATTGCCGCCGGTGCACATATAAATCGGCGTATCAGGGAAATATCTGCGGCAGGTCGCAAGCCAGAAGTCGACAAAATCGGTCATGGAGTCGCGATACCATTCAATTTCGTCGAACAACGCCGTGCGGCTTGTCGCCTTATGGGGTAAAAACGGTTTTATAGAGGCGAAATCCGGATAGCATGAGTTCCACGCCGCGTTTAGCGCGCTTATTGTATCGTATTTGCGTTTCATCGCCGTGCGCAGCGACTCCTCCGCGTCCTCGCCGCCGCACCAAAACCCGCCATGCGTATGATAATCGCCCGGCCAGTTGCCGTGCACGGGCATGATCGACTCGCCGTAGTCACCGCAGATGCCCGGCTGGACGGATTCAATCACATCCCACGGCAGGTAGTGCTCTGCAAAGGCGCGCAGCACACGGTCAACCTGCTCGCGAATGCCGGGACTCCAGATCGAATCGATCGGCGAGGTCTTGCCATGCTCGAGGCATACAAGCCCGACATGGCGCGGGTCACTGAGCCACCATTTCGGCGCGGCATATTTCGGTCCCATGAGGATAAAGGGCACCCAGCGCAGTCCCGCCTCCTTGATAAGGCTGACCTGACGGTCAAAGTAATCCCACTCGAATACGCCCTCGGCATTCGGCTCGAAATCGCGCCAGAAAGTGTAAATCTGCACGGAGGTTGCACCGCTTTCTTTTATCTGGCGCAATATGTCGCGTATGTCCGGCCGGTTGAAATCAGGTATCTGACATACCACAATCTCGCTTATAGCCATTGTTGGTCCTCCAATTTTATAACACGGCAACGCTTAAGACAGTCGCCGGCAATATATGCTGACGCGATTATAACATCTGTGCAGAGGCAAGTCAACCCGTAAATGCCATTTAAAACCGGGCAATTTTATTGTGTATTTCGGAACAATTTGCCGCAATTGGCGTCATATTTTTAAAGCGGGAAAATGTTCCATAAAAACCCATAAATATAAATGGATGTAAATGACATAATAATATTTTTTGCATCCGCTTGTATTTTATTTGATTATATGGTAAAATAACTGTACTTGAGACAACTATTTGCAATTGTATGATAATTACGGAGGAAAATATGAAAATTAAGAGATTAATTCTCGCGGGTTTGGCCGCAGCGATGCTGCTGGCTATGCTGCCGCTGAATGTGACGGCATATGGCGAAACGTGGCAATACCCGACTGTTTCGCTGGCATTTACGCGGGACGCGTCTGACCCTACAAGAGGAACGCTTGCTGTTACGTCGGTGACATTAGTGTCCGGATATTTTACATATACAGCGAGTCTGACGGCGCCGGTTACACCGCTGACACAGGTGCAAATAGAGCCGTTACAGACAAAATACATAACGCTTACGAACGTACCCCTTGTAACAAATTATTACATTACTTATTGCACAAGTAACTTAACGCAATCACCGATTGCAACATATACGATACCTCCGTATTCAGGATCGGGCGCTGCTGTTTCTATTCTGTCGAGCTCACGCTCGGGTAATGATGTAATAGTATCGTTGAATGTCAACCAACATTGTACTTTTTACTATAGCACCAACAGCAATATGCAGGATGCTTCAAGCTTCAGTTTGTTGACCACCGGCATCATAAGTAATGTCCCATTGTCCGGTGTTCAAACAAATATTGTATACTACAAAACCAAAACTCTGGATGGCACAGAATCTGAAGTCAGATGGTTTACCGTAGGCGGAACCGACTCGGGTTCCGTGTCAAACTATCCCAACCTGTCAAGCTATTACCTGTATACTGCCACAGGCGAATACGCAACATTTTCATACACATCCGATAAAAGCGGTTTTATTTATTATATAATATCCCCATCGCCGGTAACATCTATCTCTCCCTCGTTCTCAACCGCACAAACGATAACTTCCGGCAGCGGTTCGTTCAATATACCCTTAGCCGCGTTTTCAAGCACAAACGCAAAAATGTACTTTGTCACCGCTGACAGCAGCGGCAATCTGTCGCCGGTTATGTCGGTATCGCTGAACTCGGGTTCGTCGGCCGCCGTATATCCGAACCTGACAAACTGCAGTTTTGTTCCGACTTCAGCAACGACAGGTACGTTCAGCTATACCTCGGACAAAGCAGGCACGATTTATTACATAGTATCCGCAACACCCGTGACAAACTTTTTGCCGTCGGGTAACAGTCAGTTAAGTTCGGGCAACGGCTTGTTTACCATAACTGATAATAACCTTTTGGCAAGCGGCGCCAAAATATATTATTTCACTGTTGACAGCACCGGACAGCATTTTTCTCCCGTTCAGTCTGTGACGATTGGTTCAGGCAGTGTAGCAGCCTACCCCAATCTGTCCAATGTATATTTCGCTGTATCGCCGCAGACTCCTTACACCGGAATCCTGACGTTTACATCCAATTCAGCGGGACATCTCCGATACGTTGCCTCTACATCCACAAATGTTACAAAAAACTCAACTACATTTAGCTATTATCAGATAACAGCCGGCCAAAACCAGATAACGATCAACACGGGCTCGTATTCCCAATCACTGCTTGGCATGCGTCTGTATTACTATACGGTTAACGCAACCACCGGCGCAGGTTCACCGCTCGCATATGTTTTGCCGATCACAACGTCTTCGGTCGGCAATGCTGTCATATCGTCGGTGGAGATTGGTAATGTAGCAACTCCCGTTGCCGGCGCATATCCGTCACAAACATATACCATCGCAAATAACGACAACAGGTTCACGGTTGCTAGCGTTGACTGGTATAACGCACAGAATGTCAAGCTTAACTCAAACGACAAATTCCAGCCGGGCAACCAGTATTTCGTAGTATTTACCTTAAATGCAAAGACGGGATACTCTTTCCCGACAAACTATGCGCAGTTCAGCGCAAAGGTAAACGATAAAAACGTGACTCTTGTGTCCTACACGGTATCCTCGGTTACATTCAAGTACACGTTTGATGCCACCACCGCTCTCGAAATCAAAAATGTGATCGTAAACGACATAACAGAGCCTGTCGCCGGCGACAAACCCGATACAATCGGCACTCCGGGCGCAAATACTTATTACATCACCGGTTTGGAGTGGGAGCCTGTAACCGCCAAATTCGTATCAGGCGAGCTTTATACCTTAAACATCACGCTCGTTCCTGCAGCCGGTTATAAGTTCAACGTCGAAAGCGCCAAGATCGGCACGCACAATGCCACTATTGTAAGCAAGCCTGCTGACGGTTCAAAGGTCGTTATATCGTATAAATATTGGGTAAATCCGTTTAAGGATGTTAAAGAATATGACGTCGAGCCTTCGCCCAATTATCCCGACGGTATCGCGAACAGATATTATGTATATATAAAATACTGCTATCTGAACGAACTCTTTTTCGGTACCTCCGCGACCACATTCGCACCCCAGTCCACGATGACCCGCGCCATGTTTGTGACAGTGCTCGGACGGCTTGCCGGCGTAGATGTGAATTCGTATAAGTCTGACAAGTTCAAGGATGTTTCCGCGAACTCATGGTATGCTCCGTATGTTGCGTGGGCAGTGCAGCACGGCATCGCGGTAGGAAAATCGGAAACCACTTTTGCCCCTGACGATCCGGTCACCCGCGAGCAGATGTGCGTCTTCATGTACCGCTACGCCAAATATGCAGGCATACCGCTTGGTTATATAAAGCGCGCAATTGAATTTACCGATGCCGAAAAGGTAAGCAGCTGGGCTGAGGAAGCTGTTTCGATATTCGAACAGGCGGGAGTCGCCGTATCAAGGCCCAACACCACCGGGTTCGACCCGAAAGAACACGCACAGCGTCAGGAAATCGCAGAAATTCTCATCCTGTTCATGCTGAAGTACATGAACGACTGACAATGATTTAAAAAATCCGCCCTGTGTCAAAACGGGGCGGATTATTTTTTATAAAAAGGTGTATTAGAAATTCAACGAAATTTTTTCAATACAACACGGAGCAAAAGGGAAGCTGCCGGTCTGGTTACCAATTCCGGCGGCTTTAACGTATAAATTTATGTAAGTACGCCGCTTATGCGGTGACAGCGGTTTCGGCATACTTGCGGATATTCGATGCGCCTGCGTGCAGCGTCACGGCTCCGTTTTCAACGACGACGAGAGTCGGCGCCTGCATGATGCCGAGTCGGGTTGCAAGTCCGGCGTTTTCCTCCGCGTCAATTATTGTATATTGCACTCCGGCGCGGTTGAGGAAGTTTTTCGCCAGACTGCAGTTGGGGCAGGTTTTCGTCGTGAACAGATACAGGCCGTCGCTCAGCTTTGAATCGGCGATAATAGTGCTCGTCTTTGACGCAGCTTCACGCGCAAGACGTTCCTCTTTGACAGCGATACCTTCCGATACCAGCTTCGACGTTTCGATCACATAAACCTTGCGGTCTTTGTATTCCTGAGCCTTGCCGTCGTTCCAATTCTGAACAGGGCGGTAATAGCCGGTTATGCGGCTGTATACCTCGGTGCTTTCGCCGCATGTCGGGCAGGTGAAGTGTTCGCCGGTTATATATCCGTGCTCCTTGCAGATGGAGTATGTCGGAGAGATTGTGTAATACGGTAGCTTGTAGTTTTCGGATATCTTGCGGACGAGGTTGGCCGCGGCTTTCCATGAAGGCAGCTTCTCGCCAAGGAAGGCATGGAACACTGTGCCGGAGGTGTAGAGCGTCTGCAGCTCATCCTGAATGTCGAGCGCTGCGAAAATATCGTCCGTATAGCCCACGGGCAGGTGCGAGGAGTTGGTGTAATAGGGCGTTTCGCCCGAATTTGCCGCAGTGATAATGTCGGGATAGCGCGCAACATCGTGCTTTGCAAGCCGGTATGAGGTCGACTCTGCCGGCGTCGCCTCGAGGTTGTAAAGGTCGCCGTATTTCTCCTGGTAGATCACCAGCCGCTCGCGCATGTGGTTGAGCACATTTTTCGTGAATTCCTGCGCAGCGGGATGCGTCATGTCGCAACGCAGCCACTTCGCGTTGAGGCAGGTCTCATTCATGCCGACCAGTCCGATGGTGGAGAAGTGGTTGTCGAAGTTGCCGAGGTAGCGTTTGGTGTACGGATACAGACCATCGTTGAGCAGTTTTGTGATGACCTCGCGCTTTGTCTTGAGCGAACGCGCGGCGATGTCCATAATGCGGTCGAGCCGGCGATAGAAGTCGGCTTCGTCTTCGGCAAGATAACCGATGCGCGGCATGTTGATGGTCACCACGCCGATGGAGCCGGTGCTTTCACCGCTGCCGAAGAAACCGCCCGTTTTCTTGCGCAGCTCGCGCAGGTCAAGGCGCAGGCGGCAGCACATGCTGCGGATGTCGCTGGGCTTCATGTCGCTGTTGACGTAGTTGGAGAAGTAGGGCGTGCCGTACTTTGCGGTCATCTCAAACAGCAGGCGGTTGTTTTCGGTCTCCGACCAGTCGAAGTCCTTTGTGATGGAGTATGTGGGGATGGGGTACTGGAAGCCGCGCCCGTTTGCGTCGCCCTCGATCATCGTTTCGATGAACGCGCGGTTGATGAGGTCCATCTCACGCTTGCAGTCTTTGTATTTGAAGGGCATTTCGCGTCCGCCGACGATAGCGGGAAGCTCCGCCATGTCTTCGGGGACTGTCCAGTCGAGCGTGATGTTGGAGAAGGGAGCCTGAGTACCCCAGCGGCTGGGCGTGTTGACGCCGTACACAAACGACTGGATGCAGTTTTTGATCTCCCAGTAGGTGAGATTATCGGCTTTGGCAAACGGCGCAAGATAGGTGTCAAACGACGAGAACGCCTGTGCTCCCGCCCACTCGTTCTGCATAATGCCGAGGAAATTTACCATCTGATTGCACAGCGATACCAGGTGCCGTGCCGGCGAGGATGAAATTTTGCCCGGGATTCCGCCCAGACCCTCGGTGATAAGCTGGCGCAGCGACCAGCCGGCGCAGTAGCCGGTCAGCATGCCAAGGTCATGAATGTGCATGTCGGCATTATTCTGCGCTTCGGCAACCTCGGGGTCATATATCTCGGAAAGCCAGTAGTTTGCGGTGATTTTGTTGGAGTTGTTTAAAATAAGTCCGCCGACAGAATATGTGACAGTCGAGTTTTCCTTGACCCGCCAGTCGGTGTTGTTCAGATAGCTGTCGATAAGCTCCTTGTAGTCGAGAATCGTCTTGAGGTTGCGGACCTTTTCGCGCTGCTTGCGGTAGAGTATGTAGCATTTTGCCACATCCGCATATCCCGCCTGGATCAGCACCGTTTCAACGCTGTCCTGGATCTCTTCTACTTCTATGAGTCCGTCCTTGACTTTTCGCGCAAAATCGGCGGTTACCTTGAGCGCGAGAAGGTCTATTATGTCGGGGTTATTCGGCACCTTCTGTGCCTCAAATGCCTTTGAAATCGCGTTGGATATTTTGGTAATATCAAAGTCAACAATTGTCCTGTCGCGTTTTACTACCCTATACATGATGCTTGCTCCCACCCTGTTTATATGTAATGTTTTTTAGCGCACGATGTTTCAGCCGCGTATCGCAGCATATTTAACTTTGGGCGATACCACAGCGAGAAAAGCCTCCAGTTCTTCGCAGGCAAACGGACGGAAACCCTCTCCTCCGCCTAATATTTCGCCTGAGTCTGCATAGTTTTGAATGAAGTATTTATCCGCGCCGGCAATCCAGTCGCCGATCGCGGAAAAATCATCCAAGGTGTGCAGTCCCCCCACAGCCGTAGTGCGGAACTCATACTCAACAGTGCCGCCAAGCAGGAATTTTATGCTCTCGTCGACCGGTGCTATATCAAACCCCGGCACTCCTGTCGCCGACGGGTATCCTGCAGGCGAGCTTTTGATGTCCATCGCGACATAGTCGGCAAGCCCGCGCGTTACAATGTCGCGCAGCCGGTCTGGGTATGTGCCGTTTGTATCCAGCTTGACCAGATAGCCTAATTCCTTCAGCCCGGCAAGCAGCTCATCAACATCCGGATGCATAAGCGGCTCGCCGCCGGAGACGCACACGCCGTCCAGCAGACCGCGGCGCTTGTTGAGATAGCCCATAATCTCGTCGTAATCGAGGGGATTTATATCCATCCGCACCAGCGACGCGTTATGGCAGAACGGGCAGCGCAGATTGCACCCGCCGGTAAACAGCGTACATGCGGTTTTGTCGGGGTAATCGAGCAGGGTCAGTTTTTGAATCCCGTAAATGTCCATATTATTCCCGTTGATATTGGCGTTCGACATTTGAAGCAGCCTTGGCACAATATCTTGTATTGTGATTAATATAATAACACAAAGGATTGAATTTTGCAAGAGGGTTTTAAAAAAATCTTCCAGTTTTCTTTAATACAAAATCCGATGTGATACAAATGCCAAATAATGGTAGTTGAGAAATCGTAAGTGCAAATATTTTACTGCTTGAAATCACGGATTTATCATGTTATAATTTTACAAATAACCTTGTTTATCCGGAGGCGAATGTACGATGGGCACGCGCATATCACTGGATGGGAGCTGGCGGCTCTTTTATACCAGCCATGAACAGTTTAGCAAATACGGCGGGAAAGTCAACACTGAAGCAGAGCTGATAAAATCAGGTTTTGACAGTCTTGACGCGACTGTGCCGGGCAACATCGCGCTTGACTTGTGGCGGGGAGGGATAATCCCCGACCCGTTCTTCGGTGAGAATATACTGCTGCTGCAGGAGCTTGAATGCCTGCATGCGTTTTACTGCCGTACATTCAATTATAACAGCGGAGAGCGCGTGTGGCC
>JAPXNL010000090.1:0-8468 GCA_033808535.1 Clostridia bacterium
CTCTTGCACAGGCTCATGAAGCGGTCGCCGGTGCGCCCCTCGCGGTAGCAGGCAGTGCAGAAGCTGGGGATATAGCCAAGCTCCATCAGCCAGCGCACAACCTCGTCGAGCGTGCGCCTGTCGCTGACGTCAAACTGCTCGGAGCACTCGTCTTCGGGTTCCGGCTCATAATAGCCGCCCACACTGGTGCGCGACCCGCCCGAAATCTGAGATACGCCGAGATGAAGCACGCGCTCGCGGCATTCCTTGCTCTCGCGGGTGGAAATGATCATGCCGGTATACGGCACGGCGATGCGGATGCAGGCGCAGATTTTGGCAAATATGTCATCATCGATGCCGTTGTCAAACACCGACGGGTCAATGTCACTTGCGCGGCGGATGCGCGGCACGCTGATCGTATGCGGACCGACGCCGTAGACAGCTTCGAGGTGCTCGGCGTGCATGAGCAGCGCCGCAAATTCGTAGCGATAGAGCTCGAGTCCGAACAGCACGCCCAGACCAACGTCGTCGATGCCGCTCTGCATAGCGCGGTCCATAGCCTCGGTGTGATATGCGTAGTTGTGCTTTGGTCCGGTCGGATGCAGCTTTTCGTAGCTTTCCTTGTGGTATGTTTCCTGAAACAGTATATATGTGCCGATTCCGGCGTCTTTGAGCTTTCTGTAATTCTCGACGGTCGTAGCCGCGATATTTACGTTTACACGGCGTATCGCGCCGTTTTTGTGCTTGATGGAATAGATAGTGTTTATGCACTCGAGTATGTACTCGATAGGGTTGTTGACCGGGTCCTCGCCCGATTCAATCGCAAGCCGCTTGTGACCCATATCCTGCAGCGCGATAACCTCGCGCGCGACTTCCTCCTGAGTCAGCTTTTTGCGCGGCATATTTTTGTTCTGGCGGTGATACGGGCAGTAAACGCAGCCGTTGACGCAATAGTTTGAAAGGTACAGCGGCGCGAACAAAACGATGCGGTTGCCGTAGAAGTCATTTTTAATCTGCTCGGCAAGCGCATAGATTTCTGCGTTGCGGTCTTCAAGCTCGCAGTCGAGCAGCACAGCCGCCTCGCGGTGTGAAAGCCCTTTGCGCTCCTTTGCCTTTGCGATAATCGAATCGATAAGCTGTGCGTTGCGCTTGTTCTGCTCTGCATAGGCAAGTGTGTCAAGCACTTCATCGTGCGAGATGAATTCTTCAGCCCGGGTCGATTTGGGATCGTACATAAAATAATGCTTCCTTTCTTCAGGGTCAGCGTGCGAGCGCTTGCCCGTCAGTAAAATATAAATATATAATAATAAAAAGTGATACTGTTGATTGCGTTAAAACTATGTGTCTGCTGTGTATTTATTAAAAGAGGTTTTCAATTCTTATGTCACGTGCTCACTGATATAGGTTTATCCCCGCGCCAGTCGCCGCGCGAAACAACGATTTTATACCCCACGCTATCGACTCTGCGCTCAAGGCAGCGGCGGCACTCTGCGGCTTCGTCGCCGGTGCAGATCTTGTTGTCGTAGAGCAGGTATTTGCTCCGCACCTCTGTGGGCGAAAGGTTGGGCATGACGACATTTGCTCCGGCAAGCAGCCCAAGCTCGCGGCCCCGCGGGTGAATGGTGCCCAGCGCCGTCGTTGCAGGGAGCAGAACACGGGGCAGCATTAGCCTGATAATCGAAAGCAGGTAGAGCGTCAGCTCCAGCGTGCCGGCAGACTCACCGGCAAACGGAGTCGCGTGGTGCGGAATAAACGGCCCGATGCCCACCATGTGGGGTTGAAACTCGCGGATAAACTCAAGGTCGGTGATAATGTTGTCGACAGTTTGATAGGGCGAGCCGACCATGAATCCACAGCCCACCTGATAACCGAGCTCCTTGAGGTCATACAGGCAGCGCATCCTGTTCTCAAGTGTCAATCCGCACGGGTGCAGTTTGCTGTAATGCGCGGAGTCGGCGGTTTCGTGCCGCAGCAGATAGCGGTCTGCGCCCGCCTCGCGCAGTCTTTTGTAGCTTTCGCGGCTGCGCTCGCCGAACGACAGTGTCACCGCGCAGTCGGGGTAGGACTGTTTGATTTCGCGCACAATGTCGCAGAGCCGCTCGTCGGTGTAATACTGGTCTTCGCCGCCCTGCAGCACGAATGTGCGGAATCCCAGCCCGTATCCGACCTTGCAGCAGCCCAAAATCTGCTCGCATGTCAGCCTGTACCGCTCGGCAGTATTGTTTGACCGGCGTATGCCGCAATAAAAGCAATCGTTTTTGCAGTAATTTGTAAATTCGATCAGCCCGCGCAGGTATACGTCGCGGCCATAAACCGCCTCACGTACCTCGCGCGCAAGACCATAAAGGTATTCAGCCGACTCCTTAGTGCGATCGGAAATCAGCTCGTAAAATTCGTTTTTTTCGAGAGTGTGATTTTCGTATAGCTTGTCGGCGAGATATTTTATGCGTTCGTTCAAGCGCTGCCTCCCATATTTGAATATACTGTTTTGGCATTTATGCCCGGCAAACGCCCGATTTTGCCCGAAAGCGCGCTGATAGTGTTGTGCGGCGCATCGACTGCGACGCTGATGATCGATATTCCGCGCTGCCTGTACGGTATTCCCATGCGTCCGATTACATACGGCGCATATTCGTGCAGCAGCGCGTTTAGCTGTTCGACGGAATCGGGGTTTTCAACGATAATGCCTATAATGGCAATACGCGTTTCCACTTTGCACAGTTCTCCTTTGCAAAACAAACAAAAAACGCGCCCCGAAGGCGCGCTCCGATAAAAAGCGTGTCATACGGGCTTATCACTCAGAAAAAATCTTCGTGTCAGGAAATATTATAAAGTACCTTGCCGGAAGAAACACTTGCGGCTCGGATTCAACTATATTATACAACAATTTGCGGTTTTGTCAAGTACTTCAAAAAAGAAAATCTCAGTGCAGAAACTCGCCGCTGAAATTGTCGAGAGTATCAAAACTGTAGCCTTTGTCTATCAATAGTTCAATAGCCCACGGGAGCATGTCCACAGTAGAGGAGTAAGTTTCGTGCATCAGAACAATAAGCGGTTTGCCGGTGGCGTCAAGCTGCTCAAGCTGCTGCTCAAAGCATTGCTTTTCGTATTCTGTCGGAGAGAGTCCGCCGGCTCTTGTGCGGCTCCACACATCGTTGTTTGACATGTTCCAGTCGAAAATGCGGAACCCGTGGTCTGCAAGCATTTCTCTGATTGCGTCGTAACCTGAGAATTTTCTGGCGGTTAACGTACCTCCCGGCATGCGGTAGAGCGAACAGGCAAATTTCTCGCCCAGTTCACCGCTGACAGCGTCGTGCCAGCGCTGCATATCGGCGTAAAATGCGTCTGCAGATGAGTAAATTTCGCTGTATGCATGCGAATATGAATGGCAGCCGATTGCATTGCCCGAATCGTGTATTGCCTTGAGACGTTTCGGGTAGCTTGCGACAGATTTTCCAACCACGAAAAATGTCGCTTTAATGCCGTAGTTTTCGAGGATATTCAAAATTCTCGGAGTGTTATACCATGTCGGCCCGTCGTCAAATGTCAGATACGCTATCCTGCTGCCGTTTTTAGTATTGTGGGTGGCTGTATCTTTGCTGTGCGATTCCTCGCCGGCGCCGACTTTGAGGATCACCTCTTTGCCGGGCTTTATGTATAGATTGTCGCCATCCCACCAGCCGTAAAACGATACACGGGAGACAATTTCGTCCAGAGCGACTGTGTCTACTTCGGGTTGAGCATCAATTCCGTAGCCGGCAAGATATGCAACTGCATCTCTGACACTGAGGTTATAAAACCGCGGAACGACTATGTAGCTTTCTCTCTGCGCAGTTGAATAGGAAACGGTGTGTGAATATTCCGGAATGGCAGCTTTGGTTACAGGCTCATCGGGCAGTGACTTAACCGGTTCGATTTTTTGTGATTGGGGCTCATAAAGCGGCGTCTTAACCGGCTCAATTACCTCAGTTACGGCGGGATTTGCACCGGACAGTGCGGGCAAAGCCGGCTGTGCGGCATGCGCAATCGATACCATGCGTATGCCGCCGGTTGATTTCTGCATCGGAATGGACTCCGAAAAACCGCGGGTGCAGGCAAAAAGAGCGGTTGAAAACACAAGCAGTATCGCGGTCAGCCCGGCAATGATTTTTTTCACATCCATTTTTATTATGGCGAATAAAATCGCACTTCGAAGAAAATGGCAATATCTCCCATAACGAATATAACATCAAAATGTATCATAAATATTACCAAATCATAAAATTACATGGAATATCGACACCATTTATAAAGTGTTGTCCCGGTTTTATGTGTATTTCAAATTGCAATCCGAAAGAAAATACCCAAAACAAATAAGCCGGAGAACCGAACAGGCTCGCCAGCATAAATTCCGCCCGCATGAAACACTATGCATAAGCATATTTTTGATAATGTGGCTCCACGGCGGAAGGGGGACTGCGATAAATGGAAATTGTGGCGCTTATCACAGCGGCGGCAAGCGGGCTTATTACGGCTGTGCTACTTATACCCGTTGTAGCTGCGGTGCTTTCGGCGCACCGCACCGCCAAAATGATAAATCTGGTGCGTACATATGTATTTGCGGCGGAACAGATATTCGGAGCGGGGAAGGGCAAAGAAAAGTTTGAGTATGTGAAAAAAGCGCTCGCAAAGCAGGGAATAAAGGCAAACGAAAGCGAAGAACTCGATATTGTGCGCGCGCAGATTGAAGCCGCAGTTAAAGAGCTTAAATATCTTGAGCAGGGATAAAGCATGAAAAATGCCGTCCGGATTAAAAACCGGACGGCAGGTTATATATCGATTTCCCCGCGTCGTGCGGTCAATTCGATGAGCAGGTCCATATTGTCGGGCTGAATCTTTGCGTCGTGCGCGGATTTGTTGCGCTTTATCGCGCCGCATTTTTTGCAGCGGTAAATAATCATGAACCC
The DNA here is from genome assembly GCA_033808535.1 of Clostridia bacterium. GTDB lineage: Bacteria > Bacillota > Clostridia > Oscillospirales > CAG-272 > DTU078. Next base: position 4,926 of record JAPXNL010000090.1, read on the forward strand.
GCGCCGTGAGTCGACCTCTGTCGCGACAGGGACGAGCTGCCCGCCGCATTCAGAAGCGCGATCGCCGGGTATGACATCGACATGCAGCGAATACAGGCAAAACGGACAGTGGTCGCGCGAGCTTGAGCCGAGCGGCTCCACAGTCATGCCGCAGTGTGCGCATATAAACCCGGTATCGTTTTTTATAAAGTTTTTCCGCCCGCCGGGCGATGTCTGGCTTTGCTGTTTCGCGTTAGCAGATTCGGTTTCATTCCAGCGATTGCGCCTGCCGTTATATTTGTTGCCCACGCAGGATATCGCCCTCCTTAACCTCAAACGGCACGCCGAGCCAGAACTCCATAAGCGGATGCGGTGTGGACTCTATCGGGTTCCCCTCGCTGTCGTAGAGGGTTTCTGCCCTGAAATCGCGCCCGGTTTTGCCGGGTGTGATGATAGAAACGGTGTCGCCAACCCTGAATTTGTTGCGCTGTGTGAATCGATATAAAGTATATCCTTTTTGCATTAAATTCTGTATCGGGGCGGGCGGCGGGACAGATTTTTCCGCGACGGCAAGATATGCCTTTTCGCGAATATAACTCAACGTATCGCAAACATTAGGATTCTGCGACGGCGGTCCGAAGAAAAAACCGGTGTCGTATTCACGGTGCGACACCGACTCGACCTCGTCCCACAGCCGCTCGTCGAAAACATAATCGTCAGGTGACTCCGCAAAGCTGTCGAGCGCGATGCGATATGCGTTTGCGGTTACCGCCGCATAATACTCGCTTTTCATGCGCCCCTCTATTTTTAGGCTGTCAATTCCCGCGCGGCACAGCTCGGGAATATGGCGTATCATGCACAGGTCGCGGCTCGACATGACAAAAGTGCCGAACTCGTTTTCCTCTGCGGGAATGAACATGCCCGGGCGCTTCTGCTCCTCAAACTCAAGGTAGCGGACGCGGTAATTCCAGCGGCAGGGCTGCGCGCACTCGCCGCGGTTTGCGTCGCGGCCGGTCAAATAATTTGAAAGCAGGCATCTGCCGCTGTAAGCGACGCACATGGAGCCGTGGACGAAAACCTCCAGTTCCAGCTCACGCGAGCAGTCGCGCCGAAGCGAGATGATTTCATCGATCGTCAGCTCACGCGCCAGCACGACCCGGCGGCAGCCGAGCCGCAGGTACGCCTCAGCGGCGCGAGCGCTTGTAACGCTCGCCTGAGTCGAAACATGTATGGGCATATCGGGCAGCATAGCGCGCACCAGCGAGATTACGCCGAGGTCGGCGCATATCAGCGCGTCGACCTGAGCCCTGCCGAGCGCTTCGATGTGCTTTTCCAACTCCGGGTACTGGTCGCCGTGCGGCATGATGTTTACCGCTGCGAATAGTTTTTTGCCCCTCTCGTGGGCGTAACGGACAGCCTCTGCTAGCTCGGATTCGGTGAAATTTCCCGCGGCGGCGCGCATTCCGAATTGCGTGCCGGCAGCATAGACGGCGTCGGCACCGTAACTCAAGGCTGCCCGCAGTTTAACCGGGTTGCCGGCCGGCGAGAGCAGCTCGGGCAGTTTAATCTTCTGTAACATCGGGATTTGGCAGTATATCCAGCGTGAGATAGGCGTCTGTGTAGGTTATGTCGTAGGTGTCGGCTTTTGCCTGCAGCATTTCATTGAAAATGCGCGCCATATACGCATTGCGCAGTTCCTCAAGGTGGTCGTATATATAGGCGTCCTCAAGCGGCAGCCGGCGTATGATGTGATAGCCGTACACCGATTCGACAATGCCGCTTATCTCGCCGGGTTCAAGCGATTTAACGGCATTCTCGAAAGATTCGATCATCTGACCGTGGGTGAAATAATACCCGTCGGTGTCGCCTTTCATACGGCTGTCTTCGCTGTATTCGTCCTTCAGGGTTTCAAAGTCTTCGCCGCCTTCAATCCGTTCGAGCAGCTGCTGTGCAAGTGCTTTGTTTGCAGCCGTGTCGTCGCCCACGTCGTTCATAATAAGAATGTGGGTGGCGCGGTAAAAGTTCTTCGGGATGTCGGCAAGCAGTTTTTCATCGTCGGCGAATATGATGCCGGACGCCTCGTCTGTCACATAGTTGAAAAGATCCTGCCACAGCTCCTGAAGCTGCAGAAGTTCACTGAACATGCGCTCCGACATATGCTCCGCGTTAAGCGTGGAGTAGTATTCCGACTCATCGGAGTAGCTGTTTTTCATCTGATTGATATAGTCTGATATGTCTTTCTTTATTTCCGCACTCAGTTTGATGTCGTACTGTTTTGCCATGTCCTCTATAGCGCAGTTGCGCCGCAGTATATAAAGCACATCGTCATAAAACTCGCCGATTTTTGAGGTGTCCGTCCAGTACGACTCGTCGCCCTTGTCATAATCGGCTTTTGTGTTGTAATAAAAGTAGTTAAACTCATCGAGTGGGATTTCTTCGTCACCGATAATAATCACGGTGGGGTTGTCGGGATCCTCGCCGCTGCATCCGGTGAAACCCGCCAGGACCAGCGCGGCAAGCACAGCCGCAACGGCTTTTAAAGCTTTTCTCATAATATATTTCCGCCTTTTCTGCGATTACGAGCAGAGCGCGGGTGCGCCGCGGGCCGAACTGCGGCTCACGCGTCTCCCGCGCTCTGTGCCATCGCGTATTATTTGCCGGAGCAAAGTATAACTTAATATTTGCCGTCGGAGTCAATGGGTTCGCCTTTGACGGCACGGACGGTGTCATTGAGCACTTTCTTAATCTGGTCATTGTAGGTGTAGAACAGTCCCGTGCCGTTGATGGTATAGTAGCACCGCCGGGTTGAGTAGGGATAGAACTTGTAAACATTGGTATCTCCGGCGTCAGTTACGACCGTCATGGTCATCAGGCACTCGAGATTTGTGGTGTCGGTCACTGGCGAGTAATCCTCCATATTGATTGACAACAACACCTTGTATAACTGCCTGAAGTTCTGCACGAAATCGGCGTCAAACGGCTTTCCGGTGCTTTTGGGGGTGACAATCAGCTCCTGACCTTCACCTTCAAGCGTGAATGTTTCATCGACACCCTCTCCCTGAATCGAGATTTGAGCAATGTCGTTGATGTTTTTGTAGAACACCGGACGGTCGACGAATTTAATCAGATCCCAGTCAAGGAAGGATACATCGCTGTAATTGAGAGTCGCAACCAGATTAAACAGCGAGGAATAAGCATACATCAGTCCGTTTTCATCGGGCTTGCTGAAGTAAACGGCGCTGTCCACACCCTTGTGGGTGTACAGGATGCCGTATGCCGGGTCGGAAATATCTATTCCGTAGGAGTCCCGCAGGTGGTCGGGATCGATGGGCGTGCCCGCAGGTCCAAGCTCCACGCATGCGGTGCCGTAAAATGCGGCGAGTTTTTGCAGTATCAAGTCATAATTGGTGGTGTTAGGCGTATAGTCGGCGGGGTAGAGCATTACATATGAGCCGAGAGCCGCCGCATCGTCCATTTCTTCGCCGGTCAGAAAGTCTATCCATACCACGACGTCGCCGTCACGGTAGAGGTAGAAGTTGTCGATCATATAGTATGTCGCGGTCG
>JAPXNL010000091.1:0-8399 GCA_033808535.1 Clostridia bacterium
CCTTTTCGATGCGGATGCCCGCAGCATCTAGTTCGGCGGCTAACGAGTCGCAGTACTCGTTGCAGGCGTCGACGATGGGCAGCACTTTAACCTGTACGGGAGCCAGCCACAGCGGGAACGCGCCTGCGAAATGCTCGGTCAGTATGGCGATAAACCGCTCGATGGACCCGAACACCACGCGGTGAATCATTACGGGGCGGTGACGCTGGTTGTCGGCGCCGACATAAGTGATGTCGAACAGCTCCGGCAGGTTCATGTCGAGCTGGATTGTGCCGCACTGCCAGGTGCGTCTGATGCAGTCCTCGAGGTGGAAGTCGATCTTGGGGCCGTAGAACGCGCCGTCGCCTTCGTTTATCTTGTAGGTGAGCCCAAGCTCGTCGAGCGCGCCCTTCAAACCGTTTGTCGCCTGCTCCCACGCTTCGTCGGTGCCGATCGAATTTTCCGGGCGCGTGGACAGTTCAATGCTGTATTTGAATCCGAATGTTGAATAAACCTTGTCGATGAGCTTGTATACGCCGATTATCTCGTCTTTGATCTGCTCGGGCATCATGAAGATGTGCGCGTCATCCTGCGTGAAGCAGCGCACGCGCATCAGCCCGTGCAGCGCGCCCGACAGCTCGTGGCGGTGGACAAGTCCCAGCTCGCCGCAGCGGATGGGCAGGTCGCGGTATGAGTGGAGCTTGCGCTTGTAGGCAAGCAGTCCGCCCGGGCAGTTCATCGGCTTGATTGCAAAGTCGAAATCGTCGATGACTGTCGTGTACATATTCTCGCGGTAGTGATCCCAGTGACCGGAGGTCTCCCACAGCTTGCGGCTGAGAATTATCGGAGTCTTGATTTCCTCATAGCCGGCCTCGCGGTGAAGCTGGCGCCAGTAGTCCTCAAGCAGGTTGCGGATTATCATACCCTTCGGGAAGAAGAACGGGAACCCCGGGCCTTCCTCGTAGATATCGAACAGGTCCATCTCGCGCCCGATCTTGCGGTGGTCGCGCTTTTTAGCCTCCTCAAGCCGGTTCAGGTATTCGTCGAGCATCGCTTTCTCGGGGAAGGATACGCCGTAGACGCGCTGGAGCATCTTGTTTTTAGAATCGCCCTCCCAGTACGCGCCCGTGCACTGGATAAGTTTGAACGCCTTTATCGCGCCCGCAGAATAAAGGTGCGGGCCGGCGCAAAGGTCGATAAATTCGCCCTGACGGTAGAAAGATATCTCCTCGCCCTCTGGCACGCGCTCGATGAGCAGGATCTTATAGGGCTCACCGCGCTCCTCCATGAGCTTTATTGCCTCGTCGCGCGGCAGCGTAAAGCGCTCCTCGCGGGGATTATCACGGATGATTTTCTTCATCTCGGCTTCGATTTTATCAAGCATGTCGGGTGTAAACGACATATCGCCCGCATCAAAATCGTAGTAAAACCCGTTGCCGATCGCCGGGCCGATGGTAAGCTTAACGTCGGGATAAAGACGCTTTACGGCTGCGGCAAGCACATGAGAGGAGGTGTGCCAGAATACTTTTTTGCCTCCTTCGTCCTCGAAGGTAAGCGGCTTCACCTCCGCGCCGTCGGGCACTTCGGCCGAAAGCTCGCAAAGCTCGCCATAAACCGACGCTGCAAGCACTTCACGGCTGATTTGTCCGTTTTCTTTTAATACTTCATACGCCGTTTTCATATTCTTCACTCCTCACTAGAATTTCAAGGTATAAAAAAACTCACCGCGGATCAGTCTGCGCTGTCGCGCACTGCCCGGGGTGAGGAAACTTGCTGTGATGGTTTCCGCACGGTTCCACCCGTACTTTTCACTCATTTGTATTCGGTTTTGTACACGCGGGTGGTATCCTCGCATTGCTCGGCGTCGCTTTCAGCTTCGGCATAATCATTTATAGTTGATTCACCGGCGCACGCTCTCTGTGCGGAGTATTCGCTTTGGACGTGTCCCACGCTTTGTAAATTTTCAGAAAAAGTCTGCCGTTCTTGAATTATTCAAATATATATGATATAATACAGTATATTTAATAATAGAAACGAAGGCGGTCGAATGGATACTCTTATTTGACGCCGCCGTGTTGACACCTTATTATTATATCACTGCGGCGTGTCGTTGTCAACTATATTTTTTACAAAAATCGCGGTTTTCATGAACCTTGAAGGGGGGCGGCGCTTGAATGTCAGCGCTTATATCAATCTTTTTGGGTGCCGGTGGAGAATTGCGGCAGCTTGAGAACGCCGCGATATGCAGCGACCTGATTGCCGCCAATGAAATTTCGGCGGAATACGGCCTGGCACTTACGGAGAATGAAGCCCGCGAGCTTGTCGACGTCCGTTCGCGCTCACTGCGCGAAAATGAACGCGTGGAGCTTGGTTCCGGCGCAATTTTGAAAATTATCGAAAAATTCTGCACTTCATCGTATCTCAACTCGCAGAACTATGCCCAAACGCTCGGTGAGCTGCTTGAGATTTTCTACTACTATAAATCCGAGACGCGTGACAAAGTTTCCGACAATGATCTCATCGACGCCATGTATGCGTTGTTCGAGGGCCCGTGCCACGGCTCAACAGAGCTGCTTGGCGGGCGCGACCTTGATACGTTGTCCAGATACATAAAGGAAGAGTGCGACAACATCGCGCTTGATGAAGAGGATAACTATGACGCTTATCCCGATACCGGGGGCGATCTGTAAATGAACTACGGGATTGAACAAAAGCAGCCCGGACTTAACCCTAAAAACATAAGAAACAGCGCGTATCTCAGCTCACTTGCCGAAGAAGGAGTACGCTGCGGCGCATTGACAGGAGAGGAATATCAGCTGCTGCAGCTCGGGCTCTATAAACAGCTTGGCGAGATGATCTCCATGTATACAAAGGGCGAGTCCACCTCTGTGATGGCTGAAACCGCAAGCGAGCTTGCCATCGCGCTTGCCTATAATATCGACGCCTATCTGCTGTCGCTTGGCAGCCATGCCGCCGCGCTGGAAGTGATACGAACGACGCCGGTGGACGTGCTCTATGCAAGGGGACTTGGGGCTGTCAAACGCCTGATGTTTGAAACAACCAGCCTGCTTGTCAAAGCGCGGCGCACCAGAATCAATGTGCCGAACTATGAATACAACAACGCGCTTGACAGTGCGATACCCGAGCTTCTGCGCGGCTACGATGTGAAATTCGCGCCCCACCGCCTGAACCCGCCGGAGCGCAAGAAGCGCGACAGGCAAAAGCCAAAGGACGCGATGCTCGATTATCCGCTTGCATTGCCTGTAACAGGTGCGATGGGCATATATTATCTTAAAAGCTATCTTATCAACCTGTGCAGCGAGAATAAATTCTGCCGCGACTTCGGGCAGCTGGCAATCGCGTCGCTTTACAAGCGGTTCTGCGACACCTGCCGCGAGAGCTACGATTCGGCTTTGGTAAACATCTACACTCTGGCGATGCTAAACGCCGTTTTCGCGGATTATCTCAAAAAAGAGCACGGCACACTGGCGCTGTCCGACGACGATATCGACGTAGCAGAGAAGCTGCTCTTATCGTTCGACGCTGAAGAGCGTGCCGCGATACTGCGCAAAGCCGCGTCGCGGCTGTACTGCGGCGACACCGAATATAACGTGCGCGCATTTGAGCGGATGCTGCCCGCCGTGACAAACGCTATCGAAAACAAAGCGCTTGCGCGCCTGCTTGTGGTCGGCTGATACTTAAAATTAAAACATACCCGCCCGGATATTATCGCCCGGGCGGGTACTTCTTTATGCAGGATTTTCAATACGATCGCTCAGCCGGCAAATGATATGTTGTCAGCAGCCGGCGTTATAACGGCGACCGAGAACTGGTCGGAATGGCTTTTTATATACTCGAGCACAGCCGGAAGGGCTTTTACCGTGGTTTCGGTGCTGTGGAAACGCAGCACGGGCACTTCGTATTTGACGATGCCGTTTATAGCGTTGTCGGCAACACGCGACGCCGAATAGCCCGCGGCGTCGTATGTGTCGACGTTGAAGTCCCATATAACATAGCCGAGGCTTTCTATCAGCCTGCTTTCATCGGCATTTATCACAAACGACTTGGTGCGCGAACCGTCGGGTGCGCGCACAAGCCGGCTTGTGACGCGGAACAGCTTGTAGAGCAGCGCGTTTTCCTCTCTCAGCTCGCCGATGAAGTTTTCAATGTCGCGCGCAAAGAACCGGCTGTCGCGCGTCATTGTGTGAAGCCCGACAGAGTGTCCCCCGGCGATAATCCGGCGCACGGTATCCGCACCCGACTCGAGCGCGTCGCCGTTTAAAAAGAACGTCGCCCGATAGCCGAACTCGTCGAGCAGGTCAAGGATCTGGCCGGTGTATTCGTTCGGCGCGTCCTCGAAGGTGAGATAGATAAGATAAGCGCGCGCGGGCTGCACTACCGGGTTGGTTTCGGTCGCTACAGGTGCGGGCAAAAGCGAGGGGTTGTAGATTCGCAGCAGGTCTGTTATCGTGTATTTGCTTTTTCCGGCTGATATGCGGATGGCTTTGGCGTCCGCCTCGTTTTTCGAGGTGGTCGGGTACATCTCGAAATTCAGCCCGAAATATTCGCACACATCCGAAACCGGAACGCCGAGCACCCCGTGCGAGAGCCAGAATGACTTCAGGTAAAACTCCTTCCGCTCGGGTGTATAGGCTTTCTCGTTATCGCCCACCGTCGAAAACGATATATATTTATCGCCGGCTGTGATGGTTATCGATTTGGAGCTTGTCCGGATCTCGTAGCCAAGTTCATAGAAAATCGATACCGGCACATAGATTTTGCCGAGTATCTGCTGCCACTTGTTTTTGCTTTCATAAAACCACGGCTCGTCGCCGGCGAACATCGTCGATCCCGTGGCGTCGGCGCCCGACGCGCAGATGACGGTTATCCCGGCGATAAGCGCTGCCGCCGCGATAAGCGACAGGACAGATATAAGCTTCGGCTTTTCGCGGCGCTTGTCACTTTTCACGGTACAGCCCTCCTTTTCCGGTAATCACATTTATTATATCACAACAGACCGTTTTCGACAAGAAAAATCATTTTAAATTTTTAGCATCGCGCTTTAAACCTTTAAAAATTGTGGACAAGGCGGCGGATGCGTGGTATAATAATACATTATAAGCAGAAAAACGGTTAAAATTAAGGACAATGAAGCTGAAAAAATTCCCTGTCGGCCCGATGGGCACAAACTGCTATATTGTAATCGACGAGCCGACGAAAACGGCGGCGGTCGTCGACCCGGGATACGACGCCGGCTTTATTTATAATAAGCTGAACCGCGCCGGCGTAACCTGCGCGATGATACTGCTCACGCACGGGCATGCCGACCATACCTGCGCGCTTGATGAGCTGCGGGAGCTTACCGGTGCGCCGGTCTATGTCCACGCCGGCGACGCGAAAATGCTTGCCGACCCGGCGCTGTCGTATGCAAGGCTTACCGGCGCGCCTGACGAACCGATAGGCCCGCCGGAACACACGGTCGCGGACGGCGACAAAATCACGCTCGGCGGGACGGTTATAGAGGTCATGCACACGCAGGGGCACACGCCCGGTTCGGTCTGCTACCTCATCCGCGATGAGCGCGGCGACACAATGCTTTCGGGCGATACGCTTTTCAGGGGGAGCATAGGCTGTTATGACCTTGCCGGCGGCGACTTTAGGACGCTGATGCAGTCGCTGCGGCGCATCGCAGCGCTTGAGGGCGAGTGGAAGGTATACCCCGGGCACGGACCGTCAACAACGCTTTCGCGCGAACGCGAGACAAACATGTACATGTTCCAGTAACATGGAACCACGACACAACGGAGGAATAAAATGACTGACAATATAAACCTGGAGCTTGCAGAGCTGCTGTATCCGCATATAAAAACCCTGCCTGAGGACATGGAGAAGCGCTATCCGCCGCGCAGCCTGCCCGAGGGGGTAAAGGTCACGCGCTTTGCGCCGTCGCCCACGGGTTATGTGCACCTGGGCAACATCTACGGCGCGCTGATTGACGAGCGGCTGGCGCACCAGTCGGGCGGCGTGCTTTTCCTGCGCATCGAGGACACCGACGCCAAGCGCGAGGTCGAGGGCGGCACCGAGATGATAATCGAAATGATGGAGAAATACGGCATCCGCTTCGACGAGGGCGCGACAAAGGACGGCGACAAAGGCGACTATGGCCCGTACAGGCAGTCGCAGCGCCGCGAGATATACCAGACATACGCAAAGCAGCTTGTGCGCGAGGGCAAGGCATACCCCTGCTTCTGCACGCCCGAGGAGCTTAATGCCATTCGCGAGGAGCAGACGGCGCAGAAGCTCACGCCCGGTTATTACGGCAAATGGGCGGTCTGGCGCGATGCCGACATTGACAAGGTTAAAGCGGAGCTGGCAAAGGGCACGCCGTTTGTGCTGCGCCTGCGCTCGGAGGGCACAGAGGGCAAAAGCTTTAAATTCAACGACCTTGTCAAGGGCACGATAGACGTTACCGAAAACTTCATCGACCACGTCATATTAAAATCCGACGGCATACCCGACTACCATTTTGCGCACGCCGTCGACGACCATCTGATGCGCACCACCCACGTCGTGCGCGACGAGAGCTGGCTGCCCAGCCTGCCATTCCACGTCGAGCTGTTTCGCGCGCTCGGGTTTAAGCTGCCCAAATACATTCACACCGCGCAGGTAATGAAGCTTGACGAGGAGACAGGCAAAAAGCGCAAGCTGTCAAAGCGCAAGGACCCCGAGTTCGGGCTGACGTTCTTCTATCAAAGCGGCTATCCCGTCATTGTGACGCTTGAATATCTGATGACGCTGCTCAACTCAAACTTCGAGGAGTGGCGCATGCAGAACCCCGACAAACCATATACGGATTTCCCGTTCAGCATAAAGAAGCTCAGCCCGTCGGGCTGCCTGTTCGACTTCGACAAGTTAAACGACATCGGCCGCGAGGTCATATCGCGCATGACAACCGACGAGGTATACGCCGGCGTGACCGGGTGGGCGGCGGAGTACGATTATGAGCTGCACACCGCGCTTTCATCCGACCCTGACTATGCAAAAGCGGTGTTCGCCATCGGACGCGGCGGTAAAAAGCCGCGCAAGGACCTGGCAAAATGGTCGGACGTAAAGCCGTATGTATCGTTCTTCTACGACGAGTTTTTCGCGCTCGAGGACAAAATAGAGGACAGGTTCGACGCAGGCGACATACGCGCGGCGCTCGAGCGCTTCCTTGCAACCTACGACGAGGCAGACGAGCAGACTGTGTGGTTTGACAAGCTCAAGGCAATTGCCGCCGAGCTCGGATTTGCACCTGAGGTAAAGTTCTACAAGCAGTCGCCCGAAAACTACAAGGGTCATGTGGGAGATATAGCGATGTTTCTGCGCGTCGCGGTCACGGGCAGGCTCAACTCGCCCGATTTATATGAAGTCTTGCAGGTGATGGGGCAAAGGCGCGTGACTGCGCGCGTTTCGCAGTTTATCGGCTCGCTGAGCTGAATGCCGCAGCCTGAAAAATGTATTTTATTAGCCAATATGCCGCTGCAATCGGCGGCGCGATGTTTATGGCGCTTCCTCTGGCGGTATTCGTGCGCGCGTTTGCGTCGATGCGCATGCGAAAGCTTAATATAAGCACCACGCGCGTGCACGAAATCGGCGCTGCGCTGCTCATCATGTACTGTGCGGGCATTGTAGCCGTCACGGTGGTCGGCAATCCGTCGGCACTTTCGCCCGGCAGGGAGCTTTTGAAGGTAAACCTGATACCGTTTAAGTTTGTATACGACCTGATTTACGGCTGCTATGCCGGCAAACCAGCAGCGGCGCTGATAAACATACTCGGCAACATCGCGGTGTTTGTGCCGTTTGGATTTCTGCTCTCGCTGCTGTGGCGCGGTGCGGGCTGGCGCAAAGCCGCGCTTTCATCGGCGGCGGCGTCGCTTATCATTGAGCTTTGCCAGCTGACGCAGACAGGCCGCTCGACGGATATAGACGACATTTTGCTGAACACGACTGGCGGGCTTACCGGCTATATGATATACAGGCTTATCAAGGCTGAAACCGTCAGCCGCTTTCGCGTAACATATAATAAAACATATTCCGAATTACAGGAGTAACACACAATGGAAGAGATAACCTCCAATTTTATACATGACATAATCGACGAAGAGCTTGCAGCCGGGCCGTCTGAGGAAAACGGCTGGCGCGATCATGTTCACACGCGCTTCCCGCCGGAGCCCAACGGTTATTTGCACATCGGCTCGGCTAAGGCGATATATATAAACTATATGACCGCCAAAAAATACGGCGGCAAGTTCAATCTGCGCTACGACGACACAAACCCCGCCAAAGAAGACCCGGAGTATGTGGAATCCATCTACCGCGACCTGTGCTGGCTGGGCGCATGCCCCGACCCCGACACCGAGTACGGCGGAGGCGTGTTC
>JAPXNL010000092.1:0-8306 GCA_033808535.1 Clostridia bacterium
CCCGCGAAAACTTCTATATGTCATTCGCTAGCAAATGATGTTGGTCCCATTACCCAACCCGCGGCTTGAGTAACCGCAGGTGGATGCAGCACAGCAGCTCCCCACCAAGCAGAGACTCGGCGAATATAGACACCGCCGGACGCCATTAGGGCGTCCGGCGGTTTCACTAAGGGTTTGTGTTTATGCCCGTCAGTTTTTTCTGCGCACAACTATGTGCGACATGATGTCAAGCCGACGGCAGCTCCGCAAACTCGCGGCCGAGTCTGTTGTTAATGTACGGTATAACCTCCTCGCGATCGATGCCAAGCACGAACGCGAATTCTTCTTTAATCATGCGCAGTGCGGTTGCAAGCAGCTTTTCGTCAGATGAATACAGCTTTCTGCGCTTTGTAGCTAGCTCGGTGCGATAGTCGGTGAGCGTGAGGATTATCCACAATATATCGGCGCGGTTTCCTTCCTCGATAAGCTGAGAGAACGCCGAGGCGCGCAGCTTGCTGTCCTCTATCCAGCTGTTGCCCGAATTGGGCGCGTTGTCAATGGCGTCCAGCACTTCGCTTTTTGTAAGTAATGGCCGCATGTACCCGACAAGTTCAGAGCCTACGGGCACATAAGTGACAGAGCTTTCATCAAATACCGATCTCAGCACATAATAATCAGAATTGTCATCACCGAAATCAAGCGGCGTGATCTCGCAGATGCGGCAAATACCGCAACCGCGGTAGAGCACGCATGTGCCGACCTCATGCGGAGGGTGCGCGCTTAGTTGTTCCATACCGAAACCCTCCCGGCATAAACCGCCAAGCCGCAGCAGCGGAGTCCAAATCTCTTCACCCTGCTCAACCTCCCTGAAATTATTCTTCCTATATATTATAACACAGGGTGAAGCCGATTTCAAAGGTAAAAGTTAACAATAATTGTAAATGTAATGACATTATTCGGTATAATATGGTATAATCCGCTAAAATGAACCAAAATATGTCTATTACGGATTATAAGGCTGATATGCAGCGGCAAACTGCGCATCGCGGGCTATTGCCCGTCGGAGCTCCTCGACGCTGTCGAACCTGATCTCGGGTCTGATAAAATACAGCAGGCTTACCTCCACCTCTATGCCGTATAAGTCGCCGTCAAAGCCGAACAGATGGGTCTCCATCGTCACAACATCGCCGGTCTCGACCGTCGGACGCACGCCGATATTGGTCACACCGCGGTACACTGTGCCGTTTATTGCGCAGGAGCAGACGTAAACGCCGCGCCTCGGCTCGATCATCCCGTCCGGAAAGCACTGGTTAATCGTCGGAAAGCCGATCAGCCTGCCCAGTCTCCGCCCGTGCTCGACAGGCAGACGTACCGAATAGGGGCGGCCGAGCATCGCCGCGGCGTCGCGCGGGCGGCCGTCGGCAAGTGCTGCTCGTATCATCGAGGAGGAAACCACCACCTCTCTGCATTTGCCGTCGTCATTCGATTCGCCGCAGAGCATGACCGTCACCGGCGGCAGCATAAGCGCGCGTCCGCCGCACTCTTCCATCAGTGCCGAGAGCAGGGAAGCGTCGCCCGCACCGTTTTTCCCGAACCGGTAGTTGAATCCGCAGACCGCTACGCGGCAGTTCAGCCCTTCTATCAGCACTTCGCGCACGAAACATTCGGGCGGGTAGTGGCGGTATTCATTGAAGTCGGCGCAGACCACCTCGTCGCAGCCTGCTTCGCACAGCAGTATACACTTATATTCGGGCGTGGTAAGCAGCGGCGTATTGCCAGATTTGGTACGACCGCGGAAGGTCCATGCCAGCGTTCTTCCGCCGATAGCCGATGCTTCGCGCCGGGCGGCGTCGATAATAGCCCGGTGACCGATATGCACGCCGTCAAAGTTGCCAAGCGCAACGGCGGAAGGCGTGATCCCGCCGCGCGGAGTTTGTGTAGCCATAAAAATCAGATGCCTTATATTTGATATGTATAGTTGATGCTTTGTAGTCGAGGCACAGTCTGAGCTTGTGTAACTATGCTTTACTATGTAATTTGAGCGTTATAAAGGTGTTCCACCAGCGTACATCAATCCCATCGGTAGGAGAAAACTGTTAGAAAGGTATTCCACCAGCGTATGGTAATCCCATCGGGTGGTGACACCGCCGGACACCACTGGCGGTGTCCGGCGGTATCTCGAATGGTTAGAGTTAGAGTTGCCGATCGACGGGTATTACACCCTGCGGTTGACTCATGGGGGAAGTATCACAGCAATTCGAAGGATTAACCGTTTTCCCGAAAAAATCCCCTATCAACAAAATTCACGCCGCGCGGGCGGCGTGAACAAATGACGGTATAGCCGGCGTCCGTCTGGGGGAGAGTTTTGTGTGTCGCGCATAAAAACTGTGCCGGCAAAACGGGCACAGCTTAACAGAGGGACGGCTTGTCCGGTTGTGGCATTACAGTCCCAGATATGATTTCAAAAGTACGGTCAGAATCTCGTCGCGCTCAACCTTGCGGATCAGGCTGCGCGCATTTTTGTGGTTCGTAATGTAGGTGGGGTCCTCAGACAGCAGGTAGCCGACGATGTGATTTATCGGGCTGTATCCTTTTTCATGAAGCGCTGCATATACGCTCGAAAGCACCCGTTTTATCTCAAGCTCCCGTTCGTCCTTAAGCGAGAAGGTAATAGTCTTGTCGTTCTCCGGCGGCACAGTTATCACTCCCAACATTAAAAACCGGATGTTATATACAGATTATAATACACAGCATCGGTTATTTCAATACATTTACCGCTTTTGTTATATTTTTGTAATAAAAACTTAAGAAACAAAAAGCGCAGTCTAATAACCGTGCCTTATGTACCCGCCGAAAAGCAGCCTGTCGCCGTCGTATGCGACGGCGCTCTGCCCGGGCGTGACGGCGCGGGCAGGAGTGTCAAATTCGACTTTTGCGCGCATGACACCGTCTTTTTCTGTGAATGTAATCGCCGCCGGTATCGGGTTCGCTGCGTAGCGTATGCGCACCGAGGCATAAAGCTTGTCCGGAATGCGCTCCGGGTCCAGCAGTTGAAAACCCAGCCCCTCAAGCTCGGCGTATTTCATGTATTCGCCGCCGGGCGGGGCAAGCGTCACCGTGTTGCGCGCCGGGTCGATATGCGATACATACATCGGGTGGCCGAGCGACAACCCCAGTCCCTTGCGCTGACCCACGGTATAAAATGCAACGCCGCGGTGTCTGCCAAGAACGTTTCCGTCAGCATCGACGAAATCGCCCTCGCTCGGCTCGTAGCCGTATTCGCGGCGCAGCCATGCGACATAGTCCCCGTCGGGGATGAAGCAGATCTCCTGGCTTTCGCCTGACGAAGCCACGGACAGTCCGAGACTCGCCGCGTACTCGCGCAGCTCCTGCTTGTCGCGCCCTCCGAGCGGCAGCAGAAGCATCGAAAGCTGCTCCTGCGATAATCCCCACAGTGCGTATGACTGGTCCTTTTTGGAGTTTGCGGCGCGCCGGATAAAATACCGCCCGTTTTCACACCCGACAAATGCGTAATGTCCGGTTGCAATGCGTTCAAATCCATGGGAGCGGGCATAGTCGTGCAGCGTCGCGAATTTGACTGCGTGGTTGCAGAACACGCAGGGGTTGGGAGTCAGCCCGCGTATATACTCGTCGGCGAAAGGACGCATGACATATCTGGCAAACGCCTCGCGCGCGTCGATTATATGCAGCGGAATGTATAGCTCGGCGGCGGCGCGCCGGGCTGCGGCAGTGTCGGTATAATCGTGCATCACGATTGCGGCGCCATGGACGTCGTAACCGGCCTCACGAAGCAACAGCGCCGCGGCTGTGCTGTCAAGGCCGCCGCTCATACCGACCAGCACCTTCTCGCGCTCAGTGTTCACTGCATTATCGGGTGTGCCCGCAGGCTTCGCAGTTACCGTCGCAGCCTGTGTCGAAATCAATCTCGCGGCCCTGCTTGCGGTAATAGTCGGCGATAGCGCTTTTAACCGCTTCCTCTGCAAGCACCGAGCAGTGCAGCTTTGCCGGCGGCAGCCCGTCCAGCGCCTCGACAACCGCTTTGTTGGTCAGCTCGAGCGCCTCGCTAATCGTCTTGCCCTTGATAAGCTCGGTCGCCATCGACGAGGTCGCGATTGCCGCGCCGCAGCCGAAGGTTTTGAATTTGACGTCGGTGATGACGTCGTTTTCTATCTTAAGATACATTTTCATTATATCGCCACAGACCGCATTGCCCACCTCTCCGACGGCGTCGGCGTCGGGCAGCTCGCCCACATTGCGCGGGTTTGCGAAGTGGTCCATGACCTTTTCGCTGTATACCATTGCCATTGTGTTATCTCCTTTGATTATACGTTAGAATACAGGTTAAACTAAACCTTGAAAACCTGCTCGCCGCGCATAAACTCCTCATAAAGCGGGCTCATTGCGCGCAGCCGCTCTACAATCGGCGGCAGCTTTTCGAGTATATAGTCGATGTCTTCGTCGGTCGTTTCTTGTGAAATCGACAGCCGCAGCGAGCCGTGAGCCTTCTCGTGGGGTAGCCCGATCGCCAGCAGCACATGCGACGGTTCAAGCGAATTTGTGGAGCAGGCCGAGCCTGTCGATGCGGCAATACCCACCCTGTCAAGCAGCAGCACAAGGCTTTCGCCCTCGATAAACTCAAACGCAAAATTGGCGTTGCCGGGCAGGCGGTGTTCCATCGTGCCGTTTACGCGCGAGTAGGGAATCGCGCTGAGGACGCCGTTTACCAGCCGGTCGCGCAGCACGCGGACGCGCTCAAATTCAGGCAGGCGCCCGACCGCAATCTCAAGCGCGCGTGCAAGCCCGACGATATATGGCACATTCTCGGTGCCGGCGCGCCTGCCGCGCTCCTGACCGCCGCCGTCGATGAGAGTTTTTATGCGCGTGCCGTTTTTGATATATAGCGCGCCGATCCCTTTCGGGACGTGAATCTTGTGGCCGGAGAGCGAGAGCATGTCGACGCCCAGATCCGCAACATTTACCGGTATGTTTCCGACCGCCTGAACCGCGTCGGTGAAGAACGGGATTTTCCGCTCGTGCGCGATTGCGGCAAGCTCGCGTATCGGCTCAATAGTGCCGATCTCGTTGTTTGCAAACATAACGGATGCGAGTATGGTGTCGGCTCTCATAGCCTTGCGAAACTCATCGGGATCGACAAGTCCGCCGCTGTCGACATCGAGATATGTTACCTCAAATCCTTCCTTTTCCAGCGATTTGCAGGTGTGCAGCACCGCATGGTGTTCTATTTTCGAGGTGATTATGTGGCGGCCCTTTGCCATATTCGCGCGTGCCGCACCTTTTATAGCCCAGTTGTCTGCTTCCGACCCTGAGCCGGTAAAATATATTTCATTCGGCTTTGCGCCAAGCAATTCCGCGATTTTCGCGCGGGAGTCCTCGACAGCGGCGGAAGCCTCGCGCGCTTTCGAGTACAGGCTCGACGGGTTGCCGTATTTATCTTTGAAGAACGGGAGCATCACCTCGAGCACCTCGGGCGATACCTGAGTTGTCGCGGCGTTGTCGGCATAAACAAACCTTGCCGTCATATCGTTTTCAGTCATGTAAACTCATCTCCGTTATATTATATTACCCGGATTAAAACCGCGACTCTATTGTATACCATTTTAGTGCGAATTTCAAATACACTTATAAGATGATTTGTAAACTTACTGTGTACATCTCAAAAATCCGGCGAAAACATTATTATTCTATTGCAAAAATTGCCCAGAACCTTTATAATTTTTATAAAAAATAAATATATGTATCACATCGACTACTTTTACATATTCCGAAAACCGGCAAAACAATAACAAAGGGGGTAATCAATAATGAAAATAGGCATTATCGGACTAGGGCGTATCTCGCACAAGATGGCGGACGCCATAAACCTGACCGAGGGCGCCGAGCTTTGGGCCGCCGGCTCGCGCGATATAAAAAAGGCCGAGGCGTTCGCGATGCAGCACGGCGCAAAACGCGCTTACGGCAGCTACGAGGAGCTGTGCGCCGACCCGGAGCTTGACGCCGTATATATATCCACCCCGCACGGCAGGCACTACGAGGACGCGATGCTTGCTTTGAAGCACGGCAAGCATGTGCTATGTGAGAAGGCGATGACGCTCAACGCCCGGCTGGCAAAAGAGATGGCGGATGAAGCGCGGTCGCGCGGGCTTTTGCTGGCGGAGGCGATGTGGACGCGATATATACCCGTCAACCGCAAAATAGTGGAGTGGATTGCGGCGGGCAGGATCGGAGAGGTGAAAAGCGTTGTCGCAACGATTGGATTTGTCGCGGCGCCCGATTTCACTCACCGGCTGCTCGACATAAATCTGGGCGGTGGCGCGCTCCTCGACGTGGGCATATACGCGCTTGAGTATATCCTCATGGCATACCGCGGCGAGCGCCCGAAAAAAGTCGCGGCTGTCGGCAGGCTGTTCCACAACGGCGCGGACGCGAATGTGTCGGCGTCGCTCGAGTTTGCGACCGGCACGGCGCAGTTCACCTGTGCGCTCGATACCAACCTGCCGTGCTATGCGGCGATATACGGCTCGGAGGGGCAGATAGAGATCTGCGGGGCATACATGACGCCGGGGAAAGCTATACTGCACGTAAAGAGCGGCGACGAAACGGTTGAAATCGACCCGGGTCAAAACGGGTTTGTGCACGAGCTTGCAGCATTTATCCGCGGCGCGGAGCAGGGGCAGACCGAGCTTGCCGAGCTGACTGCTTGGGAGAGCGTGCTCGCAGCGGAAATCAACGACGAGATAAAGCGGCAGATAGGTCTTGTCTACCCGCAGGACAGATAAAATAGCCGAAATTTATAAATTGCACTTGACAAATTGCACCCGGATGTGTATTATAAGTGGTAAGGTGAAATTGTATTTCACTCAACACGAAAATAACGGGTAAGGAGCGCGGTTTAATTGAAGTTTGGAGAAAAGCTGAAACAGGCCAGACTCAGGGCGAAAATGACCCAGGAAGAGCTGGGCAGAGCCGCCGACGTCACCAAGCGCACCATAATAAACTACGAGACCGGCAGCCGATACCCGCGCGACCGCGGGGTATACGCCCGGCTGGCGTCGGCGCTGGGTGTTGATGTCAATTATCTTTTGACCGAGGACGAGGAGTTTATCACGGAGGCTGCCTCCAGATACGGGTCGAGCGGCGAGGCGGAGGCGCGTGAGCTTCTGGAGCGCAGCGCGGCGCTGTTCGCGGGCGGCGGGCTGAGCGACGAGGATAAGCTCGCGTTTCTTCTGGAGATACAGCAGTTATATCTCGAATCGAAGGAAATAGCAAAAAAATTCGCGCCTAAAAAGCGGAAAGACGGCTGAACTCTGCCGGCAACCGGCGTGATGAGCCGGACTTCTCACGGCAGTGCCGCCGTCGGCGCGGGAGGAACCCCGATTGTCTTATCGATATATTAAAGACGAGGTAGAGCGCGTCGCCGGCAAGTACGGGACCCGCGACCCCGTGGCCTTGATACGCGGGTGCGGCGCGATACTCAGATACAGCGACCGCTATAAGTCGCTCAAAGGCTATTATTTTCACTCGCTGCGCAGCGATTTTATCGTTGTAAACTCAAAACTGCCGCGCGCGGAAAAGCGGATTGTCGCCGCGCACGAGTTTGCGCATTTTATACTGCACAGAGAGCAGGCGAAAAACGGGCCGATCCACGATACTATGATGTTTGCGGTCAATTCGCGGATGGAGTATGAGGCGAACCTGTTCTGCGCGGAGTTGCTGCTTTCCGACAGCGAGGTTAACGCCGCCGTGCGCGAGACCGAGGGCGATTTTTTCACCATGAGCAAATGGCTGGGTGTGATGCCGGAGCTGCTGCTCTTCAAGCTGCACGGCATGAACGAGCGCGGCAGCCGGTTTGTTTTGCCGCTGTCGCTCAACAGTGGGTTTTTAAAGTGACGCGGGCTGAGCGTTTTGATATAGCAGATGTTATAGCCAATGCCGTGCCTTTACCGAAACTGATTTTGAAAACATAATTTGAGCCGCCGGATATGGGTGTCAGACCTGACCGGCGGCTCGTAGTTTTATTATATGATGTTTGTTTGATATATACAACTATAGCGGTTCGCACCACTTGCGGTTGTATTATGGTACTTTCTTTACTCGCCTAACGCCACCGTCATTTAAAGAATGATGGTAGAAATTACGCTTTGGCTTATTACTTTGCAAGCGGTGCACACCGCCGGGCGTTTTTATGTTACTTTCTTTGCTTCGCTCGATTGTCAAGTCAAGTGCAATTTTTGATCAAAAAAGACTTCTAAAGGAGTTTCCCAGTTAAGACACTTTCGTGGTCGCAA
>JAPXNL010000093.1:0-8153 GCA_033808535.1 Clostridia bacterium
CCGGCATCGTCGGCAGCGTCAGATGTGTATAAGAGACAGGATGTATGACTTTGATAAAACGCTTTGCACGAAAGATATGCAGGAGTATACCTTTATACCAAACATCGGCATGACCGCAGAGGACTTCTGGCGCGAGTCGGGAACGCTGGCGAAAGAAAAGAAGATGGACGGGATTTTAGCCTATATGCATCTTATGCTGGAGAAGGCTCATGCCGCAAAGCAAAGCATCCGCCGCGAAGAGTTTGTCAAAATGGGAAAAGACCTGCAGTTTTATTCCGGCGTGGAAGACTGGTTTGAGCGTATAAACGAGTACGGCAAGACTCTGGATATTAAAGTAGAGCATTTCATCATATCGTCCGGGCTTCGCGAGATAATCGAAGGTTCGCGCATATATAAGCACTTCAAAGAGGTTTTCGCCTGCGAGTTTCTGTATAACGTAGACAAAGTTGCATGCTGGCCGAAAAATGTGGTCAACTATACAACCAAAACTCAGTTTTTGTTTCGGATAAACAAAGGCGTTCACGATATATCAAACGACTATGACCTCAACAAATACACACCCGAGGACAAGCGGCCGGTCCCTTTCCGCAACATGATTTACATAGGCGACGGGATGACGGATGTGCCCTGTATGAAACTTGTTAAATCAAACGGCGGTTACTCAATTGCGGTGTATCAGAAGGGTAAAAGCGGTACGGTTAAAGATTTGCTGCGCGACGGCAGAGTGGATTTTATTTTCCCGGCCGATTACTCGCCCGACAGCGAGCTTGAAAAAACAGTCAAGGAAATAATCTGCAAGATGGCAATGGCTGACTCGCTGATACGCAGAAGCATGGCGCAGAAAAAGAAGATTATAGATTAAAATAAAAAAGCCGACGGCAGTCATTTACACCGTCAAAGCGGTGTGACGCAGGTCGTCGGCTGTTTTAATCAGCCGGAGAATGACGATGCGACGAGATATCGGAACAGCTCACCGTCAGTGAGAACATACACGGCGTACGAGTTATCGGCGCTTGCATAGACAACATCGCCGACCGCGATTCCGCGTGCCTCAAGCTCCTCGTCGGGCAACTCGTCGCCGCAGTCGCATTGAATTTTTCCGGCTTCGGCATAACCTTCAGGCAAAATGTCGACAGTGCCGTATGAACCGTAGCCGTCGGACACATAGATATTGCCGCTGTAAAACAGTGCGGGGAGTTTTTCCGAAGCAGTTTCGCTGTCTGCCCCCGTGTCGCTGCCTGTGTCTGACTTGCAGGCAGTCAGCATAGCCATAGTTATTATAACAGCAAGAGCGACAAACGCCGCCCGGGTTGTCCATTTTATTTTTTGCATACCGTTAAATCCGTTTGTCGTTTTATTTTGCATTGCAAAAGCGCCGGAAGCGCTACATTTTGCATACCAACTTTACCGTATCTTAATTCAGCATTGCAGATTAGTACATACTACATTGTCTCTACAACGGCGCGTGCGGCGGAGAGAACGCCGATGCGGCCGCTTTCAAATGTCAATCCGCCCTGGAAAAAGGCCGTGTACGGCGGGCGAAGCGGCCCGTCCGCCGAAAGCTCAAGCGAACCGCCCTGCACAAATGTGCCCGCCGCCATGATAACCTGATCGCTATAACCCGGCATATCCCACGGTTCGGGCGTGACAAATGCGTCGACAGGCGAGCCGGCCTGGATTCCCCGGCAGAATGCGCAGAGCTTGTCAGGACTGCCAAGCCTGACGGTCTGAATTATGTCGTATCGCGGCTCGTTCCAGCGCGGTTCGACCTCAAAGCCCAGCGACTCAAACACATATGCGGCATAAATCGCGGTTTTCAATGCCTGTGCGACACAGTGCGGCGCAAAAAACAGACCGCGGAACATCGATTTTGTGTGCGTCAGCCCCGGTCCGACCTCGGCGCCGATTCCCGGCGAGGTGAGCCGATAGCTTGCAAGCTCAACTGCACGGCGCGAGCCGGCGAGATAACCCCCGGTTTCGGCGATCCCGCCGCCGGGGTTTTTTATCAGTGAGCCGATGAGCAAATCCGCCTCCGGCTCGTTCTCGCAGACAAATTCGCCGTAGCAGTTGTCGATTACGGTGTAAACGTCGGGTCGCATTGACTTGACGCGCCGGGTCAGCACGGTAAGCTCGGAAGCCGAAAGCGTCCGGCGGTTAGCGTAACCCTTAGAGCGCTGGAAAAACGCGACTTTAACGCGCGGGTCTGCAAGTGCTTCGGTGAAGTCGCCGTTAAGCGGAACCTCGCGGTATTCGATGCCGAAGTCGCGCAGGCTGCCGCAGCCCGGCTCGCCGGTTATGCCGATCAGTTCGTCGAGCGTGTCATATGGCTTGCCGGTCAGCGAGAGCATCACGTCGCCCGGTCTGAGCAGACCGAACAGCCCGACAGCCAGCGCATGTGTGCCGCTGACTAGCGTATGGCGCACCAACGCCGCCTCGGCGCCGAACACGCGCGCCCAGACGCGTTCGAGCGTGTCGCGCCCCCGGTCGTCGTAGCCGTAACCGGAGGTCATTGCAAACATCGACTCTGACACGCGCTCTTCACGGAACGCATCGAGTATGCGTGCGGTTACGGCTGTAGATATGGCTTCGACTTCATCAAAATGTTTTCGCAGTGCGGCGAACGCGCTGCGGTCAATCTCGTCGAGAGAGGGAAGGGATGTATTATTCATAGTCAATAGTGCTTTCATCAAATATGCCCGCAGGCATATAGCCCGGGGCAAGGATATGCGGATAACCGCAGTATGTAGAGGGATAGCCGCTCGTATTCAGTGGAAGCGGCGTCATGTAAAAACAAGGGGGTAATGCAAGATATGCTTTGCATTACCCCCTGACACATGCTTATTTAGACAGGTAATGCACGAAAAGCTGGACGCAGGCTTCAACATCCGCCATGTCGCACAGCTCCACTCCGGAATGGATGTAGCGGGTGGGCACCGAAATCGCGCCGGCAAGAGAACCTTCTCCCGCAAGCTGCATCTGCGAGGTGTCTGTACCGCCTGCCGAAAGGATTTCAAGCTGATGGTTAATACCCTTAGCCTTGGCAAGTTCGGTCAGATCCGCGACCATCTCGGGCGCGCAAATGACGGACGCGTCCTTGACCTTTATCGCCGCGCCGCCGCCGATCTTGACAGCCATAGGCTTCGCGCCGGGCGTATCGCCCACGCCCGTGACATCGCAGGCAAGCGCAATGTCGGGCATAACCGCATACGCAGCAGTGCGCGCGCCGCGGCACCCGACTTCCTCCTGGGCAGTGAAGACACTATATACGTCGTCAGCGTTGTTTTCGAGCCGGCGCATGACTTCGATAAGCACCGCGCATCCGATCTTGTCGTCGAGCGGCCGGCCTGCGATACGCCCGCCGGCGAGCTTCACAAGCTGGGGAGCGACAGCGGCCCGCATGCCGATCGAAACCAGCTTCTCGGCTGATTCGCGATCGGAGCAGCCGATGTCGATATAGAACTTGTTTGCTTCATACTCACCGACTTTTGCATCGGCGTCGGGCACAAGCACGCCGGTCACGCCGTTTTCAAACTTAACAACTGAGAATGCAGAGGCGATCCAGTGTATGCCGCCGATGGGAGTGATGCGGACAAACCCTTTCTCCTCGATGAAGGTTACCATAAAGCCGATCTCGTCGGCGTGCGCCGCAAGCATTATGCGGCGGGGGCTATCCGACTTGCCGTGCTTGAGCGCGATAAGATTGCCCATAGCGTCGCGCCTGACCTCGTCGGCAATACCCGCGAGCTCAGCTTCGATTACATCCATCACGGGCTTCTCGCCGCCCGGAACCGATTGGGCGTCAAACAGCTTTTTTAATAATTCTATCATATGCAGCCTTTCAACAGTGTTATTTAGTTTTATTTAAGTGTCGTGTCAGACAACCAAATGCCTCACAAGCGCGCAGACTGCGTCGTAGTCGTCGCTGTGGAACACGGATGTTGCCGAGTGGATATAACGGCAGGGCGCGGAGATAGCAAGTGTTGGCACACCCTCGCGCGTACGATGGATCACTCCCGCATCATTGCCGCCCGAAACATAGCGCTTAACCTGGCACTTTATGCCGTGCTGCTGCGCTGTGCTCATCGCATGGCGAATATATTCGGTATCGTATATCGTTGAGCGGTCCATAAGCGAGATAGCGCCGCCTTTGCCAAGCTCCGCGACCCGCATTGCGTCGGGCACGCCCGCAATATCGGCAACCGCGGTCGCCTCGAGCACAATCGCGCGGTCGGGATTTATCGCATATGCAGAAGTACGCGCACCGGAGCACCCGGTTTCCTCGCGGACTGTAAATGCAAAGTACAAATCACGGGCCGGTACAATGCCGTCCACGCGCAGCTTTTTTATTGTTTCAATCATAACCGCGCAGCCGAAGCGGTCGTCGATAGCCTTGCCCATATAATAACCGCCGCCGAGCGCCTTGAATTCCGTGGTAAATGCGCCGTAATCGCCGGGAGAGACGTATTTTTCCGCGTCGGCTTTGTCTTTGGCGCCGATGTCGATGCACAGATCCTCAGCTTTATTTGCACGCGAGCCCTCGTCGCCTTTCTGCAAGTGTATGGGCTTGGAGGCGATGATGCCGACGGTGCGCGTACGCTCGGTGGCGCCGTTTTTCGGTTCGTTGCCGATTACAACGCGCCGCCCGCAAAGCACGCGCGGATCAATCCCGACTGCGTCAAACTTGATCGTGCCGTCGTCGTCGATATGAGTCACCATGAATCCGACTTCGTCGGTATGCGCGGCGATCATCAGCCTGCCTGCGCCGGAGCCGCGCACGACGGCGATAAGACTGCCGAGCGTGTCGGTGTAAATCTCGTCGCAAAGCCCGTCAAGCTCCGACGCGATTATCTCTCTCACCTCATGCTCGCAGCCGGTAGGTCCGAATGCCTCCGACAGGCGCTTCAGCAGTCCTAATTTTGCATCTGTGCTCATATTGCTCCCCCTTCGCGTATAAATCCGGCGATAAGCTCAGCCGTAGCGCTTACGTCGGCGGTGTCGATGACCTCCGAGCAGGAGTGCATATAGCGCAGCGGAATGCTTACCACTGCCACAGGCACGCCCTCGCGTGACAGATGTATTGCGTCGCCGTTGGTGCCGGTGTATTTCGCTTCGACGATCTTCTGCAGCTTCATGTTCTTCTCGGCGGCGAAACTGATCAGCCGCTGTGTGAGCGCGCGGTCGGTTGCCATCGAAATCGATACCGACGGCCCCTCGCCCATCGCAATCGATTTGTGCTTCGGCGTGTCAGGCCCGCGCGCGAAATCGACATCAAGCGCGATTGCACAGTCGGGCTGAATACCGAACGCGCCTGTCACAGCGCCGACGCCTCCGGTCTCCTCCATCGCGGAAAACAGCGCGTATACATCGCAGTCGAATGTGCCCGGCTCAAGCAAAGCTACCGCCTCAATAATTGCTGCGATGCAGACTTTATCGTCCAGCGACTTGCCGGTGAGTCTGCCGTTTTTGAGTTCGGTTATGCCCGGCGCGAAGGTGGCGGGTGTTCCGACAGGTGCAAGCTCTTTCAGCTCGCCGACATTCAGACCGGTGTCGATGTAGAGTTTGTCGAGCTCGGGCAGCTTTTCGGAATCACCGCTTTTCTGAAGATGCGGTGGTGTGGAGGTTATGACGCCCGGAACAGCGCGTTTGCCCCAGATTGTAACCTCAGCGCTGGATAACAGCCGCCTGTCAACCCCGCCGATAGTGACAAATCTGAGGAACCCAAGCGTATCGACGCCGCCGTTTTCAACGGACGGCACAATGTCGCTTATAAGAAAGCCTATTTCGTCAAAATGCGCGTCAAACAAAAACTTTTTGGCGTTTGGCCTGCCGCAGCGTTTGACGTAAATGTGGTTGCCGACGGGTGTGTGTTTCACTTCGTCGAAATATGGAAGCGCAAGCGCGTCGAGTGCGCTTGCGCCACGCGCCTCATAGCCCGATACCGTCGGTATCGCGCACAGCGCGGTAAGCAGTTCTTTTGTGTCGATGTTCAAAAGCGTATACTCCGTATATTAAAATTTAATTAGTCACAGGTCTGAAGTCCGAATGCGTGCGGGAGAAGTTTATCAAGCGTTGTTACTTTGTTGCGCGTGACAACCTCAAGCGTCGGCGGGCAGAATTCGGAGAGAACCTGGCGGCATACTCCGCAGGGGAAGCAGTCGTCACAGGCGTCGGCGTCCGCCGGCCCTCCTGCGACAGCTATTGCCGAAAAATCGCGCCTGCCCTCCGACACGGCCTTGAAAATCGCGACGCGCTCGGCGCATACGGTAGGCGAATACGCCGCGTTTTCGATGTTGCAGCCGGTGTAAACAGTCCCGTCGGAGCAGATCAGCGCCGCGCCGACTGCAAAATGCGAGTATGGCGAGTACGACCGGACGCGCGCTTTCTCAGCCAGCGCGTAAAGCTCAGCGTGCGTCATGGACGTCCTCCAATCCAAGCATCTTTCCCGCCACTTTCCCGATATATGTAAAATCGGGGAACGTGCCGAAATTCCGCGGCTCGATATTTTTATAGTAGCACAGCACCGGCACATACTCGCGGCTGTGGTCGGTCGAGGGTGTGGACGGGTCGCAGCCGTGGTCGGCTGTGACAATAAGCGCGTCGCGGTCGGTCATGCGGTTGATAAACCCGCCAAGCCACGCGTCGAATTCAGCAATACCGCGCGCATATCCGTCTATGTCGTTGCGGTGCCCCCACAGCATGTCAAAATCCACAAGGTTGGCCATGCACAGCCCGCGCCAGTCGCCGCGAGCGGCTATTTCGTCGAGCACCCTCATGCCGTCGGCGTTTGACTGTGTCGGGTTGCGCTTGTCAATCGAGCGTCCGGCAAAAATATCATAGATTTTTCCGACCGAGATGGTATCAAGCCCTGCGCGCTTGACAATGTCAAACAGCGTATCACCGGGCGGCTCAAGCGCGTAGTCGTGGCGGTTAGCCGTGCGCACAAACGTGTCGCGCGTCTCGCCCGTAAACGGGCGTGCGATAATGCGTCCGACGCCATGTTCGCCGGTCATCACCCTGCGCGCAGCCTCACAGTATTCGTACAGCCTGCGCAGCCCGAAATGAGTTTCGTGCGCCGCAACCTGAAGCACGCTGTCGGCGGAAGTGTAGACGATCGGCTTGCCCGTGGCGATATGCTGCTTGCCGTAGTCGCGGATTACCTCGGTGCCCGAATAGGGTTTGTTGCAGAGGCAGTCCACACCCGTCGCACGCTCGAGCGCGTCAAGCACTTCCCGGGGAAAACCGTCCGGGTACAGCGGCAGGCTGCGGGGCGAGATGACCCCGCATATCTCCCAGTGCCCGATGATCGTGTCCTTGCCGGCTGATGCCTGCGCCGCGCGTCCGTAAGATGCGACGGGAGCAGGGCAGGGTGTGCGTATTGCGTCGTTGCCTTCGATGTTGAACAGCCCAAGGCGCGTCAGATTGTCAGTGCGGAAATACGGAGAGGACGCGACGGCGCGCAGGGTATTGCTGCCCGCATCACCGAACGCGTCCGCGTCTGGCAGCTCACCGCAGCCGAAGCTGTCGAGCACGATGATGAAAACCCGCTCGGTCATTTTATAACTGACAGGCTGTATTTGCGGTTTCCGAGTCCCTGCTCCTCAAGCATGGTGAGCTGAGTATAAGGATTTTTATGGTGCAGCCGCTCGAAAAGGTGCCCGCTTGTGCCCAGTTCCATACCCTCGGGCACGCCGACGGGGATGAGATCCTCAAACTTAATTTTGTCAAGCGAGGCCGCTTCGACTGCTACCAAATCGTCGCCGGCGATTATGCCTATATCGGGCACAAGCGGCGGGGTTGTCATGCCCCAGCAGTCGCAGAGCGCTGTAATCGAGGTAAGCACGTTGATGTAATAGACATTTTCGGGCGCGAATGTGTCGAGCACGGTCTTTGTGCAGATCGCCATGCCGCGCTGAAAGTCCTCATAGTTGTGCGAGTCGAGCGTGATCGCACCGGTGGGGCATACCTTGACACAGTGCTGGCAGTTTGTGCAGTTGTGATAAAACACTTTGTATACGCCTTCATTGTCAAAACGGTTGGCGTTGTGATTGCACGATTCAATGCACTGGCTGCAGTGGATGCAGGATTCGGCATCCCACAGCAGGCCGCCCTCAAGCATGTGCTGCTCCCGGCGGGTTCTGTCGGTAACGCAGCCC
>JAPXNL010000094.1:0-7700 GCA_033808535.1 Clostridia bacterium
TAAGATGTTGCTTGACCGCGCGCTGAAGCTGCTTTTGCGGCGCGGCGGTGAGATTTTCTACATAAACGGGCCGGACACGCTGCCGCCGCCGCTCACGCACGAGGAGGAGGCCGACCTGCTCAGCCGCATGGAGTCCGACCCGTCGCTGCGCAGCGTGCTTGTGGAGCACAACCTGCGGCTCGTGGTTTACATCGCAAGGAAATTTGAAAATACTGGCGTGAACATCGAGGATTTGATCTCGATTGGCACGATCGGGCTTATCAAGGCTATCAACACCTTCAAGCCCGACAAAAATATCAAGCTGGCGACCTACGCCTCGCGCTGCATCGAAAACGAGATTTTGATGTATATCCGCAAGGCGTCGAACCAGCGCAGCGAGCTTTCGATTGACGAGCCGCTCAACACCGACTGGGACGGAAACGAGCTGCTGCTGTCTGACGTTATCGGGTGCGATGCCGACTCGGTGTCGCGTGGGATCGAAGATGCGGAGGAGCGCAAGACGGTGTCAGCCGCCGTCGCGCGGCTCGATGAGCGCGACCGGCGCATTATAACGCTGCGGTTCGGGATCGGCGGCGGGCGCGAGCGCACGCAGAAGGAGGTCGCCGATATGCTCGGCATCTCGCAGTCGTATATATCGCGGCTGGAGAAGAAAATCATCGCCGAACTCAAGCAGGCTATCGGCGTGTCGATATAACGGTGCTATACTTAGAGTGGTTGCTATATTGATGCGATTATTTGTGGGGATCTTTTGAAAAAAAGCGGAGCTTTAATAAAGCTCTCCACACCCCCTCAAAAACTTCTATACTAATTTTTCTGACGGCTGTTTATCGTTATACCGTTGTATTATAAATATACAAATTTTGCGCCGCCGTACGCTGTTATTCGCTTGCGAATGACGGTGGGTCCCTTACACAAACCGGCGGCTGCGTTTTTCTGTTCCCTGCCTTGCGATATACTTTGATGCTGTAACAATAACTCCAAAGACTCTACGGTTAGTGAAACCGCCGGGCACCACTGGCGGTGTCCGGCGGCATCCAAACGGTTGGAACGTTAGGTTTATACTAAATATCCGGAACATCCACCGTTGGTGTCAGCAGCAACTCAGTGAGACAGAATCTTCTCTTCCCTTTACACTTCCCTACCCATATACCTCGCTGGCGTCCGCCCGCCGTACACATCGGCTATTGCCGCGAGTATCTCGTCGCGCCGTTCCGACGCTTCGGCGTCACACAAGTCAGTGATTACGTCGTCAAGCTCGTTCGGCCCGTAGCGGAACTTGCCGGTAACAATACCGCGCAGCCTGCCGTCGATAAGCAAATAACGCAGCACGTCGCGCCCCGCAGGATCAAACCGCCCGAGCATATGTGCCGACGCCCGCACAAGCATATCGTTTGCGTGCAACGCGAACACCGAGCGTTTGACCTCTGCCGCGCCGTCCGAAAGCATGGCGGCGTCCGATGCAAGGCAATAGCGGTCGCCGGATTTCGCGAATATGCCCGCCGCGGCAAGCGCATCGGCGGACGATTGAATCTCCCGCTCGCGCAGCTTGTAAAAATTCGCCGCTTCCTTTACCGTAAACGCCGCCATGCGGTAGGCAAACCGCCGCAGGATGATCTCAAGCGCTTTGCTCTTTGTGTATCTCTGCAAGTCAAACTCCGGGAACATCTCAGCCATTGTGTACCAGCCGCGGTCCCACTCGCCGTTATACTGATCCTCATAGATTACAAACGCCTGCTGCAGCCTGTGCAGCACCGGCGTTATTTTTTTCACCGGCAGTCCGGTCTCCTCCCTGATTTGGTGGATTGTGACCGGCCCGATGCGCTCGATAAGCTCCAGTATTACCGTCTGCATGCGCGACATTGCTTCCATCGGTTTGGCGTACAGGCAGGCATACAGCTCGAAATCCTCCGCCGTGACCCAGCCGAGGTTGCCGCCCGCGAACCTGCCCTTGAGCAGGCGTCTGTCGTACTGCCGGGCGCGGTTGAACTCCACGTCGTCGAAATCGGCCCTAAACGACAGCGACGGCGGCTGTCCGAATCCGTCCCAGTATACGCTTTTGCCCGGCTGGCAGTCGCGGTATAGCGCGATGTACTGGGCTTCATTTGCCCGCCGCGTCAGGTGCTGGCGCTCCATTCGCAGCGCGATTATGCTGGTCTCGTACAAGGAGCTGGAAGTATTTTGCGTTTCCATATATCTGTCCCCTTTTTTCTACACCTTGTGGGATATTATAACACGGGATGGGCGAGAATGGTTTAGTAAGGTTGGTTTTATTTTGTATATTGCAAGTTAGCTTAAGTGGAACATGATACGCTAAGCATTGAAGAAAAGCTTAAAACTTGTGTTTTGCAGGCGCATGTGGTATTATTATACCGACAAATCGGGAGTGCAAGATAAGGCCGGATATATACTCGACGGCGCACTCGGCATTGTCAAGACACAGACAGCAAGCGATGCTGTGTAACGAATTTAAAAAAGGTGCTCTTATGACAAAACCGATTAACATATACGCGCTTTCGCGCATTCGCAATGAAATTCCGTTTAATATTGTACAAAGACACCATTCAGAAAAAGACGAAATGCTGAGAACTCAGTATCATGAAATTGAGTCGCTCCGGCTGCTTGCAGATGCTCTTATAGATAATGACGTATCAGTTAAAGACCTGGACGGCTTCTTTTATGCCTACAGCATTCCGCAAATCGGCAAAGAGTTTGACCTTCTGAAGTTCACCGAAAAACTTTGCCTGAACATCGAACTAAAATCCGACGAAGTGCCAAAGGAGCAGATTTTAAATCAGCTTCTGAAAAATCAATATTATCTGTCGCATCTGGGCAAGCGGATTCTGCTGTACACGGTTATTACAAAGTCGATGAAATGCTATAAACTGTCGCTGAGCAAAGAGCTTGTTTGCGCCCGTATCAGCGAAATAGCCGATGCTGTAAAAAGAACAGGCAATGAATATTCAGAAACAATTGACAATATGTTCCGTGCATCAGATTATCTGGTCTCTCCGGTAAATACGCCGGACAGATTTATACAGGGGGAGTATTTTTTAACACAGGCGCAGGAACAGATTAAAAAGAAAGTGCTCGACAGTATCGATAACGCATTTCGCTTTACTTTTATCCATATTGATGGGCGGTCCGGTACAGGAAAAACGCTGCTGCTCTACGATATTGCAAAAACACTCTCGAAAAACGGGAAAACGCTTATCGTCCACTGCGGCAAATTGTCAGCCGGGCAGTATAAAATCAGCGCCGGACTTGAGAACTTAAATATTATATCGTCAGGGCAGCTGACGGACGGTAATTTTACTTTGTCGGATTATAATTATATCCTCGTGGACGAATCTCACCGGATAGGCGTAGAGTATTTTGATTTGATATGCGCAACGGTCAAAAGAAATGAGCAGGTGTGCATTTTCTCGTCGGACCCGGAGCAGATACTGTCTGCAACTGAGCAGAAAAACGATATTGCGGGCAGGATAAGAGAGCTGCCTCTTTGCGGCGAATACACGCTTTCGGAGAAAATTCGCACAAACAGGGAGCTGAATTCGTTTATACACAGTATCAAAAACTTAAGCCACAAGCCGGAAGCGCATTTGAAATTTTATAACGTACAGCTGAATTATGCCAACACGACACAGGAAGCGCAGAACCTGCTGGAGTACTATAAAGCAAAAGGTTATACATTCATAAATTACACCAAAACGAGATATGAGCCCTGCCCCTACTCCGCATATTGCGATGATTTTGACACGGTTATAGCTCAGGAATTTGACAAGGTTGTAATGCTGATGGACAACTCATTCTACTATGACGAGAACGGCATACTGCAGGGCCTGCCCCACCCGAACCCTGATTATTTATATCCGAACCTGTTTTACCAGGGTATAACAAGAGTGCGCGAAAAGCTTGCTTTAATTGTTGCCGGCGACCCGGTGTTGTTTGAAAAAATCGTATCAATAGTAAAGCCTGCAGAATAAAAAAAAGGAGCACACTAAGATTCTCGTGTGCTCCTTACTTTTATTTTTTTACAGCCGCTGGAGATATCAAGCCGCGGTGTTATATTTTAGCCCTACTCAGCCATCTCCTGATTTTCCGTAACTTTGGCGTAGTTTTTGAGCAGCGTTTCAAGCATCTTATTGAGCGACTTCGACTTTTTCTCGTATGTGGAGGCGAATGTGTCGTTTTTGCCGCCGATCATATCGCCGAACATCGAGAAGATGTAGTCCAGCGACATGGTGTGCACATACGCGAAGTCGAACGTCATATCCCGGCGGATGATATCGAGCATCTCGGCGGAGTCGTTGTCGCGCGTGACCTTGGTCATAAGTTTTGTGTCGTAGAACGCGGGGATGACAGTGTATTTGCTTTCGGCGCTCAGCGCGTCGAGCATCGCGCCGGAGAACTCATAGTTGGACGCTGAAACCGGCACCGCGAAAATGCTCGCGCCGTCGTATGAGTGGGACATGTATTCTTTCTGCGCCTCGTTGTATTTGGGCATGGGCAGAATACCGAAGTCGTTCTTCATATCGCGCAGCATCTCGGTCATGTCAAGCGTGTAAGTCATAAACAGCGCGCGGTCCTCGATGAAAACTTTGGACAGGTAGGCGCCGCCG
Organism: Clostridia bacterium; assembly: GCA_033808535.1. Classification (GTDB taxonomy): domain Bacteria; phylum Bacillota; class Clostridia; order Oscillospirales; family CAG-272; genus DTU078. The sequence continues at coordinate 4,620 of JAPXNL010000094.1, forward strand.
GCGTGGTCGATGTTCGGATCGAGGATAAACGACGAGTTGTTATTGTGTACGAACTCATACAGCTTGTTGAAAACATCGACGGTGTGCTCGTTATAGAACACAAGCTCGAAACCGCCGTCGTCTGTATGCTGCGCAAGCGGTATTTCAAAGCTTGTCACTATGGCGCGCATGCTGTGGTTGTTGGTCAAAAACCCGTATTTATCATCCAGGTCATACGTGTCGTCGTTGTTGAGATCCTGCGACACGAGCATGGACAGCTCTATCAGCCTGTCAAGCGTCCAGTTGCCGTCTTTGACTGTCTGGTAGGGGTTTTCGATGTTGTAATCGGCTGCGATCTGCTTGTTGAAGAAGATCGCGTATATGTAGCTCCACATCGTGAGCGAGAAGTCGCCGATTATGAAATACAGGTTGCCGTAAACAGTGTTGTTTTCGACCAGGCTCTTGACCCACCATTCGGCATTGATGTTCATGGTTTTGATTTTGTTCAGCGCATAGTAGTTGCCCTGCGAGGCGAGCGGTGCGCCGTATGCCAGATAGACCGCGACGGCGTCATACGAGTCGTCGCCGGCTTTCACGGCTTTAGAGATGGCAGTTTGGAACGCCGACGCGTCGCTCCACGAGCCGGGGATAGCGTTGTATGTGATTTTCGTGTTATACGCTTCCTCGATGCGCATGTTGCGCTTGTAAATCGCGTCGTTGACGATCTCGCCGTCTTCGGCGTCCACCGCGATCTCATATTCCAGCGTGGTGCGGCAGAGGAAATTGCAGTCTTCCCCGCCGAAATCATAGTCCGGCAGCGTCGCAAAATAGTCGGTACGCGTCTCCGAATCTGCACCTGAGGTCTCCGTTTCGGAAGCGGTGACGTCTGTTTGCTTATCGCCGCTATTTGCACAACCCACTATGGTTGTGAAAAGCAAAGCTGCAACCAGCAGCAATGATACAATTTTCGCTGACATATGTACCTCCGAAGGTATAATTATCACAGTTATTTTAAACTATGTTAACAGATAAGTCAACTGGCAAGTACTATTTATTTTTTGGAATTCACAAACTTCGTCGGTATTTATCAGTTATTACAGAGTGTATGAAGATGGTTTGCTTTCCGGCTGGTTGTGACTCCGGAGTATGGAGATATCGCCGGACATCACTGGCGGTGTTCGGCAGTGTCGCTAAAAGTTAGAGGTACTGTATGATTCTCGCATCCCTTTTCAGCCACCTACCTATTGTTATAATACGGCGCTGCCGGTGGTGCTTTTTATGTATTATTTTCTATGTACCTGCCCAAAAACGACAATATCTCCATCGTGCAGTCGATCTTGCGGTTGAATTTGTAATTCCGCGTGGTCGAAAAATAGCCGAAGTAGCCCCACGGGTCCTTTACCTGCGGGCCCCAGTCCCACAGCCCGTCCTCGCCGCGGCAGGAAAGCAGCCATTCGACCGCGCCGCCGAGATACAATTTTGAGCCGCAGGAACATGTTTATGTAGTTGAACGTGTGCATCCAGCGGCGGGTTTTCTCATAATAGAAGCTCTCGGGCAGGCGGCCGGGCGTTTTCTCCCAGAAGTGACCGTGAATGCTGGCGTGTCCGCCGTAGTGGCGCAGCATTGCGTCCTCGAGCTCGGGCGTGATATTCTCGCGCCGGCACAACAGCAGTCCCTCCTGCATCGGCACGAGCCTGTCCTCGCGCGTGCCGAACACCTCGTGCTGCGCGTCGCGCTCGCGCTCATACGAGTATTCACCGTCCTCGAACGCGCGCTCGGCAATATATAGCCACTCGCCGTAAACCTGATCGCAGAGCGGATTGTTCTTTTCGATCGACTCGAGCAGAGTGCACACAACCGCCCTGCGCCACGGTATGATGCGCTCGTTTGTGATCCTGACCTTCTCGCGGCTGGTGCCGAGCAGAAAGCTCTCAAGGTATTCCTTTGCCATGAAAAGTATGTCGCGGTCGTCTTTTTTCAGCCCGATGTAAAGGCAGCGGTTTATGGCTACCGCCGTGGTCGGGAACTTTGCTTTTACTGTGTAGTCTTTTGACTCGAGCGATCCCCACCCGCCGTCGGCGTCCTGAGTTTTATTAAGCTCGTCCACGATGTCGCTGTGCAAAAACGCATTGTAGAGCTCTTCTGGCGCTTCTCTGCCGAGCAGCTTTGTGAGTATGCAGTACCGCACCGCCGGATACTCGCACTGGTCGTACAGGCACATGGCGGCGGACTCGAAATATTCGCGTGTGACTGTCATAACATCCCCTTTTTCAGGCTTATAATTATATATGTTGATTTGAACGGCGGCTTGTGGTATAATATGGATGCTGCTGAATTATGATTTTGTGAGGTTGCAAATGAAATATAACGGTATCAGGGGCATATTTTTCGACGTCGGCTGGACGCTGCTCTCGCCGCGTTACGGGACCTGGGTTTATAATAATGAAAAAATAGCCGATCTGATGAAATCGGAGCGCTATCTCTCGATTCCCGAGGAGAGGCGGCGCGAGGTGCTTGCGCGCGCTCAGGCGTTCCTCGACTCGAAAGTGCGGGTCGAGAGCGAGGAGGAGGAGCTGGGCTACAATCGCGCGTTCCTTGTCATGATAGCCGACGGCCTGCCGGAGCTGGGACTGACAGCCGGTGAGGTTGAAGAGATTGCGCACGACAAGGTTTACAACATGGAAAATTACATATATTTCGACGACGCGTTGCCGACGCTGCAGGCGCTGCGCGGCAAGTACAGGCTGGGCGTGATCTCCGACACCTGGCCGTCGATCACGCGTATGCTCGACTACGGCGGGCTGACGGAGTATTTCGATACCTTCACGTTCAGCTGCGACGTGGGCGTGCTGAAGCCTGACCGGCGCATCTACGAGGACGCGCTGGGCAAGCTCGGGCTGCCCGCGCGCGAGACGATATTCATAGACGATTTAGAGAGCAACCTTGACGGAGCGGCGGCGCTCGGAATCAATCCCGTGCTCATCACCTATAAACCCGGCGCCAAACCCAGCGAAAAATATCCGTCTATATCTAAACTATCTGAACTCTTAACGCTTCTATAAGTGGCTGTGTGGGACGCGGGGATGCGTTGGGGGGGGGGG
>JAPXNL010000094.1:7710-8182 GCA_033808535.1 Clostridia bacterium
AAACTTCTGTATTGGACATCATGGCTTAAAACATACTATACGCATATGCCTGCCATCCGAAGTGAATGTAAGCATTTCGGGCATCATCCAATCCATTTCAATCAAAAGCAACCACTGCTCAACCCGCGCCGCTCCTCCGGGTCCCTTACCCCTCGGGGCGGCTTGTGTTTTTTCTTGCCGCACCGATCGGTATATCAATCCCGATTACACCGATAGGGGGGTACGGGGGATACGTCGGCGTCAGCCGAAAGCTGTATTTTATATTGCTTAACCAAACGTCGATAGCATAAGAGGCGGTGCGAACAAACCGGCAGGCAGAACCTTAAACCGGTTAGAGATACCGACGGACGCCACTGGCGGCGGACGTCGGTCTTATAAGTTTGCACCCAGAGGGGGCGCGGGGAATACCTCCTCCGTTGGGGGAGTCTTGAGGGGGGTACCCCCCCTCAAGCGTGATACCAAAGGCAAAGCC
>JAPXNL010000095.1:0-8122 GCA_033808535.1 Clostridia bacterium
TTGGCTAACGGTTGGTGCTATCAACCCCCGTAACGGACTTTCACCGTCAAGGTCGCACGCATGCCGCGCGCACTAAAAAATCAGCCTACCTCAAAAGTGAAGGTAGGCTGATTTTTTATGTGTTTAAGCTTGCACCTAGCTAGTGGATACCACTAAAGCAAATTCATGCAACCAAATATATTACTCCCACTCGATCGTCGCCGGGGGCTTTCCGGTAATGTCGAACACCACGCGGCTGATGCCTTTTACCTCGTTGACGATGCGCGACGCGGTACGCGCGAGCGTTGCGTGCGGGATGCGCGTGTATTCGCAGGTCATAAAGTCTGTCGTCGTCACCGCACGCAGCGCGAGCACATACTCGTATGTGCGCTCGTCACCCATCACGCCTACCGAACGCATATTTGTCAGCACCGCGAAATACTGGTCGGGCTTATTCTTGAGCTTGCCGAACTCAGTGCGGACGATATAGTCGGCTTCGCGCAGAATGTCAAGCTTCTCGCGGGTTATCTCGCCGATGCAGCGCACCGCAAGTCCGGGACCGGGGAAGGGCTGGCGCTCGACAACCGAATCCGGCAAACCGAGCCTGCGGCCCAGCTCGCGCACCTCGTCTTTGAACAGCTCGCGAAGCGGCTCGACAATTCCCTCAAAACCGATATTCTCGGGCAGACCGCCGACGTTGTGGTGGCTCTTGATCGTCGCCGACTTGCCGATTCCCGACTCGACAACGTCGGGGTAAATCGTGCCCTGTGCAAGGAAATGTATTTCGCCGAGACGCTTTGCCTCCTCCTCGAACACCGCTACAAACTCCGCACCGATTATCTTGCGCTTGCGCTCCGGATCGGTCACGCCCGCCAGCTTCGCAAGGAAGCGGTCGGCGGCGTTGACGCGCACAAAGTGCAGGTCACGGTTAGCAAATGCTGCCTCGACTTCGTCGGGCTCGTTTTTGCGCATGCAGCCGTGGTCGACGAATATGCATGTAAGCTGCCCGGGCACTGCGCGCGACAGCAGCGCCGCGCAGACCGACGAGTCAACGCCGCCCGACAATGCAAGCAGCACGCGCTTGTTGCCCACGCGCCCGCGGATTTCGGCTATAATCTGCTCGATATAGTCGTCGATGCTGTAGTCGCCCTTAGCGCCGCAGACGCCGAACAGGAAATTCTCTATTATTTTAAGCCCGCTGTCGGTGTTTTTGACCTCGGGGTGGAACTGGAGCGCGTAAAGCTTGTCCTTTACGTTTCCGCAGGCTGCTATCGGGCAGGTTTTGGTCTTGCCAAAGCACACAAAACCCTCCGGAAGCGTCTTCACGCGGTCGTGATGGCTCATCAGCACCATCGGATGGCTGTCTACGCCGTTGAAAAGAATGCAGTTCGGGTCAAGCTCGGCCTTAACCCGCCCGTACTCGCCCTGCTCGCCGCGCGTGACCTCGCCGACCAGCATATGGCACATGAGCTGCATGCCGTAGCAGATGCCCAGCACCGGGATGCCCAGCGAAAACAGCGCGGGGTCGACAGTCAGCGCGTCCTCCTCGTCGACGCTGTCGGGACCGCCCGTTAAAATTATGCCGATGGGGTTTAGCGCGGTTATTTCTTCTATCGGCGCGTTGCCCGGCTTAATCTCCGAGTAAACGCCCAGCCTGCGCACGCCCTGTGCAATCAGCTCTTTATACTGCCCGCCGAAATCGAGCACCACTACGGTTTCTTTGTGACCTGTCATATGTTTCTCCTCAAATCAAATCGCCCCGCTCAATCAGCGGGAGAAAAGTAAAGAAATTAAAGAAATAAACTACGCAGTTTTTGCAAGTCCGGGGTTATCGCTGACCCGGACGTGTCACGTTACAGCTCTATGATTGCGTCGCGCTCGGCGCCAACCGATATATACTTAATCGGGCACCCGACGGCGCGCTCGATATAATCCACGTATACGCGTGCGGCAGCCGGAAGATCCGACAGCCTGCGGCAGCCCGATATGTCGGCGCCGAACCCTTTGAAGTACTTGTAAACCGGCTTGGCAGCCGCCAGCCTGTCGCCGGTCGGAAACTCGTTTGTTATATCGCCGCCGATATTATACGCTGCGCAAACCGGAATTTCGTCCATATACGACAGCACGTCGAGCTTTGTCAGCGCAAGCACGTCCGCGCCCTGCACTTTTACGCCATATTTTGACGCCGGAACATCGAATCCGCCCACACGGCGGGGCCGTCCCGTCGCCGCGCCGTACTCGCCGCCATGTTCGCGCAGCATCTCAGCTTCAGCGCCGAACATTTCAGCCACAAACGGGCCTCCGCCCACGCAGGTCGAATACGCCTTCATTATGCCTATGACGTTGTCTATCTTGAGTCCCGGCACACCCGCGCCGATCGGCGCGTATGCGGCGATGTTGTTGGACGACGATGTATACGGATATATGCCGAAGTCGATGTCGCGCAGCGCGCCGAGCTGCGCTTCAAACAGTATGTCGCGCCCGGCCTTCGCCGCACTGTAAAGGTAGCTTCCCGTGTCGCACACAAACGGGAGTATCGGCTTGCCCCAGCGCTCCAGCCACCGGAGCGTTTCCTCCACGTCCGCCGTCTCGGATTTGTATGCGCCCGCAATCGTCAGGTTTTTCCACTCCAGCAGCGCGGTTATCTTTTCGCGCAAAGTGGAGGGCGAAAGCAGATCGCCCACGCGGATGCCTTTTTTCATATACTTGTCGGAGTAAACGGGCGCGATGCCGCGCATTGTGGAGCCGTACTTTTTCTCGCCAAGCCGCTCCTCCTCAAGTATATCAAGCCGCTTGTGAAACGGGAAGCAAATAACCGCCCGGTCGCTGATTTTAAGATTGTCGGGCGTAATTTTTATACCCGCGCCGGTCAGCCTGCCCATCTCCTCGCCGAGATGCTGCAGGTCTATCACCATACCGTTGCCCATGACGTTTACGGTGTTGTCGCGCAAAATACCCGACGGCAGCAGGTTTAAAATGAACTTCCCCTTTTCGTTTACAACGGTGTGGCCGGCGTTGTTTCCGCCCTGATACCGCACCACGATATCATAGCGGCTGCCCAAAAGGTCGACCATCCGGCCTTTGCCTTCGTCGCCCCAGTTAATGCCGACTATAGCGCTCAGCATTGTTTCTCACAAACTTTCTATATTAGACTAACAGTAAATGCGCTCTATGTTTAAACCCTTACTTCCGAATCCGCTTCCGGCAGGTCATAGCCGCCGAGCATTGCGCGCACTTTCGCCACATACTCCTCGGTCTGCTCGCGTGCGAAGCCCGTGTACTTTTCGGGGTCGAGCAGCTTTGCAAGCTCAGCCTCGGTCAGCCCGAACCGTCTGTCGGCTGCAATGCGGGCGATGAGGTCGTTTTCCACGCCTTCCGCCTTTATCGTGCGTCCCGCCGCAACCGAATGCTCGCGGATCGCCTCGTGCAGCGCCTGCCTGTCACCGCCGCGCTTGACGCAATACATGAGTATATTCTCGGTCGCGATGAACGGCAGCTCCTCCGCAAGATGGCGCTCTATCATTTTAGGATATACAGTCAGTCCGGATATTACGCTCTTATACAGCGCTAAAATTGCGTCGACCGCAAGGAAAGCCTCCGGTATGCTGATGCGCTTGTTTGCCGAGTCGTCGAGCGTGCGCTCAAACCACTGTGCCGACGCCGTGAGCGCGGGATTGAGCGCGTTTGCTATCACATATCGCGCCAGCGAAGCGATGCGCTCGCTGCGCATCGGGTTGCGCTTATACGCCATTGCCGACGAGCCGACCTGTTTTTCTTCAAACGGCTCGTCAACTTCCTTCAGGTGCGACAGCAGCCTGATATCGCTTGAAAATTTATACGCACTCTGGGCTATGCCCGACAGCACGGTCATCACCGTGTAGTCGACTTTGCGCGAATAGGTCTGCCCGCTGACGTCGTACACGCCGTCAAAGCCCATCTTTTCGGCTATTTTGCGCTCGAGTTCGGCAACTTTCGACCTGTCGCCGCCGAAAAGCTCGCGGAAGCTGGCGGCTGTACCCGTCGCGCCGCGGCAGCCGAGCAGCTTCAGCCCGGCGACGGCGCGGTCCGCCGCCTCAAGGTCAAACGCAAGGTCCTGCAGCCACAAGGCAGCGCGCTTGCCGACCGTCGTCGGCTGCGCCGGCTGAAAATGCGTGTAGGCAAGCGTGGGCAATGCTTTGTATTTGTCGGCAAAATCGCAGAGTGTTCGCATGACCGAAACCAGCAACGAGCGCACCCTATTAAGCGCCTCGCGCATGAGGATTATGTCGGTGTTGTCGCCGACAAAGCAGGATGTCGCGCCCAGATGGATTATCGGTTTTGCCTTGGGGCACTGCACGCCGTAGGCGAATATATGCGCCATAACGTCGTGCCGCACCTCGCGCTCGCGTGCCTCCGCAACGTCGTAGTTTATATCGTATATATGAGCCTTAAGCTCGTCGATCTGTTCCTGCGTTATGTCAAGCCCCAGCTCCGCTTCGCTTTCGGCAAGCGCGACCCAAAGTTTGCGCCATGTCGAAAACTTCACATCGCGCGAGAAAATGCGCTGCATTTCAGGGCTTGCATAGCGCGTGCAAAACGGACTCTCGTAGCTTGCATTTTTGTCTTTACAGGACATCGCGCAGCCTCCGCAGCACTTCTCTGTACGCTCCCAGCACATCGCCCATGTCGCGGCGGAAACGGTCCTTGTCAAGTTTTTTGTTGGTCTCCGCGTCCCACAGGCGGCAGGAATCGGGAGAAATCTCGTCGCATAGTATTATTCCGTCTGCCGAGCGACCGAATTCGAGCTTATAGTCGACAAGTTTTATGCCGCATTTAGCAAAAAGATCCGTTAACAGCTCGTTTACGCGCAGCGCCTGTGCGCGGATAAAGTCAAGCTCCTCCTGAGTCGCCAGACCCAGCGCCGTAATCTGGCTGTCGTTTATCATCGGGTCGCCCAGCTCGTCGCTTTTGAGCGAGAACTCCGTCGTGGTGTTGCGCAGCGGCATGCCCTCCTCGACACCGTATTTTCTGGAGAAGCTGCCCGCCGCGATATTGCGGACGATTACCTCGACACCTACGATCTCGGCGCGCTTAACCTCGATTGTTACGGAATCTATAACACGGACAAGATGGGTCCGGACGCCGTTTTGCTCAAGATAGTTAAAAATGAGATTTGATATGGCGCAGTTGAGCTCGCCTTTGCCGTCCAGATCCTCTTTTTTCAGGCCGTTGAGCGCCGTCGCCGTGTTCTTGTACCTGATTATATAGGTGTCGGGCGAGCCGCTCTCGTACACCTGCTTCGATTTGCCCTCGTAGAGCAGATTCATTTAGTATTTGCCCCCGTTTAAGATAAGTTTTGTCATCACGGTTTTAATTATACCATCGAAATTATTTCCTTGTCAACGCAGCGCGGTATCACAATCATTTATGCCCGGTATAAAGAGCTTTAAACAGTTAAAACAGGGCAAACGGAATGCTTCTCTGATCCGTTTGCCCTGATTTATGGTAAGTTCATGCTTCCAGCGCCTGCGCGATGTCTGCAATTAAATCCTCTGCGCTTTCAATTCCCACGGAGAGCCGCACCATATCCGGGCTGACGCCGCAGGCGGCAAGCTGCTCGTCCGAAAGCTGCCTGTGCGTCGTGCTTGCCGGATGCAGCATGCAGGTGCGCGAGTCGGCGACGTGCGTTTCTATAGTCACGAGCTTCAGGCTATCCATGAATTTCACCGCAGCTTCGCGTCCTCCGCGTATGCCGAACGACATGACGCCCGAGGTGCCCGTCGGCATGTATTTTTTGGCGAGCGCATGGTATTTGCTGCTCTCAAGTCCGGGATAATTTATCCACGCGACGTTTTTATGTTTCTCAAGGAATCTTGCAATCGCAAGCGCGTTCTCACAGTGGCGGGGCACACGGACGTGCAGCGATTCAAGCCCGAGGTTGAGGTAAAAAGCGTTCTGCGGCGACTGGATAGAGCCCAGGTCGCGCATAAGCTGCACTGTCGCTTTTGTAATATACGCGCCGCGACCGAACTTCTTTGTATAGCTGATGCCGTGGTAGGACTCGTCCGGCTCGGTAAGGCACGCGAATTTGCCGCCGTGCGCCTCCCAGTCGAAGTTTCCGCTGTCCACAATCGCGCCGCCGATGCCGACCGCATGGCCGTCCATGTACTTGGTAGTGGAGTGGGTGACGATGTCCGCGCCCCACTCGATCGGGCGGCAGTTGACGGGCGTGGGGAATGTGTTGTCCACAACCAGCGGCACGCCGTGAGAGTGTGCGACGCGGGCGAATTTCTCGATGTCGAGCACTATGACCGAAGGGTTTGAAAGCGTTTCGGCAAACAGCACTTTTGTGTTCGGCTTGAAAGCCGCGGCAAGCTCCTCCTCGGACGCGTCGGGGTCGACAAAGGTCGCCTCTATCCCCATGCGCTTCATCGTCACCGCGATAAGGTTGAACGTGCCGCCATAAATTGCGGTCGAGGCAACTATATGGTCGCCCGCGCTTGCGATATTGAACAGCGCGAAGAAGTTTGCCGCCTGACCGGACGAGGTCAGCATGCCGGCGTAACCGCCCTCAAGCGCCGCGATTTTGGCGGCGACGGCATCATTTGTCGGGTTTTGAATACGGGAATAGAGATAGCCCTCCGCCTCGAGGTCGAACAGCTTCCCCATTTCCTCGGAGCTGGAGTATTTGTAGGTCGTGGACTGGTATATCGGGAGCATGCGCGGCTCGCCGTTGCCCGGCGTATAGCCCGCGTGCAGGCAGTTTGTTTCAAGTCTGCTCATTATTACATCTTCTTTCTTTAATCCGCTATCGGCGGATCAGAATTTATAGCTGTCCTTCAGCGTGACAATGCGGTTGAAGGTGTCAGGATTTTTCGTGTCGCGGCAGAAGTAGCCGGTGCGCACGAACTGGAACCTGTCGCCGGGGTTCGAGCCGGCAAGCGACGGCTCGATTTTTGCATCCGTTATCACTTTAAGCGAATCGGGGTTTATATAGTCGGTGAAGTCTTTGTCCTCGGGGATATTGTTTAGGTTCGGCTCGGTGAACAGCTTGTCGTATAGCATGACGGTTGCCGTTGCGGCATGCTTTGCCGAAAGCCAGTGGATCGTGCCCTTCACCTTGCGTCCGTCGGCGGGATTGCCGTCGCGCGTTTCAAGGTCGGCCGAAACGCGCAGCTCTGCTATGCTGCCGTCGGGATTTTTGACTGTCTCCTCAAGTTTAACTATATACGCGCCCATCAGCCGCACCTCGCCGCCCGGCTTGAGGCGGTGGAACTTGGGCGGCGGCACCTCCGCAAAATCATCGCGGTCGATATAAAGCTCCCTTGTGAACGGCAGCTCTCGGGTGCCCGCGTTCGGGTCGCCGGGATTATTGGGCAGGCTGAAATACTCGGTTTTGTCCTCCGGGTAGTTTACCACCGTCACTTTAATCGGGTCAAGCACTGCTATGCGGCGGGGCGCCGTGGTATTCAGCTCCTCGCGGATGCAGTGCTCGAGCAGCTCGATGTCGACAATGCTGTTCGCTTTTGCTATGCCCGCGCGGCGCACGAACTCGAATATCGACGACGGCGTGTATCCCCTGCGCCTCAGCGCGCACAATGTGGGCATTCTCGGGTCGTCCCAGCCGTCGACATGTCCTTCGAACACCAGCTTGCGCAGATAGCGCTTGCTCATCACCGTGTAGGTAATGTTAAGCCGCGCGAACTCAATCTGCCGCGGCTCGGGTTTGAACAGTCCGATGTTTTCAACCACCCAGTTGTAAAGCGGGCGGTTGTTCTCAAACTCCAGCGAGCACAGCGAATAGGTTATGCCTTCCATCGCGTCCTGGATCGGATGCGCATAGTCGTACATCGGGTATATGCACCATTTGTAGCCCTGCCTGTAATGGGGCATGTGCTTGATGCGGTAAAGCGCGGGGTCGCGCAGGTTCATATTGGGCGACGCCATGTCGATCTTGGCGCGCAGTGTGCGCGAACCTTCGGGGAACTCGCCGTTTTTCATGCGCTCGAACAGGTCGAGGTTTTCCTCAACCGAGCGGTTGCGCCACGGGCTTTCGCGGCCCGGCGTGGTGAGCGTGCCGCGGTATTCGTTCATCTCCTCGGGCGACAGGTCGCACACATACGCAAGACCTTTCTTTATGAGTAGTATCGCGTACTCGTAGCAC